>NZ_JBSMVT010000006.1:0-134512 GCF_053760925.1 Enterococcus olivae
CTCATAAAAATAACGTTTGCTAGCATTACTGCTTGCTTTGTTGTGTTTGCTTCTATCTAATAGAAGCATCCTACACATTGGTTCGTTTGCTTGCTTTGTTCAGTTTTCAAAGGTCTACGTCGTGCTGTGTTAGCAACTTTTATATCATATCAGGTTAAGCAATAGATGTCAACCACTTTATAAAAGTTTTTTTCAGAAACATTTCAACTTTCTGATGTGCTGTTTTCAGCGACTTGATTATCTTAACAAATGACTTGTTATCTGTCAACTACTTTTTTGAATTATTTTTGCTGTTAGATCAGCGAAAAGATCCAATCGGTAATTTAACGACTTTGTTATAATATCATTTGTTTCGAATGTCGTCAACTACTTTTTTTAAAGAAATTTTCGACGTGTTGGTTCAGAACCAACGTTGAATAATATAGCATGCTTCTCTGTAATAAGTCAACACAAAAAGTTGAATTTTCACATTTTTTCTGAAATTTCCTTAAAATCAGTAAATAAAGCAGAAAATCCAGCCTTCTCAATAAAACAGAAGGCTGGATTTTTGATTAATAATCAAATTCTTTTAATAGTTGATTGACCTTTCCCACTGGAAAACCAACAATACTATAGTAGTCTCCTTTGACTTCTTTGACAAAAATAGCTGCTGCGCCTTGAATACCATAAGCTCCGGCTTTATCTGAGTACTCGTTCTGCTCTAAATAGTGCGCAATCTCTTCTTCCGTTAATGGAAAGAAGGTCACCTCTGCATAAGTCAGTATTTCTTTTTGTTTTTCGGATGACTGCAAGGCGACCGCTGTATAAGCCACATGCGTGTTTCCACTCATCGCTTGCAGCATGGCCTCTGCTTCCTTATATGAAGCTGGTTTCCCCAAGATTTTTCCTTCATTCACAACGATCGTGTCACTTGCGATTACTAGATCTTGCGGATAACGTTCAGCAATCGTTTGAGCTTTTTCCTTTGCCATCCTTAACACATAGGCTTCAGGTTGCTCCTGCTCTCTGACCTGTTCGTCGATATCTGCAGGGATCACTTCAAAATTTTCTACTATTAAATGCAACAATTCTTTTCTTCTCGGTGACTGTGAAGCTAAAATGATTTTCATTCTTCGCCTCCTCTTGACTGATGAGGATCCTGGATACGTTTAAACATGCGTTCCATGTCACTATTCGTAAAATGGATCAGCACCGGACGACCATGTGGACAGTTGAAAGGATTCTCACATTGCGCTAAATCCTCCAAGAGCACCCTCGCCTGTTGTGGATTCAAGTAATGATTCGCCTTGATCGAACGTTTACAGCTCATCATGATCGCTGTCGCTTCTCTAAATTGATGGACACTGACTTTTCCAGTGGTCAACAGCATGTCGATCATTTCGCGGATGATCTCTTCCTCTTGACCAGAAGGATACCAGGTCGGATGGGCTCGCACGATAAAGCTGTTGGCTCCAAATTCTTCCAGAGCAATCCCGACTTTTTTCAATGCTTCAGTCTGTTCTTTTAGCTTTAATGCATCACTGTTTGGATAATCCAAGACGATTGGAACCAATAACTCTTGCAAGTCATCGCCCACTTCACCAATTTGCTTGCGGAAATATTCATATTTGATGCGTTCCTGAGCTGCATGCTGATCAACAATATACAAACCATCCTGACTTTGAGCAAACAGATAGGTTCCATGCATTTGTCCAAAGTATTCCAATTCAGGGAATCTTTGTTTCGGTGCCTCTTCCTCCATCACACGCTCAATCATCTGCTGACCTTTATCTTGCAGATCAAATTCTGGATGGAGAGTCGTATTTCCCTCGGTTTCTTCATCTGTCCAAGGAGTTTCGTCAAAGTTTTCCACATTTTCTTTTTTTCCATTATCTGTTTCAAGAAAATTTACTTGACGGTTTTCTATTGGTGTATCAACCTTCGAACGGTCTTCATTTGCATTTTTCGAAAATTCTCCAGGCTTATCCCCATGGTTATCCACAAAATTATCCACAGGCTGTTCAAAACTTTCTTCTATATAAAAGTCTCCGGTCTGTTTATCGAAACTTAAATCTGTTTTCGAAGCTCGTGGCTGTTCCAATTCGATCGAAAGCTGTTCGGCTTTTTTCTGATCACTTACTTTCTTTTTGAACCGTAGATTATCGGCAGCATTCGGAATCAAATTTTCTTCTCGAAGCACTTCATTGATCGTTTGGCTGATTAGTGTTGTTAATTCTTCTTCTTTGGACAATCGAACCTCTTGTTTGGTTGGATGGACGTTGACATCAACCAGTAGCGGGTCCATTCGAATCTCAAGGACTGCAAGTGGAAAACGCCCCACCATCAGTTTGGATCCATAACCGTTGACGATGGCTTTATTCAAAGCAAAGTTTTTGATGTATCGTCCATTGATGATCGTCGACATATAATTGCGACTCGCTCGTGTGACTTCTGGTAGAGAAATGTAGCCTGTGATCTCAAAATCCAAATCTTTGGCTTGAAGCTCACGCATTTTTTTTGCAGTTTGCAAACCATAAATACCTGCGATCGCTTGTTTTAAATCACCATTTCCCGAAGTGGACAGCATTTTATTGCCATCGTGAACCAAGCGAAAAGCAATGTCCGAATGGCTCAATGCCAGACGATTGACGATATCCCCAATATTGGCTAATTCTGTCTGCAGCGTTTTGACATATTTCAATCGTGCAGGTGTATTAAAAAATAGATGTTCCACGGTTATTTTCGTCCCCTGTCTTAGGGCAGATGGTCGTCGTTCCTCGATCGTACCACCTTTCATCCGCAGAAAGGTTCCTTGCTGCTCTTCCTGGGAGGCCGTGTCGATCGTCACCTCTGAGACAGACGCAATACTTGGCAAAGCCTCGCCTCTAAATCCCAATGTTCGAATACGGAACAGATCATCCCGAGTATGGATCTTGCTGGTCGCATGACGCTTGAAGGCATTTTCGACATCTTCTTCTACGATCCCTTCCCCATTATCTGTGACTTGGATCTTTCTAAGTCCAGCTTCCTCCAGCAAAATATCTATTTGTGTACTCCCAGCATCAATGGCATTTTCGACTAGTTCCTTCACTACAGAAGCCGGTCGTTCAACAACCTCTCCTGCAGCGATCTGATTGGCAAGACGTTCGGATAATTCTTGAATTTTTCCCATTGTCTTCCCTTCTTTCTATTTTTGAATTTGTTTTTGCAGGGCATAAAGTGTATTCAAAGCTTCCATTGGCGTCAATTCTAAAACGTTCAAGTTTTTCAATTCTTCTACCACTTGTTGATCACTGTCTGACCAGTCATTGAATAAAGACAACTGCTGACTTTCCTTGACCACAGCATCCTGAGTTGGGATCGTTTGATTTTGCAAGGTATTCCCAGCTTCCAGTGCCTGTAAAATGAGATCGGCTCGCTGTAACAGCTCTGTCGGTAGACCGGCGATTTTCGCTACATGGATCCCATAGCTTTTATCTGCGGGTCCTTCCATCATTTTATGCAGAAAGACGACTTCGCCTTCTTTTTCAACGGCACCTACATGAATATTTTTTAAATGAGACAACTCTTCTTCTAAAATAGTCAGCTCATGATAATGAGTAGAAAACAGGGTTTTTGCCCTTACTTCTTGATGGATATATTCAATGATTGCTTGGGCCAAGGCCATACCATCGTAGGTTGCTGTTCCGCGCCCCAACTCATCGAATAAGACCAGACTATTAGGTGTTGCGTAACGCAGCGCTTGATTAGCTTCCATCATCTCTACCATAAAAGTACTTTGACCGGCAATCAAGTCATCACTTGCACCGATTCGGGTGAAGATCCGGTCAAAAATTGGCATTTCAGCAGATTGCGCTGGGACAAAGCAACCCATTTGCGCCATCACTACAGTTAGTGCCAATTGTCTCATGTACGTGCTTTTCCCAGACATATTCGGTCCCGTGATCAATAATATCAAGGTTTCCTTGTCCATATGGATCGTATTTGGAATATATTCCTGATGTCCTAGAACTTTTTCCACGACTGGATGACGACCGTCAACGATATTCAACTCCTGTGCATTACTCAGCACTGGGCGTACATACTGATAACGTTCACTGATTGTCGCAAAACTTTGCAGAACATCGACACTGCTGATAGACTTCGCCAAACGCTGTAAGCGGTCGATCGACTGTTTGACTTCCTCGCGAACTTGTAAAAACAAACGATATTCTAAATCAACGGACTGTTCCTCTGCTTCCAGAATCAGTTTCTCTAACTCTTTTAATTCCGGTGTGACAAAACGCTCGGCATTCGCCAAGGTCTGCTTGCGTTCGTATCTTCCTTCTTCAAGATTAGCTAGGTTAGATTTGGTGATCTCAATAAAATAACCAAATACACGGTTAAAACCAACCTTCAGATTTTTGATTCCGGTCGCCTGACGTTCTTTAGCTTCCAATTCTGCCAACCATTTTTTCCCGTTGCGCATCGCCTCACGGTACTGATCTAGCTGGTCATCGAATCCGTCCTTGATCACATTTCCTTCCGTGATTTGCAAAGGAGCCTCTTCATTGATCGATCGGTCGATCAGATCAACCAAATCATCTAGCGGCTTCAAACCTGTCAGTAATGTTGCCCATTCCCCTTGATCAATACCTGCCAATATCTGATGGATATAGGGTACTTGCTGCAAAGAAGTTCGCAACTGGATCAAATCACGGCCGTTGACATTGCCAAAAGCCACTCGGCCAGCCAAACGTTCAAGATCGTACACTTTAGTCAACGCTTCCTGCAGGTCTGCTCGTTCAAAAAAGGCATGGATCAACGAGGCGACTTGCTCCTGACGTGCCTGAATCTGTGAGCGCTGAATCAGCGGGCGATCTACCCATTGCTTCAGCAAGCGACCACCCATGGCTGTTTTGGTTTCATCCAATAACCATAATAAAGTCCCTTGTTTTTTTCCCGTTCGGATCGACTGACTTAATTCCAAATTGAACTTAGAATAATAGTCCATTTTTAAGTAATGATCCGGCTGATAGCCCACCGCTTTCTGGATATGATCCAAACTACGTTTTTGCGTGATTGCTAAATACCTCAATAACTTACCTGTCACTTCTTTTTCAAGCTTTTCCGGTAGCTCACTTGTTAAAAATTGAAATTCTGCGTTTTCCTCATAGGTCACCTGTTTGGAAAAAATTACTCCCAATCGTGCGGTCAACAATTCCTCTACTGATTCAGGAATATCTGACGTAAAAACGACCTCCTTGGTTTGTAAAGCTGAAGCTTCATTCAACACGGCTTCCTCGTCTGACAAAATAGCCGTCCGTAATTCGCCTGTAGACAGGTCCACATAGGCAAAACCATACTGTTGTCCATCAAATGCCAAGGCCGTCAGAAAATTATTGTCCTTTGCTGACAAGCCTTTGCCATCCATCACCGTACCTGGTGTAACCAGCTGAACGACTTCCCGTTTGACCATACCTTTGGTCGTTTTTGGATCTTCCACCTGTTCACAAATCGCTACTTTATAACCTTGCTCTACCAAGGTATCAATGTAATTCGCGGCGGCATGATGCGGGACACCACACATTGGGATCGGTTCCTCTGCATTTTTATTGCGACTGGTCAAGGTCAACTCCAATAACTGAGAAACCTGAATCGCATCTTCATAAAAAAGTTCATAAAAATCGCCTAGACGGTAGAACAAAAAAGCATCGGGGTATTGTTCCTTGATGCTAAAGTACTGTTCCATCATTGGGGTATGCTTCGTTTTTTGAGGCATTTGATTCTTCCTCCTCAATCGCTTGATTCACCTGTCTTTGCAAACGTTTGGTCACATGCTGTAGCAAATCGTCTGCTTCGATCAGTTTTTCACGGTAGGCCACGACAAGTGGGTGTTCCGCGTATTCCTTGTTCAATTCATTGATCCGGATAATCGCCTGTTTCTCTGCTTCCGGTTTATTGTAATGGGCAAACTGCACCGCGTCTTTTTGCGCGGCTTTGATTGCTTCTTCCAGTTCCTTTAAATGCTGATTTTGTTGTGCTTTTGCTTGAATTCGCTTGAACTCTTTGATCGTTTCATGCTCTGACAATAAATCAAGTAGTTCATCTAGCGCCTGTTGCACTTCTGGTTCTTGTTCTAAAGGACCCAAAGTCCACACCTCTATTCTGCTTTACTCCATCAACGGTCGATCATCACTGATCTGGATTGGTTGGATGGATTTTGCTTTACCTGTTTGTTCATCGATCTCTAAAATACATGCTGAAAGAATACTTCTCCCTGTTTCGACCACTTCGAAACGCTGTGGTAAAGCAGTCAAAAATTTCTCAATGATCGCTTCCTTCTTCATTCCTAAGATCCCATCATATGGACCGGTCATACCAACATCTGACAAATACGCTGTTCCTTGAGGCAAGATTCTAGCATCGTTGGTCTGCACATGCGTATGCGTACCTACGACTGCCGAGACCTTCCCATCCAAATACCAGCCCATCGCCTGTTTTTCACTGGTGGTCTCACCATGGAAATCCACGAAGATAAAAGGAGTCCGCTTGCGTGCTTCCGCAAGCAGCTCTTCTACTTTTTTAAAAGGGTCATCGATATCGACCATAAAGGAACGTGCCTGTAAATTAATGACAGCTAGTTCGATTGCATTCACCTTAACAAAGACCATTCCTTTGCCAGGCGCTGCCTCTGGAAAATTGGCAGGACGAATCATTTTTTTTGCATCATCGATAAATTCAAAAATATCTCGATTGTCCCACGTGTGATTTCCTAAAGTCACCACATCGACTCCGTCCTGTAAAAACTTTTTGTATATTTTTTCTGTGATTCCTCGGCCAGCAGCCGCATTCTCACCATTTAAAATCGTAACCTGGGGACGATAAATTTTCTTCAGCTTCGGCAAATAGTTTGTTACAGTCTGTCTCCCCAACGACCCAACGACATCACCAATAAATAATACCCGCACACTTTTTCCTCTTCTCTATTAACATCTTCTCCTATTATAAAGGTTTTAGAATAGAAAAAAAAGAGTTTGCGATTTCAAACTCTTTTTCGATCATTAAAGTAGTGAAAGCTTGTTCAAAGGCCAAACTCGCAAGACCAGCTTTCCTTGCATGTAATCTTTAGGTACCATCCCAAAAATCCGACTGTCCTTGGAGATCAAACGATTGTCTCCTAATACAAAATAAGCATCTTCAGGGACGGTCACCTCAAAATCATTTGTAAATGTTTCCGCCTGCTGCGCAAGGTCCTGATAGTCTTCGTTGTAGGCGTAGTTCCCCTGCAATCGATCCGTTTCAAAGGCTTTTTGGTAGGCTGACAAATAATTTTCCGGTATTTCCTGCCCGTTGACTGTGAATCGGTCATCTTTCATCGAGACCTTGTCACCTGGCAAACCGATCACCCGCTTGACAGCTTCCTTTTCCGGCTGATCCGGTTCCGTCAGAATAACCATGTCTTGATGCTCATAACTAGCATGCTTGACCGCTATAGTCCACTGTCCTTCCGCAAGGGTCTCATCCATCGAATGTCCCAGGACGATCACCGTGCGAAAGACAAAAACTCTGAGCAAAATAACCAGGATTACAGTCATCAAAAAGAAACGGTTCTCTTTTAAAATACTTTTCATTCGTTCTCCTTCAATCAAAGCGACAAGGGTTTATTGTCCGTTTCATGTACGACTTCCCGGAAATCAGCAAAACCGGCTTCTAATCCACGAATCAGGATCTCGGCCGTGCCAATATTTGTTGCCAGTGGAATTTCATAAACATCAGACAAACGGATCAGTGCGGTCACATCCGGTTCATGGGGTTGTGCCGCCAAAGGGTCTCTGAGAAAAATCACCATATCCAATTCATCTTCAGAAATCATCGCCCCAATTTGTTGGTCGCCTCCCAGCGGCCCTGATTTGAAGCGGTGAACAGGCAATCCTGTCTCCTCTTGGATTCTTCCACCGGTTGTTCCAGTAGCAAATAGTTGATGTTTTTCTAGTACATGTTGATAAGCGCTGACCAGCTTGATCATCAAATCTTTTTTGCGGTCATGGGCGATCATTGCGATTTTCATAAGCCTTCTCCTTTCGGTTGGGTCAGTTTGTCAAAAAACCTAAAGCGACCAAGGCATTCCAAATGCCGTCACTGTCATTGTCATCGGTGATCCTATCTGCATATTGACGGACTTCATCGGAAGCATTGCCCATCGCTACTCCTGTACCGGCTTCCTTCAACATTTCTCGGTCGTTCATCCCATCACCAAAAGCGATCACGTCTTGCTGAGACAAGCCTAGACCCTCTGCAACATGCAGAATCGTTGCTGCTTTGGAACCGCCTGTCGGAATGACGTCAACACATTTTGGATGCCAACGGACAAAGTCCAATTCCGAGTATTTGTCATCAAAATAATGTTCATAGGTTGCATCATAGAAAGCCAATGTCTGATAAACATCGTTCTTCTCGAGAAATTCCATATCTAGTTCCGGCGTTGTCGAGCCAAAGGATTGCATCGCCTCATCCATAAAAGCTGGATTGTAGCTTGTTGAACGCTTGGAATGATCCAAGCCAACAAAAGAGGTGTCTATCTGCATCGCATGCGCTTCTTTCAAAAACTCGTGTAGCTGTTCTTTATGGAGCAAACGTTTGTAGACTTGCTGATGATCGACGAAGGCCGCCGACCCGTTGCATAAAATATAATTGTCAAAGGCTAACTCACGAATCACTTCTGACGCTAAGTAACGGCTACGACCTGTAGCAATCGTCACATAGTGTCCAGCATTTTTCAATTTAGTCAATGCAGCTACTGTACTTGGCAAAGGACGTTTATTGGAATCCAATAGCGTCCCATCAATATCAAAGGCAAATAATTTACGTTGTGTCATGGTTAACTCTCTTTCTTTGTTTCTGTATCTCTCCTACTACTTACTTAATCATAGATACCAAGCTTTTTCAAGCATCAAGATCTTCAAAAATATAAGCATCAATGCTTTTTTCTAAAGGTTGACGAGAGGACGGAACTGTCCACAAGACAAATTTAGCCTTTAGTATTCGATTGACCCACAAAGCAGGATTCCAACGAGAATTTTCAATCTCAAAGGCAATAAAATGTGGTCTTGCAAGAAACTGATATAACAAACTGTTTAAAACAAGTCCTTGCCAAAAATGGGGATACTCTTTGGCAGGCTGTACTAGTTGACCTCTCGTTACATTGGGCGCATGTTTTTTAAACCATGCAACGACAAAAGGATTGAAGCTTTCAATACAATACGTGCCTTCATAAGCTTCTAAAACCTCATAAACTTTTTGGCAAAAAGGTTTGATCTGCGCGAAAGGCACATGCTTTAATTCTACGATCAACTCTACTTTGCCAGCTGCCAGCTCCAACACCTCTGTCAATAACGGCAACTGATACTCTCGCAGTTCTTCTAGCGTACACCCTGAGACTAGGCGATTGTCGTTTTCCAATCTCAGCAAACTATCATCATGATAAACAACGACCTGACCGTCTTTTGTCAGCTGTACATCCAATTCCGCACCGTATCCTTTTTCTACAGCTAGTCGAAAAGCCTCGATGCTGTTTTCCTTGATTTTCTGATTTTCAGAATGCAAACCTCGATGTGCATATCTTTCTTGCTTCAACTCACGCGTCTCAAGACTAGGCGCAACTAGAAAAATATAAAGAACCACCATCAACAATAATCCTAACATCATTTGGACACTCCTCTCCCGTCGACTGGTAATGAATCGCCATGCTTCACCTTCAACATCGTGACAAACGAGGCAAAAACAAAGAAGGTCGCATATGGAAATAGAATCTTATAACCAACTGAATCAAACAAAACACCCGATAAAATCGGTGTGACGATTTGAGCCGCCATTGAAAAGGTATAGTACAGTCCGGTATACTTTCCAACATCTCCGGCATCCGCCATTTCGAGTACCATTGGCAAAGAATTGACATTGATCGCCGCCCAGGCAAGACCCGCAAGTAGAAAATTAATATACAATAACGGATGAAATTGTTGATAGAAGGTTGCTGTTAAAAACACCAATGTCAGCAAGATCACACCCATTTGAATAGTCAGTTTACGACCAAATTTGGAAGCAAAGACACCAATCGGCAGAAAAGAGACGATCGCACCAACATTAGCTACCAGTAAAATCGCAGATGCCTGCGCACCTGTCAGCCCAATCTGAATCGTCGCGTACCTTGAAAAAGCCGAGATCACCGCATTGTACCCCATAAACCAAAGAGCGATTGAAAACAACAGAAAGCGCAAAGAACGTTTGACGTCCATTGGAAGTGCGTGTGTCTGGGGATCTTCTTCTATCTCTACGACATGATAGCTTCGTGTATCTTCTGTCATCTGCTGTGCCCATTGATTTTCCTTGACAGTTGCCAACATGACAAAAAGTCCTAGAAGCATAAAACCTGAAATCATCACAAAGATGGGGAAATAACCAATCGCAACCGGATCAAGCAGCGTTAAACCTACTAATGTGACCACACCACCGATTGCTCCCAATAAATTAATGATTGCATTGCCTTTTGAGCGCATTGGTTTGATCGTGATATCAGGCATCAAAGCGACCGCTGGCGAACGATACACTGCCATGAAAATCAACACGATCCCTAACGCAAGAATGAACAGCACTAGACTGTGGGTACTTACAGCATAAGGAAGAAGCAGCATACCTAGTGAAACTGCGACCGTTCCAACAAAAACAAACGGCATTCGCTTGCCAATTTTTGTCATTGTTTTATCAGAGATAGCTCCGAAAAAAGGCAACATAAATAGCGCCAAAATATTGTCCAGCGACATCACGACTCCCGATAAGGTATCAGGTACACCAAACTCCTGATTCAACATGAGGGGGACGGCAAAATCATACAACTGCCAGAAAGCCGAGATTGTCATGAAGGCGATTCCTGCCAGCACTGTTTTTCTGATGTTTAATTTCATTGAGTTTTCTCCTTGCTCTCATTCTTCAAATACTTCTATTAGGTACATTCATTTTAGCATATCGCCCAACAAAGCCTTTCTTAAAAGCTTCGAGTAGCAAATTCTCAGCATATTCCACTGAGAACTTTTCTGTTGGTCTATATAAATAGCTCATTTTTAATCGATTTGATCTAATCGTTGTGCGATATCCATTTTAAACTATGTGTAGAAACTCCTATAATA
Organism: Enterococcus olivae; assembly: GCF_053760925.1. NCBI lineage: Bacteria > Bacillati > Bacillota > Bacilli > Lactobacillales > Enterococcaceae > Enterococcus > Enterococcus olivae. Next base: position 11,142 of record NZ_JBSMVT010000006.1, read on the forward strand.
TCATGCAACAGTCCATTGACTCCTGTCTGATTTTTCAGATTTTCTGAATATTTTCCTATGATAATTTCACTATAATCGCCCAACAACAATTTTCGATAAAATTCTGATAGTTTTCATGTGAATTATGTAAAATTTACGTAAATTAGATAAGCACGAGCCTCGTGCCTCACCCCACTCCTTCATTGAAAATCTGTTAGTTTTTCTGTTGGTCGAAATGCTTTTTCTTACATCTATTCGGTCATTTGACTAGTATCTAAACAGGTCTTCTTTCTTCTAAACTAATAACTCACCTTTTAGTTAGAATATGAATGACAGAAATGGAAAGAAACTAAAATTTGGATTTTAACCAAAATCATGCCATACTGAATGTGCGAAACGATAAAATTTGTTGTTACACCCCCCACAAAGAGCCTACTCACAGCGTGTGAACAGGTAGCGGTTAGATGAAAAAAACTTGCTAATGAAAGAGGGGATAGTTGTTCGAATACCACATGAAAAATAACAAAAGGTTCCTAAGGTTCTCCTCTAAAAAGTCGGAAGACTAAAGCCTTAAATATAATATGCAAGGGTGGAATTATGTCTGTTGGAATGTATCTAGCAAGTGATCGTAAATTAAATGTAGAAAAAAAGAATAATACAGATACTTTTTATTCTTTAGATGAACTGAAAAAATTTGATAATAGTCGTTCGATTATTTCAGATATTAAATCGAATCTAGAACTTAATATTTATGAATTAGATCCAAAAGAAAAGATATTTACATTTTTGAATGACAATGATAAGCATTTTCAAGTAGAAGAGAATATAGATATAGGAGCTATCAACAGTTATTCACAAAAACCGTATATATATTATATAGATGTTTTTGACTGGAATTTGTTTTACCCTTATCTTTCTGAATATCTAAAAAATTTAAATAGTTCATTTGAATTATGGAAAATATGGGAAGATGAGATAGATTTAGAAAGTGTTGAAATAAGGCAAATATCTAAATTAGATACTAAAACTCTAAGTAAAATATTTGGGCGTAATGATTTTTTAAATCCTATAGTTGGTATTTATGCGTAAGAGATTCTATGGATATGCAACTTTTTTATGTGTATTGCCCTCTTGGCATAGTCAGTGGTTTTCAATACACATAAAAAAGCTATCAAACTCAACCAGTGAGTCTGATAGCTTACTAAGCATTTTGTTTTTAATCTACATAATCGGATTTTGAATTGTTCAACCATGCATACATCAAACCGATGACTAAGGCACCGCCAATGTAGTTGCCGATCAAAGCAAACACAAGATTATGAAGAATATTCGCTGTTGTTAGTGTAGCTAACGCTCCGTTTGAAGCAAAATACGCTAAAGTAAATGCCGGAAAGTTAGCGATTACGTGTTCATATCCTAAAAAAGCGAAGATAAAAATAATGAAAACGATCGCGAGCACTTTTCCTGCATCGTCTTTCATCCGCATACTCACAAGTACTGCGGTATTTACTACTATATTTGCAAAGATCCCTTCAACTAGAATCTCCACAGTCGATTTGGTCAATTTTCCTGAGATCGCTTCAAGCATGTAATTATCTGCTGCCAGGTTTTGGAAGGGGCCTGTCAAAGAGACTAAATAACCAAACAAGATACCGCCAATTAAATTGAATAAAATACAAGTCAATAATATCTTAGAGGCCTTCGTCAAGGAAAGTCGTTTTCGATAAACACCCACAGTCATATACAACATATTAGATGTTCCAAGTTCAGCATTCATATACAAGATCATAACTAATGACCAACTGAACATAAAGGCATACAATAATTTCCCTAATCCATGGGCAATCTCTTCACCCTTCATTGCAACTGCAAATGCCACTGCTGTCCCCAATGTCAAAAATAGACAAGCCAACATCGCACGTACCGCATATCGAGCAAAACTCGTATCAATCAAACTTACCTTTTTGCTGATTGAAGAATCGATTTTCTCGAATAACGGAGAGATTGGATTCATCACTTTTTTCACCTTCACTTCTTAATTTTTCACAATCCTTTCTTATTCTAAAGAGAAATCCTTGATTTGTAAAGAAAATTGTGAAAAGAATTCTTTTTTCTGAAAATAAAATATCGACTTTTCATTTCGTTCTGGCAAAAGAGAATTGCACTAGCCTTTACTCCATAGTATCAAAACCACGCACGCTGTATCATCTCGGATGACAATCTCATATCAATACTAGAGACAAGCTCTTCTTATAGTAAGAAGAGATGAACCACTAAATGATGTTTCTTTTACCTTGACAAATACTACGATAGCGTAGTATGATACTCTTTGTGTAAAATAATGCAGCAGAAAGATAATCATACGTCACCAGTTCATCGCCCAGCAGGGTTCAATTGTGTAACCGCGGCTGCAAAGGTGAAGATTGAAGAATGAACTACACGTGTCATGAATTTTTCATTCGGATTATTTTACTCCAAAAAAATATATTTTATTGGAGGAATTTTTAAATGTCTCGTTATACAGGACCATCATGGAAACTTTCTCGTCGCCTAGGTATTTCTTTATCTGGCACTGGAAAAGAATTAGCACGTCGCCCATACGCACCAGGACAACACGGACCAAACAGCCGTGGCTCTCGTTCTGAATATGGATTGCAATTAAATGAAAAACAAAAACTACGTCATATGTATGGCATGAACGAACGTCAATTCCGTACTATGTTCGTACAAGCAAGCAAAATCAAAGAAGGTAAACATGGTGTTAACTTCATGATTTTACTAGAACGTCGTTTAGACAACGTTGTTTACCGTTTAGGTTTAGCAACTACTCGTCGTCAAGCACGTCAATTAGTTAACCACGGCCACATCACTGTTGATGGCAAACGTGTGGATATCCCTTCATACCGCGTAGAAGTTGGTCAAGTGATCGCTGTTCGCGAAAAATCAAAAGGTATCCCTACTATTAAAGAAGCTGTTGAAGCAACTATCGGACGCTCAGCATTCGTAAGTTTCGACGCTGAAAAACTAGAAGGATCATTGACTCGTTTACCAGAACGTGACGAATTGACTCTAGATGTTGACGAATCTCTAATCGTTGAATACTACAACCAAAAACTATAAGATATTTATCTTTACATCCAAGGTCTTGTTTACAAGTCTTTGGATGTTTTTTTATAGAAAAACTGATAAGTAGTCATTCTGGGGACTCTCCACAGGGATCTGATCCAGCAATTGATGAAATTCTATAGATCAAAAAAAGAAGGAAACGGCATCGTTTCCTTCTTTCTTTGATTCTAAGATTCTATCGTTTATCCAATGTCTCATAGTAGCGGTCAACTGAGACTTCTTGATAAGCTGGACGCATGATCCGTTGAGAATTGATCAACTCTTCCAACCGATGAGCAGACCAACCAACAATACGGGCGATCGCAAAGATCGGTGTATACAATTCCTTTGGTAAACCAAGCATGTTGTATACGAAACCACTAAAGAAATCAATATTCGCACTGACTCCTTTGTAGATTTTCCGTTTTTCCATAATGACTTCCGGTGCGACTCTTTCGACTAGTGTATACAAGTCAAATTCTGCTTTGGCTTCTTCGCCTTTTTCTTGCGCCAGTTTTGAGACATAGCGCTTGAAAATTGCCGCTCGGGGATCATTATCCCCATAGATCGCATGACCCATCCCATAAATCAATCCTTTTTCATCAAAGGCTTTTTTCTCTAAAATATTCTTCAAATATTCACGGACGGCGGCTTCATCAGAATAGTCTCCGACTGTCGCTTTCAAATCTTCCATCATTTGAGTGACTTTGATATTGGCTCCACCATGCTTTGGTCCTTTCAAGGAACCCAATGCTGCGGCAATCGTAGAATACGTATCTGATCCGCTGGAGGTGACGACACGTGTGGTGAAAGTCGAATTGTTCCCACCGCCATGCTCCATGTGCAAAACTAATGCCATATCCAGTGTCTGTGCTTCTTGCGCAGTATATTCCTGATTTGGACGCAACATCATCAAAATCGTTTCTGCTGTACTCAAACCTTCTTTTGGTTTATGAATATACATACTGCCGCCATTGCCATAATGATTATAGGCGTGGTAGGCATATACTGCCAGTAATGGAAAAACAGCAATCAAATCTAAGCTTTGATCTAGCACATTCTCTATACTGACATCATCTGCCTTCTCATCATAGCTTGCCAGCGTTAAAATACTTCGAGACAAACTGTTCATTATACTTGCAGGTGGGGCTTTCATAATAACGTCTCTGACAAAATTTGTCGGCAATCTACGTCTGTTAGCAAGAATCTCATGAAAGTCAGCTAATTCTTCCCTTGTTGGCAAATTACCAAAAAGTAATAAATATGCAACTTCCTCAAAGCCAAATCTTCCTTCTGAAACAAAACCGCTCACCAACTCTTCAATATCGATCCCTCGGTAGCGTAACTCGCCACAACCCGGTATTTTCTTACCATCGACGATCTTTTCAGGATAAATAGTTGAGATGTTCGTTAGGCCAACAACGACCCCTTTTCCGTTTTGATCTCGCAGTCCACGTTTGACATCATTTTCTGTATAAAGTTGCATTTCTATCTTATCATTTTGATAACATCTTTGCGCCAGTTCTTCTAAACTCGGAAAGGAATTTTTCTTTTCTTCCACTCGTCTTCCTCCTATTCTACTTGTTTTTTGGATTTTATTTCATACATTTAAAATAAATCATGAAAATAATTATAACACGATAAACCAAAAATGAAAGATTTTTAATTTCGATATTTGCAATTTTTAAATAAAAACGTATAATTATGCCAAGAGCATAATTTAGAATTGGAGGCATTTTAATGCATTGGAAGAAATATCTAACCCTTGATACAAAAGAATATACCTACTTCGATATCCAAGAAGTAGTCAAGGCATTCGACGGAAACTTAACAGATCTACCTTACTCGATTCGTGTATTACTAGAAAGTGTTGCCCGCCATTTGGGTGAAGATGTAACAGAAGAAAACATTGATACGTTAGTCAACTGGAATCCCGCTTCGCCTCAGGGTGTTGTTCCTTTCAAACCAGCACGAGTTGTCTTACAGGACTTTACTGGAGTTCCCGCCGTGGTTGATCTAGCAGCTATGCGTGATGCGATCGTCTCTTTAGGTGGAGACGCCACTGACATCAATCCAGAGATCCCGGTCACACTGGTCGTGGATCATTCTGTACAAGTAGACGCTTCTGGTCGTCCTGAAGCGATCGCAATCAATACTGAAAGAGAATTTGAACGCAACGAAGAACGCTATCAGTTTTTAAAATGGGCACAGCAATCCTTTGACGATTTTGAAGTGGTCCCTCCAGAAACAGGAATCATTCATCAGGTCAATATTGAATCCTTGTCTGATGTCGTGATCAGTAAACAGATCGGTGAAGAAACTTTACTGTTTCCAGACACCCTTCAGGGAACCGATTCACATACAACGATGATCAACGGTTTAGGTGTTCTAGGCTGGGGTGTCGGCGGGATCGAAGCTGAAGCGGCCATTCTAGGCGAAGCTTCCTTTTTCCCAACACCAGAAGTGATCGGTGTCGAGTTCATCGGTTCTTTTCCAGCCGGCACAACAGCAACCGATTTAGCATTAGCTGTCACTGAACGTTTGCGACAAGAAAATGTTGTCGGCAAATTCGTGGAATATTTCGGTGCTAGCTATTCTGAATTAAGTTTAGCTGACCGCGCAACATTGGCAAACATGGCTCCAGAATACGGAGCAACCTGTGGATTTTGTCCGATCGATGAAGAGACTCTGAACTATATGGCCACAACTGGACGTTCTCCTGAATTGATCGAGCTTGTCAAAGCTTATGCCGAAGCCAACCACTTATTCTATGACAAGGAGAAAGTTCCTACCTATACAAAAGTTATCACCATGGATCTAGGAGAGATTGAACCTTCTCTTGCTGGACCAAAACGTCCACAAGATAGAATCGCTCTTTCCCAAGTAGCAGAAGATTTCGATGCTTCCGTTCAAGGACCAATGGGACCCAAAGGATTTGATCTGCCTGCAGAAGAATTAGATAAAACAGCGACGATCCAATGGGACAAGGAAGACGACACCTTGCATACCGGTGATGTATTGTTGGCAGCGATCACCAGCTGTACCAATACCAGCAATCCTTTCGTGATGCTGTCAGCTGGACTATTGGCAAAAAATGCTGTTGAAAAAGGCTTGAAAGTCCCAGCTTATGTTAAAACATCCTTGGCACCGGGTTCTAAGATCGTTACCTCTTATTTAGAAAAAAGTGGGCTGATGCCTTATCTTGAAGCATTAGGCTTCCATTTAGTCGGATACGGATGTACAACGTGTATCGGTAACTCTGGACCTTTAGACGATGCTATCTCAGAAGCGATCCAAGACGAACAGATGCTAGTTTCTTCTGTTCTTTCCGGTAACCGAAACTTTGAAGGCCGCATCCATCCGCTGATCAAAGCCAACTATCTAGCATCACCACCACTAGTCGTTGCCTATGCTTTAGCAGGAACGGTCCGCAAAGATCTGACAACCGAACCATTGGGCGTAGATAAGGATGGACAAGCTGTAATGCTGAATGAGATTTGGCCAAGTGCAGAAGAAGTCAACGAAGCCATCCAAAAATATGTTTCGCCAGATGCTTTTAAAGAAGCATATTCTCACCTGTTCGATGCCAACGAGCGCTGGAATGCAATCGAAACGACCACCAGCGATTGTTACGAATGGGACGACGACTCGACCTATATCGCCAACCCACCGTTCTTTGACGGCCTGACAAAAGAACTACCTACACAAGGAACTTTGGAAGATTTGCATGTGCTAGTAAAAGTAGCTGATTCTGTCACTACCGACCATATTTCTCCTGCCGGAAGCATCGGCTTGGATTCATCCGCTGGACAATACTTGAAAGAAAAAGGCGTGACCTACCGTGACTTCAACTCCTTTGGCTCTCGCCGTGGAAACCATGAGATCATGATGCGGGGAACCTTCGGAAATATTCGTCTGCAAAATCAATTAGTTCCGGGAAGTACCGGGGGCGTGACGAAATACTTGCCAACGGGTGAAGTGATGTCGATCTACGATGCTGCCATGAATTATCAAGAGCAGGCAATCGGCGGCATTGTACTGGCTGGTAAAGACTACGGCATGGGTTCTTCTCGTGACTGGGCGGCCAAAGGTACCCAACTCTTAGGAGTCAAAGCTGTTTTAGCTGAAAGCTTTGAACGAATCCATCGCAGTAATTTAGTGATGATGGGCGTCGTTCCTCTTGAATATTTAGATGGCGATACGGCGGAAACCTTGGGCCTAACAGGTGATGAGACCTTTGATATCTTCTTACCTGAAGAACCGGAAGTCAAACAGCTGATCGACGTCGTGGCAAAAAGAGCCGATGCCGAGGAGATCAAATTCAAAGCCCGCTTACGCTTTGATGCTCCGGCAGATATTCGTTACTGGAAAAATCAAGGGATCTTACCAATGGTCATCCGTAAAAAAATGGCCTAATGTTTTTCAAAAACGAATCCCTGACAACAATTATGAATGAGGAGAAAATCTATGAGTTATATTACAGTTACTGATGGCAAATCGGTCATTCCTGACAATCCAACCATCCCTTTTATTGCCGGCGACGGTGTTGGTCCCGAGATTTGGGCGGCTTCTCAACCAGTCTTTGATGCAGCGATCGCCAAAGCCTATGGCGATCAGAAAAAAATCTTTTGGCAAGAAATCCTAGCAGGTGAAAAAGCCTTCGAGGAAACTGGTAGCTGGTTACCGGATCACACACTTGATGCCATCGAACAAGCAAAGGTTGCATTAAAAGGTCCTTTAACCACTCCTGTCGGTGGAGGCATCCGCTCTCTGAACGTAACCCTGCGACAAACACTGGATCTTTTTGCCTGTGTCCGCCCTGTTCGTTATTTCGAAGGTGTTCCTTCACCCTTGAAAGAACCAGAAAAAACAGACATGGTTATTTTCAGAGAAAATACCGAGGATGTTTATGCCGGTATTGAATTTGCCAAGGGACAAAGTGAAACCAAACAGCTGATCCAAATTTTGCAAGAACAATTCGCAGTTAAAAATATCCGCTTTCCAGAGTCGGCGGCCATTGGGGTCAAGCCAGTTTCTGAAGAAGGCAGCAAACGTCTGATCGGGGCTGCGATCGACTTTGCGATTGAACAAAAACGACCAACCGTTACTCTAGTCCACAAAGGAAACATCATGAAGTTCACAGAGGGTGGTTTCAAAGGCTGGGGCTATGAGCTGGCTGAAACAACCTACAAAGAAAAATGCTTTACGATGAACCAGTACCAAGCGATCAAGCAAGCCGAAGGAACAGAAGCTGCAGACGCCTCCTTACAAAAAGCAAAAGATGCCGGTAAGATCATTGTCAACGATGTGATCGCAGACAATTTCCTACAACAAATCTTGCTATACCCAGAGAAATACGATGTCATTGCAACCTGTAATTTGAATGGTGACTATATTTCTGATGCCTTAGCTGCTCAGGTTGGTGGGATCGGAATCGCACCAGGTGGAAATATCAACTATGATACCGGCTACGCAATCTTCGAAGCTACTCACGGAACTGCTCCAGATATCGCTGGAAAAGGTAAAGCCAACCCATGCTCGTTACTGCTATCTGGTGGTATGTTGTTGGAATTTCTCGGCTGGCAGGAAGCCGCCGACTTGATCACGCAAGCCATTGAGCAAGCCATTCGTACTAAGCAAGTAACTGCTGATTTTGCTCAGTCCATGGACGAAGCGACAGAGCTGACAACTCAAGAATTTGGTTCTTTACTCGTTTCTTTGATCAAAGAATAATTCTCTAACGACCGACGTTTAGATGTCGGTCGTTTTTTCGTTAACTATTTATTTACACAAGGTTAACGTTATGCTATACTCTTTTTATCGTTAACGAAACGAAATCAATAAGTTTACAGAAAGTGAGTGTTTAGATGAAATTATCTTTACGAGAGCAGGTAACCGCAGCGATTTTCGCGGGTATCATTGCTGTTTTTTCTCAAATCATTATTCCCCTTGGTATCGTACCCTTGAGTTTGCAAACCTTTATTGTCGGTTTGACCGTGACTTTACTAGGAAGGAAAACCGGCACTTGGGCCATCGTTATTTATTTGTTGTTAGGTTTGATCGGGTTACCTGTCTATGCCGGAGCCGGTAGTGGATTAGGCGCTCTTTTAGGACCCACAGGTGGTTACTTAATTGGTTTTTTATTTACCGGTCTAGTCTTGGGTACAATCCTAAAAAAAGTCCCTGCGACTTATTTCTGGGTGATTTTAGCAAATTTGATTGGCTTCATCGTCACTCTTTTGTTTGGAAGTATCTGGTTAAAATACGCCGCAGATTTGACCTGGCCAGCTGCTATTTCGGGAGGCTTTATTAGCTTCTTACTTCCTGAAATCATCAAAGCCGTGGCTTCTGGAACACTAGGTGTGCTTCTATTGCACCGTTTACCAGAAAAATTTTTACAAGTCGAAAAATGATAAAAAACGCAAAAATCGCTAAGGATTTTTGCGTTTTTTCTATTTTATTAACTTTTTTGCAACACTGTTTTATAGACTTTGCTTTGCATCAAAATCTGATGATTGTCCCGATCGATTGGATACGCCTGGTCTTCGATCGATTCATCGATAACCAAATAGGATCGAAAAACTTCAGAAAGAACCTGCTTGATTTCTTTCACTGTCAAAAGTAATTCAAACATCGGGTCAACAGGTTTCATAGAAGAATCCACGGTCACTATTTCTGTACTGATAATCAATATGAACCTGCCTCCACTTGTCAGCGCCTCTCTGATCTCTGTTAGTTTAGAAACAAAAGCCGACCAGCTGCTGACATGCTCTAGCACAGATACAGCTAGAATCAAATCATAGCTCTCAGGAATAAGTAAAAAGTCCTCCACACTGGAAAGATGTCCGGTGATCGAAGAAGACACTCCATAATCTTTCGCATAACCTTCCAGCTTCGTTAGCGCGACCGGTAAAAGGTCAACTGCATCGATCCTACTACAGTAGTTTTGGGCAATAGCAATTGCATTTCGACCTACTCCACATCCTAAATCAAGCACCTGTAATGAGTCCGTTCTCTCAGGAATGTGTTTCATGACATAGGCGACTGGGCGACTGAGCCAAGAACCTTTTTCATACAAAAGATATTCAGCATACTGTTTTTTATGTGATTCTGCTTCATTTTTACGAATCTTAGTTAACCGCTCGCTCTCTTCCCTTAGTTCCATCTACATCCCTCTTAGTATTCAAAATTCCTGCAAGCCACGATACATCGGCAACAATGCCTCATAAGTCTCTAGCATATACGCTCTCGCTTTTTCTGGATCTTCCCATAGCAAGCTGTCGCGAGGAATGACTCTTCCGATTTGGAGCTCACTTTTTTTGATCTTTTTCAAACGTTGCAGGGCTGCTTCCATTCCCTCTTGTTCCAATGGAAAATAGTCGCTGACAATATGATCTTTGTTAAAAACAAAATCATTCGGCAATTTGTTCCACCATTCAGGATGGGCGATCAGTGCCTCCGCCATCTGATCTTTGCCTTTTGGCTGATCAATGATTGATAACCACATGAAGACATATTCAGGAAAAATCCCCAATTGAAAATGCGCCTCCATTTTATAGCCACGTTTTTGACGACTAAGAGCTGACCAGGTATTTTCAGGTGGATGTACACTGCGACGAAGATGTTGGGCAATGTGGATAAACAATTCCTCCGTCAACTCAGTTTCCAGCTTTGATTTAAAAAACACATTCAACTCTTGAAAAATTGGCTGGATCTCCCCACGAATCGCCACCATTCGTTCTTCCAGTCCGTCTACTTTGAAAACCTCAAAACTTTTTTCGTTAAACATTAAAATCGTTCTCTCCTCCTTCTATTCTTCCATTAAAATATATTTTGTTTTTTTGAGCAACTGATTTTGTGGATTTTACGTTAACTTCCTAATAAATTTTCAAAGTTGAAGATCATACTAACAACTTGGGCAACTTCTCTAATTTCTTCTAGTGTAGCTCTTTCTACGAAGCGAACATCACGCCTAGCGTCAGTAAAATCCGAGGTCTTTAGTTGGAGTGCATTGATATAACCGTGCGTCTAATGAGTTTCATCTAGAGGAATCAAATGATTTTTTTTAGTGCTAGTGATCGGACAAACAGCAACCATGCCTGTTACTGCATGATAACTATTAGCACTTATCACAATAGTTGGTCATTTTTTTGTATTTCTCTACATATACTCGGGTTGAAATTAATAGCGATATTATCACCTTGTTTTGGGGTATAACCTTTTAGATGATAGACCATCAGATCATTTCCTTTCCGACGGTACTATCATCGGAAAATTCTGAGCCAGCGTCTATTTTTCCTCCTCTTTCAAAAGCTTCCTCAAAAATGTTGTCTTTCTTTTTAATAAAAACAATTGCTTCGTTTCTACCTTTGACTGCAACATACTCTACATTTTCTTCGATACCAAACTTAGATGGCACCGTCAAAACAAGCGCATTTCCTTGTCTCCTTGTTTTCATTTTATTCACCTCTTTTTTGTACAAGGTAATTATAACGTGGAAGTAAAGTAACCACAATGTATTCACTTTTTATAAACTCTTAATTGATTTCGTTTAAAAAACTCTCCTCACTTTACCAAATACTGCTATTTTTGTATCGCTTCTTTTCGTAACCAACCCCTGATAGATCAACATTCTACAAATCATAGGTTGCCATTTTTCTGCTTTTTCGCTACGCTTAAATTGTAGGAGGGATGCACTATGACAATCGGACAGACCATTGCTAGCTATCGTAAAAAACAAGCGCTCACTCAAAAAGAGCTTGGCGCGGAATTGAAGGTTTCGGACAAAACGATCTCGAGCTGGGAAAATGAACGTACCTACCCAGATATCTCGATGATCATTCAATTAAGTGATACCTTGGAGCTTTCATTGGATGAATTGCTAAGGGAGGATACTTCGATGATTCAAGAAATAGATACCACGATCAAAGATGGTCATTTTTATCAGCGCTGGAAAAAAGCGATCCTCACATTACTGATACTCGCTCTGGCATTTACTGCTTGGAATGTCAGCTGGTTCATTTGGAAGGAGCATCGGCAAAGTAAGATTGAAAACTATCCTGGGCTGGTCGCACTCATTTCTGATGAGATGCTGCCAGATGATTATTATTATCTGACGATTTCCAATCCACCCGAATCAGAAAAAAGAACGATGGACTTTCATGTCGCCATCGAAAATTATATGGCTGTTCCTTATCTTTGGTTCGACACACTGATCAAAGATTTCAAAGTGCTTTCTTCTTTGGCCAGTGACAGCGAGATACGTTTTCTATCTAGCAACGAATTCAGCTATATCTCGCTCGGCAGAGGGATCACTATCCGTTTTGATGCAGAGCTGAATCCCATATCCGGACAAAATTTTGGCGAGGACATGACGGAAGAAGAAATGGCTGCGTTCATTGAGAAAAATCGTTTCCAACTAGAAGCGATGTTGGAGGCGGTACTGCCAGTCTATAAAGATCTCTACAGAAAATAAACGGTAGGACCATTTTGTCGGTCCTACCGCTTATTTTTACTTTAAGAGCAGCTTTCTTCAATATAGGCTTTGGCGATTCTGACTGCTTCTTTGGTGTCTTCACTTTTACCGAACAGACCGCTGCCTCCCAAGATGAACACTTCGGTGCCGGCATCATAAAGCTGCTTGTAATACCTTTCATTGCAGCAGCCGTCTACCGCAATTTCATAAGTGTAACCTCGGGTTTCTTTCCATTCTTTCGCCAGCTTGATTGTATCCAGTGTCTCTGGAATAAATGGCTGGCCAGCAAATCCTGGATCAACCGTCATGATCAGCAAGCGATCGATATGTGCTGCATAGGGTTCGATGATCGATAATGGTGTCGCCGGATTAATGAAGATCCCGACTTTTTTCCCTTTTTCGTGGATATGCTTGAATAATCGAAAAGCCATTTTTTCGATGACTTCCGGCGGCATCGTGATGATTTCCGCTCCACTGTCGATACACAGATCTACTAGATCAAAATCTAAATTTTCTACATAAAGATGCGCATCTTGAGGGACATTCGATATTTTGCTGATTGCTTCCATAAAGCACGGTGCTAAGGACATATTCTTCACATAATGCCAATCAAAAATATCAACATGATAATAATCTGATTCTGGATCCAGGATGTTGATCTCCTTTTCAATATTCAGTAGATCCATACACATTAGGGAAGGTGAAAATTTCACTTTCAAAAAAATTGCCTCCTTTGTTTTTCTATCAAAAAATAGAGAGTGACCCGTTCGTCTCTCTCCATTCTAATCTGTTTTTATAGACAAATACATACCCAATTTTCAATACTCGATCACTGTCATCCCTCGTTGGAATTCTTCCAGCAGATGCACCGCACGGTAATTGTCAAAAGCGGTTTGATGTTTGCGTAGCAATCCTCGCATTTTAGTAGGGTTGAAGATGTCTACCAACTGATTCTCAAAGACAAATTCTCGTGTCAGCTGCCATTCAAAATAATAACCAAACGGTCGACAGTGATACAACACATCGTCGATCCACTGTTCACCAAAGCGGCGATGTGTATGACCAAAGACGACTTGCTCAATATTGGAAAATCCAGAAAGGGTTTCGCCAAATTCCTTTGATCCTAAAAAAGCATTCAAATGATTCCAACGGGTATATTTCCCTGTATGATGGATGATGAATTCTTCTTTAGGAACAAAATGGGTCGCCAAGATGATCTTTTTTTCTGTTGGTATCCTGGAAAGGACTTCTGCTAGACGTGAACAAATCCGTTGGCTGATCTGGGGATCGGTGCCTTCTCTTTGAATCATGCGGTCGTACCAGAACAAATTTTTCAGGCGAAGAATCTCTTTTTGATCCTTCATATCAGAAAAACGATAGTCGTACCAGCCGTTGACTCCCAGAAGAACCTTAGACGAGGACAGCTCAACGGTATCGAAATTCAAAAAGCGCGGTTCCCTATAGTCTTCAAAATCCTCTTCATTCGTCAAGCTAGCCATTTCATGATTGCCCCAATGAAAGGTCGTCGGCAGTCGTTGCTCAAAAAAGGCAGCCGTCTGAATCGCTCGGTCTGCCTGATTGGCAATATCTCCTGCTAGATGTAGGTGTGTAATTTCTTGTTCTTCCAAATAATCCCGTAGCAGCAGCAATTCAGGCTCATTCAAATGATTGATATCAACATGAAGATCCGTTATTACGGCTAATTTTCCCATGATACCGCCCTTCCTCATCTAACTCGATTCTTTTCATCGGCACATTCGCTACTAGCACGCCACTAGCAGAGCTCAGCTGCAAACGCTGATAATTTTTTTCTAATGAGAAACGAACCTCTTGATCCAAGTAACGTTCAGACGTTCGTTTAATATAAACCTTACCCATTTCGGTCTCTAATTGATCATCATACACAGCCAGTTCTGCTCGTGGGAACTCTCCGGGTACAAACAATAAACGAAAATTGGGATACAGCTGACACGAAGCCCCTGAATCAACAAACGGTCCTACCGCATCTTCAAAATCTAGAATCAAATAATCTTCCGGTTGGTAGACCGTTTTGATCTGTTCTTGTGCTTCTTTTGTAATGCTCAACTTCATAGCTACTCACTTCCTTTTCGCAACTCTCTAGCACCCGTTTATTCAAGCGTTGCAGACTTTCTTTGCTGCCATTCGTTTCTTGAGATACTGTAGGTGGCGATATCGACTACTTCTCCACGCAATTTTCGTGACTGACAAACAACACTTTCTTGCTGCATACCGATCTTTTCCATCACACGTCCTGACTTAGGATTGCGCAAGTCATGAATCGCATGGATCCGAACCAGCTTTAATTTGTCAAATCCTAGTTCCAATAGCACTTCTGCAGCTTCAGGCATGATACCTTTTCCCCAGTATGCTTTATTTAAAGTATAGCCCAATTCCCCAGTTCCTGCATCCGTGTTTACTCGCAGATCGATCGTACCAATCATTTGGTGATTCTCTTTGTATTCCACCGCATATTTTCCTAGAGGATCTGACATAAAAAATCTAGCGATCGTCAGTCTCGTTTCCTCCAAGCTTTGATGTTTGGGAAAGACATAGCGGGTCGTTTCATCATCCTTGGCATAGGCATACATATCTGGTGCATCCTGCAGAGTAATTGGGCGTAGGATCAAACGTGGCGTTTCCAACACAAGGTGTTCAGCAAAAATCAACTGCTCATTTATCTGTACTTCCATTTATATAGACTCCTTCTACTCCTTATCTATTCATGGTTTTTTCAGCAATCGTACTCGAATGATGTGATCTAGTTCAGCTAGTTCTTCCGTCAGCTGTTCCAGTACCTCTTCTTTCTCAGCCTCCACATCAATCAAAGCATAGACCACCCCTGCTTTTCGTTCACTGGTCAGATTGTCGATCTCAACAGCAGCTTCAGATATTTTACTGATGATCTTTGCAAAGCTACCCGCTCCATCCTTATAAAAAACAGTCAAACGATAAGGTGTACCAAAAGTCTGCTCTGCGTGAGGGAAATTGACGGCTTCCTCGATCGTCCCATCCCGTAAATATTTTTCCATACGTGTAAAGGCGATGCGATCCCCTTCGATCAATGCGGTGGTCGTACTGCCACCAATATGCGGGAATAAACGGATCTTTTCATGCCCCAATAGCTTAACTGTCGGAAAATCAGAAATGTATTGTTTGATCTCACCTTGATCCAGTGCTTCAATGACTGCATCATCGTTGACGATCTCCGCCCGACCAAAATTGAGCAAGACTGCGGTACTTTTCATTTTTTGAAAAGCAGCTCGATCAATCAGGTTCTCTGTCTCGTCACTTAAAGGCAATAAGATAACCACAAAATCGGATTCAGATAATAATTCATCCAGTGATTGGACCTGATCATAATATTGTTGTGGCCCTCGAAATTTTCTGGCGTAGCCTAGTACATCCATACCTAACTGATGACAGGCCTGTGCGACGCGTTCACCAATTTCACCCAGACCAAGGATTCCGACTGTTTTTCCAGCAAGCTCCTCGCCAATAAAAGGCCGTCTACGTTTTTCTGCTTCCTTTTGCACATCCTCTATGTTTTCTTCATCGATTTCTTGTTTTAGCTCTTGAACCATGTTGCGGGCAGCAATCAAAGGACGCACAGATAAGAAAAGGTTTGATAAAACCAGTTCCTTTACAGCATTCGCATTGACCCCGGGAGTATTGAAAATAACAGTTCCGTTTTCGGTACATTTTTCTATATTGATGGTGTTCACACCGGTCCCTGAACGAGCAATGACCAATAGCTCTGGTGTAATCAATTCATCGGGTATTTCTGAGCTTCTGACAAAGATCGCCTCTGGACGCTCCTCATCAGATAAAGTAAAATCTTTCTTTTTTATTTTATTTTTTATTTTTTCTGATACATCATCCATTGATTTTAAAACGGTCACAAAAATCCCTCCCTATAAGTAAGTACTTCTAGTTAAATATTACAAAAAAATACGGTAAAATGATACCAATAAGCAAAGTTTTACAAGCAATCTTATACTTGAAAATCAACCGTAACAAAAAGGAGGAACTCTCATGCATTTATCTATCACAGAATTTCCAACTCCTAAGCCAGTCGTTGGAGCTCGTAGCAAATTACAGGACACCATTTTACAGGATTACGTAGAGATCGGAGAAGAAAATCATATCGACAACAGCTTCATTGATGCTTATACCTATACTGGACAATATTGCTTTATCCAAAACAGTCACTTAGGTCGTTTTATTAGTATCGCTGCTATGGTTCGTATCGGCCCAACCAACCATCCCTATGAAAGAGCTAGCCAGCACCTGTTTGTTTATAACGGAGAAGGCTATGGTTTTTCTCCCAAGGATGCGACCTTTTTGCACAATCGAAAAAAGAAAACCACAACAATCGGTAATGACGTCTGGATTGGACATGGAGCAATTATCCAGTCTGGGTTAAAAGTTGGCAATGGCGCAGTCATTGCTTCGAACGCAGTTGTCACCAAAGATGTACCGCCCTATGCGATCATGGGTGGGGTGCCAGCAAAGGTTATCAGCTACCGTTTTGATCCTGAAACGATCCAATCCTTGCAGAAAATCGCTTGGTGGGACTGGAAACGAGAAAAATTAGAAAAATATTATTTAGATTTCCGTCTGCCGATCGCAGATTTCATTAAAAAACATCAAAGCTAGTCCAACTACCCTTTTTAGATCAGAGGTAGTCAACAGCAGATCGCACTTGTGAAAAAGAGACGAAAGTTTCTCTTCTGTGTTATAATAAACAAAAGAAAGCGCTTAGGAGGTTACAAAAAATGACCGACGAATTGCAGAAACATTTGGATAAAGGTCTATACGGCGCGCCATTATTGAATCCCGATGAGCAAAAAAAATACTTAGGGACCTTTCGGGAAAGATGTCTGGTGAGCATGACCCTTGCCCAAATGAAAAATCAAAAAAATAAGCAGCTACTCAAGCAACATCTTTCTAACTATCAGGATAACGTTATTTTAATCAATGGTGCTCTTCCGGAGAGTCTTCAAAACAGCTATATTCAGCTTATCACATCAGCTAATGTTTCTTTTACGATCGTGAATCAAACAGAGAGCTGTACACCTGACAGTATCGGTTTACTGGTTGTCGCTGAACAAGCGGTCAACGAACAGACCATTGATATAGAACAAAAATTTGCTGCTGCCCCTACTAGCCAACCGTCCGACACTACCGAAAAAAAGAGCTTTTGGAAAAAATTTTTTCGTTAAAAGGAGGAACAGCCTATGACCGCACCAACGTATCTGGAATTAAAAAAAGAATTGATCACAGCTTTAGATATACACATTGATCTGCTGAAAGATACATCACTGATCGCCCCTGAACATCTTGACGGTATCATGTTTATGATGCGCAGCTTCGGCTTCATGCTGGATCGTGCGCCCAAAGTCCTGCTAGATGAAGATTCAGAAGAAATGAATTTTTTGATGTTTCAATATTACAGCCTATTGAGTGAGCTGAAGTACAATCTCAGGTTGAACTATCCTCATGCGAAATTACAAAGTCGTCCGTTGACAGATATTGTTCAGTCTTTCCCAACAACCTATGAAAATGACATGAAAATCTGGTGGGAAGGCTTGACCGGCCTTCACGTAGACGACAGCAAACAAACGATTGAAATCAATGATCTGAATGATTAGAAAAGGGCACTCCATAAAAAAAAGGAGTACTAAGATCAGTTTTTTATGGAAAAAGGTAAACTAAAATGAATATTAAAAATTTCGTTTCTTCGTATTTGTTTATGTTAGCTATCTTTGGAATGACTACACTTATAAACGGAGAAAGCCTATTTAGTAGGAATAATTTACTGGTACTGCTCCTATTAACGTTATTTTCTATCTTTGTATCTCTTCCTCCAGTGGATAAAAGAGTAAGAAAAATATTTGCTAAAAAAGAGTATAAATAATGAAAAACGGAATCCCACTCAATCTAAGTGAATTTGCGACGAGAACTCCTTGAGTCACAGAGTAATCTTTTATTGTTCGAATGATTGACGTTTATCGGCTCTTCAGACTGTAGACAACATTAGATGTTGTCTACAGTCTGTTCTTTTATAATTAGATGATCCATGAATTCGCAGCAACGAATCTTTAGGATGCTAGAAAGTTCTATGGCTATTAAAAAATTTGAAATGAGACGTGATTCATATCAATTGACTTTGACCAATTTTGACGTATAATACAAAGTAGTCGGATACTTATTTTAAGTAAGTGTTTAATGACTTCTTGATAAAAGGAGTCGGAAGTACGCTTCCACTACTATGAATAGGAGGTTTGTAAAATGGCAAAACAACATTATGAAAGAAGTAAACCACATGTTAACATTGGAACGATCGGACACGTAGATCATGGGAAAACAACCTTAACAGCTGCAATCACAACGGTATTAGGGAAAAAAGGCCTAGCAAACCCACAAGATTACGCGAATATCGATGCAGCTCCTGAAGAACGTGAACGTGGAATCACTATCAATACTGCCCATGTGGAATACGAAACAGAAAAACGACATTATGCCCACATTGATGCTCCCGGGCATGCGGATTATGTGAAAAATATGATCACAGGAGCGGCCCAAATGGATGGCGCAATCTTGGTTGTTTCAGCAACTGATGGTCCAATGCCTCAAACACGAGAACATATTTTGTTATCTCGCCAAGTAGGTGTCAAACATTTGATTGTTTTCTTAAATAAAATTGATTTAGTTGATGATGAAGAATTGATCGACTTGGTTGAAATGGAAGTTAGAGAGTTATTGAGTGACTATGATTTTCCGGGAGATGATATTCCGATGATCAAAGGCTCGGCATTAAAAGCGCTAAATGGTGATGCGGAAGCTGAAAAAGCCATTGAATTACTGATGGATACTGTGGATGAAGCAATTCCAACACCTGAAAGAGACACCGAAAAACCATTCTTGTTACCAGTAGAAGATGTCTTTTCTATTACGGGTCGTGGAACAGTTGCATCTGGTAGAATCGATCGAGGCGCGATTCATGTTGGCGACGAAGTAGAAATCATCGGTATGAAGGATGAGACAAAAAAAGCGATCATTACGGGAATCGAAATGTTCCGTAAAACGTTGGAATCTGGTGAAGCTGGGGACAATGTAGGCTTGTTATTACGAGGAATCACTCGAGACGAGATTGAACGAGGTCAAGTTTTGGCAAAACCAGGTTCCATTACTCCTCATACCAAGTTCAAAGCTGAAATTTATGTCTTGACCAAAGAAGAAGGCGGTCGTCACACACCGTTCTTCAACAATTACCGTCCACAATTTTATTTCCGGACTACTGACGTGACTGGAGAAATTCAGCTATCAGAAGGAACTGAAATGGTGATGCCAGGTGATAATGTAACGATTGATGTAACTTTGATCCACCCAATTGCAGTGGAACAAGGAACAACCTTTTCGATCCGTGAAGGCGGCCGAACAGTGGGTTCTGGGATTATAACCTCTATCGAAAAATAACCAATACTTTCCAACTTAGCACTTAAAACGAGTGTCTAAATTGGAAAGTTTTTTATTCAAAAAATTAAGGTCTAGCTATCCTTGTATCTTTTGCTACGATAAAAACCCGTTCTCTTGCATTCGTCTATCATTTAATTATAAAAGAAAAGACTGTAGCGTTCATCCAATTTTTTGGACGTTGTCTACAGTCTGAATCAACAACAATTTTTTCGTTGTCTTTTCTATACGATCTCGAGTAATTCGTGCAAATGAGTGATTATTCGATCGGCTTGTGTCTGGTCCACTGAAAAATCCTGTGCCAAGGCTACGGTGAACAAACCTGCTGCTTTGGCAGACTGGATACCTACAGGTGAATCTTCGACTGCCAGTGCCCGCCCACCCAATGCTTCCATGCTTTTTTGGTAGATTTCAGGATGGGGCTTGCTTTGCTTCAAATCAAGTCCGCTGATCACAAAATCAAAAGAAGACGTTAGCTGACAAACCTCCAGCATCTCATTGATCTGTGCCAGTCCTGAAGAAGAAGCGATCGCCAATTTTTTTCCTTTGGCTTTTAATGCTTGGAGCAGTTCTGGTACTTCTGGACGCAGCGCTTTAGAAAAATCGATCGGATGATCCTCGCGATAACGCTCATAGATTTTTCGAATTTCATTGTCCTTATCTTCTGGAGCAATCAGCTTCCAGGTATCTTTACCAGCCAAACCAACGTAATCTAAAAAATCAGTCGATTTTGGCTGAAGGTGATGTTCTTTACAGAAGGCCATTCGTCGATCGAAGTACACTTGCTCACTGTCGATCAACACACCGTCCATATCAAAAATGATACTGTCAAACATGTTTTTCTCCTTTTTTTCTTTCTATTGTAACATGAAAACTTTCTTTACTTAAACCATGCTCCTTCTAGCTAATCCATCATTTCTGGAAATAACAGTGCCAGAACATCCATCGTCAAACGACGGCTTTGTCCCTGATACGGATAAATGTGCATGTGCATGGCAGGGTTGAAATTGGCTTCAATGATCCCGTAAGCTCCAGGATCTTCTGCTGGACGACTCGTGTCGGGAATGATCAGATCGATCCCGCAGATTTTTGCACCAATCGCTGCTACTGCATCGGCAGCGATTTTTTTATAGTCTTCAGGAATCTCATCTGTCACATCGATCGAGTCTCCACCCGTACTGACATTGGAATTTTCACGCAAATAGATGATTGTGTCCTTTTCCGGGATTGAATCGATCGTGTACCCTTGCTCCTTCAACATCAGTTTTTCAATGCTGCCAAGCTGAATCAGTTCCAGCGGTGAACGGTGATGTGTTCCTCTTAGTGGATCTTGATTTTTTTCAGCCACCAGTTCAGCGACCATTTTCTTGCCATCACCTTTGACATTTGCTGGTACACGTAGCATGATCGCTTTTGTTTCACCATCAAAGATAACAAAACGATACTCTGTCCCTGGCAAGAACTCTTCCACTAAAATAGACGTATCCTCTGAAAAAGCGATCGCAACAGCTTCCTGATAATTCTCAAATGTTGCGCCGTCTTTGAAGATCGAGATGCCTAAACCATAATTCGTCGATTTTGGTTTGACAACGAAGCCTTTATCCGCAAATTCGCTGTACCCCGTCAAAGCAGTGGCTTCATCATCGTACTCTTTTCCAGCGGGTACTCTGAAACCAGCCTGATCCAACACCTTTTTCGTTACGGTCTTGTTGGCCATGATCAAGGGAACTACGTAGCTGTCCTTGCTGGTCATATTGGCATTTTTGACATACTCAATCTTCTTGCCTGCTTTTAACTTCAAGAACTGATCACTTTCATCTAGTAGCGTGACTTGAATGCCTCTCTGGATCGCATCAAACATCAAAATTTGAGTGGATAGCTCCATGCCACGAAAACCAGCTAACTGATAGGGTTTTTCCCAAGCTGTTTCATAATATTTTTTCCCTTGTTCGACTGCCAAAGTAGCCTGACTGCTTTTCTGACTAGCAAGATATAGCTTACCAGCAAGCGTTTGTTTGGGATCTTCCAAGGCTGCAACGATATCTGAAAATAGATTTTCAGAAACCGATATAGACAGTTCTTCGACAAATGCAGACATTTCTGCTAATAGAGTACGTCCTTCTTCCACTAGAACCGTCTCACTCAACGGATGTTCTAAAGCAACCAAATTGTCTTTTTGATCACCTTCTGCGACCCATTCGTCTGGCTGTGCACCTTCTTCTTTCCAAAGTAGGAAGAGTAAGAAGAGATGCAGAAACTCCACTTGTGTTTCACTGATTCCAAATTGTTCAAAAGGATTCAGATCGATGTTACGCAATTCGATATAACGGATCCCAGCCGTTGCCAAATCCGCCATTTTTTTGCCACCTCTTAAACGAACCGGTGAATAAAACTCTTTCTCTTCAGAAAGTTTGCCTTCTTCCACCATTTTATCAATGTCCGCCACATATTCCGGCATAGAAGCATACGTGACACGCACATCTTCGTGATTTTTATAACCGTACTCACTGTTACGGATACTACGTACTGGCTCAGCGGGTTGCTTTTCTTCCATAAAGTAACGTGTTTCACTAATTGGTGTCGCTCCGTAAAGGTAGGTGATCAGCCAACGATAACGTAGATAATTACGGGTCACTTTCAAATAAATTTCTGTCTTAAACTGCAAATAATCTGTTTCCTCTGTTTGTTGCTGGAACAATTGGCGAATCAAGGAATCTCCAAATTCAAAATTAAAATGGATACCACTGACCATTTGCTTGCGACGACCATAGGTGATTGCCAGATAACGACGATAGAGAACATCTTCAAAATTGTCCAACTTGGCAATCACGATCTCTTCATCTTTTTCAGGCAAAGCTGGTGGCATACTCAATGGCCATAGCATTTCCTCTTCAGACATAGAGCGATACGCAACATCGTGGATCGCTGCTAACCAACGAAACAGTTCCTGAATACTTTCAGTGACAGGAGTAATCAACTCCATTTGTGTTTCAGCGAAGTCAGTTTGAATATATGGGTGATGGGTACGATTCCCTAAGGTTTTTGGATAATCGCTCGTAACTAAGTCTCCTGTCAGTGTTACACGCTGGCTTTCTTTCTCCATGCCGTAACGGACATTCAACAAATAAGGGTGTATTTCCTTCTTCTTTAAAATCTCTTGTATGTTCATAGATAAGTTCCCTTCTTTAAACGATAATTACAGGTATTATAACAAACAATCTCCGTATTTTGCTTACTTTTTGTCTCCTTGAACAAAATTCACGAAAATTCTTTAGTCTAGCAAAAAGAAAAATTTACGTTGTAACTCTTCTCAGAATTCAATGTAGATGGCGATCGCATCTGCTCTGTGACTGAATTGAAGCAAAACCATCTCTTCATGAGGTGCAACTATTACAAATCTACCATAATATAAGAACAAATCATTTGTGATTTATTTCTCTTTTTTCTGAATTTAAATTGACAGATAATTTGAAGAGGAGTATTCTATTGATAATGATTCTCATTATCGTTATGTAAATAGTTGAAATTCTTTCACATTTAAAGGAGTTCTCATGAAAAAAATAGTTGATTGTCCCCTAAACATCGTTTATCAAGTTCATTCTATCACAGGATGCGATGAAACCTCTCGTTACCTACAACGCATGGGGATCGTTCCCACCAACAAAGTCACGTTGCTGAAGATCGATGACCACATGGGCATTCTATCGCTGCAAAACAGCCGTTTTGCCTTGGCTAGAGAATTACTCGACAGTATTTGTGTCGAAGAGATCCAAATGATGAAGCAGTGGCTTTCACTGGATCAACTGGCCGTAGGAGAGCAAGGGAAGGTCGTCAGCATTTATGGTGAAGGTCCTATCAGAAGACGTTTGATGGATATGGGGATCACACAAAAAATCAACATTCGTGTACACAAGCTGGCTCCGCTTGGAGATCCAATCGAAGTCACTTTAAGAGGCTATGAATTAAGTTTGAGAAAAGACGAAGCCGCTTTGATTTTAGTAGAGAAGGAGGAAACCTTATGATCCCGTATCAGTTTGCTTTAGCTGGGAATCCCAACAGCGGAAAAACCAGTGTCTTCAATTATTTGACCGGTTCTATGCAGCGCGTTGGCAATTGGCCCGGTGTAACGATCGAACGTAAGTCTGGGGTTTTTCGCAAAAACAAACAGATTACGTTACAGGATCTTCCCGGTACTTACTCGCTATCACCTTATACCCCAGAGGAGATCATCACTAGAGATTATTTATTGCAGCAACAACCGGATGCGATTTTGAACATTGTTGATGGCAGTAATTTAGAACGTAACCTTTACTTGACCACACAATTATTGGAGATTGGTCGTCCGGTCGTGATCGGAATCAACATGATGGATATCGTAGAAAAAAGCGGGCGTCGCATCAATCTAGAAAAACTTGCGTATGGACTAGGTGCACCGATCGTCGGCATGAGTGCTTTGAAAAAGACTGGTGTCCAGGAGATGGTAACAAAAGGTCTGGAATTTGCTCAACGTGGGGAGATACCTACCTGTCCGGAATATGACAGTCGCTTGGAGGCCGCTCTAAAGGAGATTTCTGAGGTTTTAGGTAATACTGTTCCGGAAAATCAAGCCCGCTGGTATGCGATCAAACTCTTTGAAAAAGATCCTTTGACACAAAAAAATATTTCCTTGAGCAGTCTTCAAGAAAAAGAAATTGCTGAAATCATTCAAATCACTGAAAAAATTTTTGGGGATACTAGCGATGCGATTTTGATCAATGAACGTTACGAATTTATCACACGCTTGATCGCCTTATGTATGGTACAGGAACAGCAGTTTCAGCTTCAAGTCAGCGATAAAATCGATCGGATCGTCACGAATCGTTGGTTGGCTTTGCCAATTTTTGCGATCGTCTTATGGGGAATCTATTATCTGTCCATCCAAACTGTTGGAACAATCGGGACTGACTGGGTCAACGAGGAACTTTTTGGTAGTATACTTCCTGACGCCACAGCAAATCTCTTGCAGTCCTGGCACGTCTCTGAATGGATGCAAAATCTGATCATTGACGGAATCTTGGCTGGGGTCGGAGCTGTTCTAGGCTTTTTACCACAAATATTGGTTTTGTTTTTCTGCCTCTCACTTTTAGAGGACTGTGGCTACATGGCGCGAATCGCTTTTGTCATGGATCGTATTTTTCGCAAGTTCGGTTTGTCCGGTAAGTCCTTTATTCCGATGTTGATTGCTACAGGCTGCGGAGTTCCCGGGGTAATGGCCAGTCGCACGATCGAAAACGAAAAAGATCGTCGATTGACCGTCATGGTCACGACTTTTATGCCCTGCTCGGCTAAACTACCGATCATCGCACTGATTGCAGGAGCATTTTTCCCAACAAGTAGCTGGGTCGCTCCCTCCGCCTACTTTGTGGGCGTTTCCGCGATTGTTTTGTCAGGGATCGCTTTGAAAAAGACTGCCTTATTTGCCGGTGATCCAGCACCCTTTATCATGGAATTGCCAGCCTATCACCTGCCACAGATAAAAAATGTTTTGCATCAGACCTTTATGAGAGGTAGCTCTTTCGTCAAAAAAGCTGGAACGATCATTTTTGCGGCTAGTGTACTTGTTTGGTTTACATCTAATTACAATTTTCTTTTACAGAACGTTTCAGAAAATGAAAGTATTCTGGCTTCCTTTGGGCGTTTGATTGCTCCTGTCTTTGCTCCACTTGGCTGGGGAACCTGGAAAGGTGCAGTTGCCACCCTGACTGGTCTGATCGCAAAAGAAAATGTGATAGGCACGTTTGGTATTCTTTACGGAAACTTGAACACAGTATCAGAAAACGGTCACGAAGTATGGCAGCTCTTGCACCATGATTTTACACCTCTTGCAGCTTATTCCTTCTTGTTATTCAACCTTTTATGTGCTCCTTGTTTTGCGGCGATCGGTGCGATCCACCGGGAGATGGCTGCTAAGAAATGGACTTGGATCGCGATCGGTTATCAGTGTGGTCTTGCCTATGTAGTCAGCTTTGCGGTCTATCAGTTAGGTCGTCTATTCTTTGAGCAAGCGTCGGTGACCTTTGCCACCTTGCTGGCATTCGTCCTTGTTGCCGAAATGGTTTATCTGCTGATTCGTAAACCAAAAGAACAAACGACGATTCATACACTGCCACTAGCAATGAAAGAAGGAGACTAATGATGACAATTGTCTTATCAATACTTATTTTTGGAAGTGTTGCCTGGATCATTTATCGACAGGTCAAAGGCGATAGCCATTGCAACGACTGTCCAACCAGCTGTACAGCAAAACAAGAACATCAAAATAAATAACAACAAACGACAGAACAGTTTTTGCTCTGTCGTTTGTTGTTATTTATATGATTCCTCATTGCTAAAAAAATGACCTATAAGCAACTTTACTTTGTAAAATTATCAAAATAACCTTGGATGTAAACGATCGGTGTCCCTTTATCGCCACTTCCTGATGTCAAATCTGCCAATGAACCGATCAAGTCTGTTAATTGACGTGGGGTTGTACCTTGCGCCTCCATTGCACCAGTTAGGTCATCGTCTTTTTCATTGATGTGGTGCTTGATCGCCTCTTCTAGCTCGGCTCCCCGTAGGCCAGAGAAATTGTTGTCTGCCAAATATTTCAGCTTGACCTCATTTG
This sequence comes from Enterococcus olivae, assembly GCF_053760925.1. Lineage (NCBI taxonomy): Bacteria > Bacillati > Bacillota > Bacilli > Lactobacillales > Enterococcaceae > Enterococcus > Enterococcus olivae. The sequence goes on from NZ_JBSMVT010000006.1 coordinate 37,844, forward strand.
GTGTCCCATTTAAACCAGCAGTATAGGCTGGCGAGACAACAGGATCTGCAAGCTCCCAGATTTTTCCGATAGGATCTTTGAAGGCTCCGTCACCGTAAATCATAACCTCCACACATTTTCCTGTTTCTTCTTGCAGGAGTTCCTGAATGCGATCCACCACGGGCTGACAATCTCTAGGAAACAGTTTGACAGCATCTTCCGTCGATTTATTGGAACCCAACAAACCATATTGCTCATTGTAACCACTGCCCTCTACTGACTCAGATAAAACATCATCTAAAGTATACACACGTTCGGCACCATTTTGTTCCAACATACGTTTGGTACGATAACGTGTATGAATGTCACACGCCAAGATATTTTTCGTATGCTTCAAGATCGTTTTTGGTTTTTGAGAAAAGATCACTTCACATTCGGCACCTTCGTTCGTGATCAGTTCTTTATAATAATCGATGTAATCGACACCTGTAAAGCGATGTTTGCTGTAACCAAACAGCTCTCTGAAGGTTTCCTCTGACAGCTCATCTGTCCAAGGATTGACCCCCTTTTCATCCAATGCGTCTAAAGAAATCAAGTGATTTCCGACTTCATCCGCAGGGTAACTCAGCATCAACACGATTTTCTTTGCTCCCCGTGCGATCCCTCTTAAACAATTCGAGAAACGATTGCGACTCAGTATTGGAAAGATCACACCAATCGTCTCTTTATTAAATTTGTTTTCAATGTCCTTTGCGATTTGATCGACACTTGCATAATTACCTTGCGCACGAGCTACGATCGATTCTGTAACTGCTACGATGTCACGATCTTCCAATGTAAATCCTTCTGCTTTTGAGGCTTTCAAGACACTGTCAACGACGATCGTTTCGATGCTATCGCCCTCATTGATAATCGGACAACGCAAACCTCTTGTAACTGTACCAACTGTTCGTTCCACTATTTTCCGCTCCTTTAATGCTGATCATAAAATTTTTGTCTTTTTTCTCTGATCCACTCTTTTTGAATCTCGAAGATATCTTTGGATCATTTCACTATTTTCAGGATTTTTTTGAATTCTTCTGTCCCTGCAACCTTCATGATTTCGTAGATAATCGTTTCCTTGTTGGTCACAGAAGCCCCTAACTTACGCATTAGCTCAAAGCCGTTTTGTGCATTTTCCGCTATTCTTGAACCAACTGTCTCCTTGACTACATGCACCTTGTAGCCATCCTGCAGCAATTCTTTGCAGGTCTGATAGACACAAACATGTGTCTCCATACCAATCAATACAACATCTTTGACTGCTTTTTCTTGCAACAATGTTTGGATCTCTGGCAGATACGCTGAAAAGGACAGCTTTTCAAAAACAGGGACCCTTTCGTTGAGACAATTTTTGATCTCAGCAACAGTCTGCCCCAGTCCTTTAGGGTACTGTTCAGTAACTACCATTGGGATACCAAAAATTTCAAATGCTTGAATCACCTGCTGCGCTTGAGTCAGAATTTTTTGATTTTCATGGATCGTAGGAACCAATCGCTCTTGATAGTCTACGATCATTAGCAATGTATTTTCTCTTTCCAAATGTGAACGCCTCCATTTTTATTGTCTACTCAAATAATAACGAAGTTTTCCTCGTTAGGGAAGGGTAATCTCACTTCTCTCTAAAAAAACCGGTTGGATCAAAATCCAACCGGAGCACTTTTAATTTTCTTCTTGGATCAGTTCTTTGAACAAACCTACGACAAAGTCATTCGGATTGAAGGCTTCCAGATCATTGATTCCTTCCCCTAAGCCCACCAACTTGACCGGCAAATGCAATTCATTACGGATCGCCAAAACGATCCCACCTTTAGCTGTTCCATCCAATTTCGTCAGAACTAGACCAGTCACATTTGTCGTTTCTTTGAATTGTTTGGCTTGCGTCATCGCATTTTGTCCAGTCGTAGCATCGACCACCAGCAAGACCTCATGGGGAGCTACTGGATCGACTCTTTGGATGATCCGCTTGATCTTGTCTAGCTCATTCATCAGGTTGACCTTATTCTGCAAACGTCCCGCCGTATCTACTAACAAGACGTCCGCCTGCTCTTCTTTTGCTCTTTGCATGGCATCGAAGACGACGGCTGCTGGATCACCGCCAGCTTTTCCTCGTACAACTTCAACACCGGCACGTTCACCCCAGACAACTAGCTGATCGATTGCTCCCGCACGGAAAGTATCTGCTGCTGCCAACAGAACTTTTTTCCCTTCTTCACGATACTGATTGGCTAATTTACCAATGCTGGTTGTCTTGCCCACACCATTGACTCCGACAAAGAGGAAGACTGACAAGCCATCGGTCTGAAGGTTCAGCTCATTGACTTCGTCGATTCCTTCTTCTTCATACAAATCGACCAGTTTTTCAATGATCGTATTTTGTACAGCAGCTGGTTTTTTGGCATTTTGTAGCTTGACTTCCTGGCGTAATTCATCTGCGATCCGCATCGATGTCTCAAAACCGACATCGGCACTGATCAGTGTCTCTTCGACTTCTTCAAAGAAGTCCTCGTCCACCGAACGAAAATTAGCAAACAATTCATTCATTCGCTGTTTGAAGGTTTTTCGAGTTTTCTCCAAGCCTTTATCATATTTTTCTTGCACTTGGAGGGGGGCTTCGATTTCAGGAGCAGACTCTTCTACGATCTCTTCTATCTCAAGCTCTGATTCCTCTACTGGAGTGAACACAGCGGCATCGGTCTCTTCGATCTCAGTGACGACTTCTTCGTTAACTGCTTCCGGAACATCCAACTGCTCTTCTTCAATCTGACTCTCATCAAGAAGCTCTTCTGCTTCCTGTTCTTTGTCTTTGATAAACGCACTTTTGATTTTATCAAAAAGTCCCATCTTTCCTCACTCCTCGTTTTTTTATTTTTTCGGTCTCTTAATTTAAGACATATTTCTCTACTACTTTAGCCACACCGTCTTCTTCGTTGGAATCCGTAATCACATCGGCTGCTGCTTTGACCGGTTCGATGGCATTTTTCATCGCTACACCGATTCCTGCATATTCGATCATTGGCAGGTCGTTCTCTTCGTCACCAATACACATCACTTCAGAGGCTTCGATACCTAAATCCTTGGCCAATAGAGAAATTCCATAGGCTTTGGTGATTCCTTTCGGCATGAATTCTAGTAAATTGTTGCGTGTTTTGATGACTTCGTAACGATCTCTAACTTCTGCTGGGATTTTTTTGATCTGTTCATCCAGATATTCCTGATCGTAGGCAACAACGACCTTGTTGTACAAACGGTTTTCGACCAGCTCCTCAACTGTTGAATTTTCAACCTTCAACACAGGATTGATCTCAGGATAAATTGATAAGTTCTTTTCTGAAGTATTCAAAAGAATGCTGGTATCATCAGAAACGATATCCATTGGTAGATCCAATTCTCTCGCCAATTCTGACAATGACTGGATGTCTGACAGGTGCATGGCTGCCTGTTCCATCACTTCACCGGTATCATTTTTTTGAACAAGACCACCATTAAAGGTAATGCTGTAGTCTCCCGGCTCCTGCAAATTCAACTCTACTAAAAACTGCTCGATCGCCCGTAATGGACGACCTGTACACAAAACAATTTTCACTCCTTGTTCTTTGGCACGTTTTAGGATCTCTCTATTACGCAGTGAAATTTTCTTTTCTCCATCCAACAATGTTCCATCTAAATCGATTGCAACTAATTTGATCATAACTATCTCCTTTTATTGTTTTATGAATTGTCCTTCTTCTGAAACATCCTCCAAATGAACAGAAACGATTTTGGAAACTCCCGACTCTTCCATCGTTACACCATATAAAACATTGGCTGCTTCCATCGTTCCCTTCCGATGCGTGACAACAATGAATTGTGTCTCGTCTTGGAAGGTTCTTAAATAATGCCCAAATCGTAGGACATTGGCCTCATCCAACGCTGCTTCCACTTCATCCAGCACACAAAATGGTACTGGACGAACCTGGATGATCGAGAAAAGCAAAGCGATTGCCGTCAGTGCTCGTTCTCCTCCGGAAAGCAGACTTAGACTTTGCAACTTTTTACCTGGCGGTTGTGCTTCGATCTCGATCCCTGTGTTCAATAGATCAGTTGGATCGGTCAAGACCAGTTCGGCACGTCCACCACCAAACATATTGGGAAAAACGACTTTGAATTTTTGGCGAATGCCTTCAAAGACTTCTTTGAAACGGGTTTTTACTTCTTCATCCATTTCTGACATCGTGTCAAAGAGTTGGCCCTTAGCAGCCAGCAGATCGTCTCTTTGACTAGTTAGGAACTGGTGACGCTCACTGATCTGTTGATGCAACTCAATCGCATTCAAATTAATAGGTCCCAAGCCTTCGATCCGTCGACGCAAATGCTGGATCTCTTTTTTGACTTCTTCTGTTTTCTCTACGACTGGATACATCGTTTCAGCGGCTTCAAAAGTCAAATGGTATTCTTCTTGTAAATAATGCAGGCGGTTGTCCAAGATGATTTCGACACGATTTTTCTCAACCTCTACCTTGGTCTTCTGATTCAGTGTTTCTTTTTGCTGATTGTTCCACTGACTCAACTGCTCATCTTTTTGAGCGATTTCCTGCTGCAGACGATAACGTTCTTCTCTAGTTTCTTGCAGTTCCTGTTGTAGCTGGTCTTTGCCTTCACGTAAATCAGTCACTTGCTTTTGCAAAGCTTCCTCTGACAGTTCGTGATCTGAAAAATTGGAGGACAATGCCGCTAACTGTCTTTCCAGAGATTCCTTGCGAGTCGTTTGTTCTGCTTCGTTCTGCGAGACACTGGCAATGGTTTGCTGCAAGTGTGCGACCTGCTCTTTGTTGACAGCAAATTGCGCCTTCAACTCGGTCAATTCCTGGCTAAGAACGGCTCGTTTTTCTTCGATCAAATCTTCTTGCGCACCTATTTCCTGAATCTCTTGGTTGATTTTTTCTAAGTCTTTTTCGACTATTTTTTGTTTATAAAGCAATTCTTCCTTTTGTTCATTGTATTCTTCCAGGAAGGTTTGAACCTCTCGATTTTCAAAAGCAAAAATTTGTTGTTCTTTTTTCAAACGATCCAGCTCTGTTTGCAGATGCTGCTGCTTGCTGGAAAGTTCTTGCTCCTTCATACGGGCATTCTCACCAGAGTGGCGCAATTGCTCCAAAGCCGTCTGGGCTTCTTTGGCCGCTGAATCAAATTGCTGGACTTGTTTTTCCGTTGCCTTCAATCGTTGATCCAGCTGTTCGGCTTGTGTTTTCAACTGTTGCAGTTCAGTGGTCTGCCCAAAGAGATTCCCTTGATTGCCTCGTTTCGTGGCTCCACCAGTCATTGATCCTCCCGCATTCATGACATCTCCTTCTAAGGAAACGACCCGATAACGAAACTGTAGGGTTCGGGCCAATTGGTTGGCACTATTCAAATCCTTGGCGATCAGTATCGGTCCTAACAGATTTTCCATGATGCTACGGACTTCTTCAGCATAATCGACCAGCTCACTAGCTACTCCTAAGAAACCGTCAACCGTCTCTGCTTGGCGCCGTACAGCTTCGGAAACTTTTCTTGGCTTAATCGTCGTCAAAGGCAAGAAGGTTGCTCTACCGCCCCGCTGTTGCTTCAAGAAAGTGATTCCTGCACGAGCATCGCTTTCTTGTTCGACCACGATATGCTGTGCTGCACCTCCCAAAGCGGTCTCGATTGCTACGGTATATTCCTGTGGGACTTCAATCAGCTCGGCAACTGCTCCACGAATTCCTTGTAGCGACTGCTTATGCTGTAGGACTAAGCGTACCCCTTGATAAAAACCGGTATAATTTTCCTGAATGTCCTGCAAGCTTTTCTGCCTCGCGCGGACTTGTTGTAATTCATTCATCAGCTGATACATTTTTTTCTGAGCATCAATGAATTGCTGTTGATGTCGCTTGGCTTGTTCTTGTGTTTGAACATAAAAGCTACGTTGCTCAGACAAGGTTTGTTTCTCTGTCTTCAATGCCTCATCGACTGTCTGAAGCTGGCTTTCCTTTTCAGTGATCTCGGCGGTCACTGTCGCCTGTTTTTCCAACGCGTGTTGATTTTTTGCCATTTCTTGCTGATGCTGACGTTCCAGATATTTTAACTCATTGCCGATATTGGCTTGCTCCTGAAGATGATCGACGTATTGCCCTCGCAGCTCTTCGATCAGCTCCTTGGTTGTTTTTTGATAACGCAGTAAGTCATTTTCAGTTTGCACGATCTGTTTTTCGAGCTGCTGGACTTCACCATTTTTTTTGGACAGTTCCACGATCAATTGAGATTTTTCGTCTTCCAGCTCCTGCAGTTTTTGCGTCACTTCTTCCAGGTTTTCTTGATACTCTTGACTACTTTTTTGAGTATGTTTTGAGCGTTCCAAGAGTACTTCCTGTTGCCCTTCAGCCTGTTTCAAGGCCTCTACCAAACGTAGATGCTTCTGATTGCCTTCTTCCAGCTGTTGATCCAGATCGCTACGATGCAAGCGCATCGTCTGTAAGGCGGTTTCTTCTTGATGGATGGCTTGGGCAATCGCTGTTAACTGCTCTTCTAGTTGTTCGAGATTTTTTTTTGTCTCTTCCCAGATTCCTTTTGCTTCATTCATCTCAGCGACAGCATAAGCCACATCGATCTGAGTAAAGCTTTCTTTCAACTCCAAATACAGCTGAGCCGTCTTGCTTTGTTCAGCCAATGGTTCCAGCTGATCTTCCAGTTCATAGATAATGTCTTGCACTCGGCTCAGATTGTCTTCGGTCTCAAATAGTTTTTGTTCAGCCTGTTTTTTTCGCTGCTTGTATTTCAAAACACCGGCAGCTTCTTCAAAAATTCCCCGACGATCCTCCGGTTTGCTGCTAAAGATCGCTTCAACTTTCCCCTGAGAAATAATGGAAAAGGACTCTTTCCCTAAACCAGAGTCCATAAACAATTCTTGAATGTCTCGTAAACGGCAGGCCTGCTTGTTCAGGAAAAAATCACTCTCTCCTGTCCGACGTAAACGACGAGTTACACTGATCTCGCTGTAATCCACTGGTAAATAGCTGTCCGTGTTATCCAAAACGACGGTCACTTCAGCGATATTTAGTGGCTTGCGGGATTCCGAACCAGCAAAAATCACATCTGGCATCTTACCTCCCCGCAGATTTTTGGCAGACTGCTCGCCCAGAACCCAGCGAATCGCTTCGGTTATATTACTTTTTCCACTTCCGTTTGGCCCAACGATAGCGGTCACGCTGTTCTCAAAATCGATCACTGTTCGATCAGCAAAGGATTTGAAGCCCGCTAATTCAATTCGTTTTAAATACACTTGGGTTCCTCACTTTTCAAGATGGATCAGCGCATTAGCTGCTGCATCCTGTTCTGCTAATTTTTTTGATTTTCCATGTCCTTTACCGATCAACTGCCCATCACAAAAGACATCTGTCCAAAAAAGACGTTCATGAGCGGGTCCTTCTTCTTTGACCAGTCGGTAATCAATCACGACATCTCCTGCACGCTGCAGGACTTCCTGCAAACGAGTTTTGTGATCCATCTCATGTGAAAAAGCACCTGCTTTTACTTGAGGAAAAACAACTTTTCTCAAAAATTCATGAACGATTTTCAATCCTTGGTCTAGGTACAAGGCTCCTAAAAAAGATTCGAACAAATCACACAGTAGAGACGCTCGCTTGCGCCCACCTGAGTTCTCTTCACCTTTTCCAAGCCGAATATACTGATCAAAGTGACACTCTTTCGCAAATTTAGCCAAGCTGTCCTCTCTGACGATTGCCGCACGTAATTTTGTTAAACGACCTTCCGGCACTGTAGGAAACTCTTTGTACAAGTATCTTGAAACCAAGAGCTCCAAGACAGCATCGCCTAAAAACTCTAAACGCTCGTTGTCTGACAAATGCAGATTACGGTGCTCATTCACATAAGATGAATGGGTAAATGCCTGTTCAAGCAAACTGACATCATGGAAAACAATATCAAAACGTTCCTTTAATTCGGTTACTAATTGGTTGTCCATTCGATCCATTCCTTTTTTCTATTTATTGACACTCTTACATTATACTGTTTTTTAGTTAATTAGGAAATGATTGTCACGGATTCACTAATATTTCTTTGAAAAATAGCTACTATTTACAGTTGATTTTGTCTAGCAACGCTTCACTGCAAGCAGGGCTTGCTTTAGGTCAGCCGTGGAACCGACGTGAGCCTGCAGTCTCACGACTTTCACTCTTCAAAGAGTCAGTAGCCAATAAAATCGGCAACTGACTCTAATTCATATTGAATTCTACACACGGCGACAACGCAAGCCCTGCTCTCCGTTACGCTGAAAAAATCTTTTTTGATCAAGTAAGTTTCGTTAAAATTGAATGCTCATGTATAATCAGTGAAACGGAACGAAACAATAAGGCTGCGACGTCACCGTGTCCAAGAGCCAATGTGAATTACTGGGACTGGCCGCTTCAGCGATTAGTCCCAGTTTGAAGCTTGTCAAGCTTGAGACTTTAGGCTCAAGGTGGTCTCACGGTCGACAAAAGCAGACTTCATTGTGTAGTGAAGTGACTCAACTTTAAATGGTGGAAAGTCCATGCTGTCTGAATCAAGCTGTTCTCATAGTGAAGCAAAAAAAGAAGACAGCCGTAGCCGTCTTCTTTCTGATTTGATTACCTAAAAAACAAATGGTTCTTAACGAGCTTCTGCAGTAACAGAAACTGTTGCCCATGGATTATGATCAGCGTCATAAGCCCAAGTGAAGTCTTTTACGCGATTTGAGATTGGCAACAATTCATTACGGTAAAGAGTTGGGATAACAAATGCTTCGTCTGCTGCATATGCTTGCCATGCGTCGAACGCTTCTTTACGTTTTGCATCGTCAAATGAATCTGTTGAGTCGATCGCTGCTAACAATTCAGTGTTTTCATCAGATTCGAAACGAGTGTAGTTGAATGCTGAATTTGGACCATATAAACCGGTTGGAGAAGGATCAGAACCTGTACCCCATGCACCTTGGTAAACATCGATCTCTGGATCATCGTTTTCCAATTTGTCATAGAATGCTTGGAAATCAATCAAACGACCAGTTGTATATTCTACATTCAAGCCGATTTCTTTCCATTGTTGCACATAGTAGTCCGCTAATGGTTGGGCAGTTTCGCCACCTGCCATAGAAGCAAAGTTGATTGTCAATGGGTTACCATCTTTATCTTCACGGATACCGTCGCCGTCTACGTCTTCGTAACCAGCGTCATCTAACAATTGGTTGGCTTTATCTAGATCTAGCGTATAGCCTTCCAATGTTTCATCATGCAGAGAACCAAATACTGGTGGGATCAAGGTTGTTCCGTTTGAACGTAGACCATTGTAGAAACGCTCACCGACTGCATTGTTGTCTAAAGCATAACCCATTGCTTGACGCAATGATTTGTCAGCCATTTTAGAATTTTCATCGTAAGCTACTTTTCCATCTTCCCATTTACCTAGTTTGAAACCAAGGTAAGTATAGGCTTGTTCTGGACGACCTAATACTTGGTATCCATCAATTTCTTTGTAGTTAGGGTAAGTGTCTGTTGGCATTGAAAGCAATAAGTCATATTGTTTTGAGTTCATTGCTTCTACACTTGCAGCACTAGTTACACTTCTAAATACCAATTTGTCCAATGGTGGTTGACCATCGTAGTAGTATTCATTTGGTACATATTCTACTGACTCACCAGGAACGATGTTTGTCATGTAGTAAGGACCAAAGACCACTGGGTTTTTACGAAGTGCGTCACTTGATTCCATGTCTGCTACTTCGATACCTTCAAATGTATGTTTTGGTAAAGCTGATGAATACACACCGCCACCTGCTTGCAACATACCTGGGTGAACTTCTTTGTATTGAATCGTTACTGTTTTGTCGTCTTCTGCTGTAATTCCAGAGATTGTCTCTGCGTTCCCAGCATTGTATTCTTCCATACCAACGATATTTGTAAAGTTATCATCATAACGAATACCTGCGTAGTCTGCATGACCGATGACTTCGTAAGAGAAGATTACATCCTCTGCTGTTACGTCTTCACCATCAGACCATTTTAGGTTGTCACGTAAAGTAACCGTTGCTGTGTTGTTGTCTGGATCTAATTCCAGATTTGCTGCACCGCCGTCTACGATCTTGAAGTCTGAATCTGTTAAGAACAAACTTTCGTTACTTGGAAGCATGAATTGTGCATCATAGTTGTCTTTGTAGAATTCTGTTAAGAATAACCCCTGGAATTGTGTATCCATTACTACGCCGACTTCTAGTGTGCCCGCTTCGACTGTGTCTTCATCATTTTCTACCTCGATCGGTAGTCCTGTGATGTCTTCAGTTTGTGTTGCATCATTACCACCATCTGATGATGATGTGCCGCCATTGCCACATGCTGCTAAAGCTAAAACCGACAGCAAAGTGATTGTACCTAGAACTGATTTTTTCATTCTATATCCTCCCTTTTTTTATCCTAATCGTTGACGGGCATCTGCTGAACGCTTTAATGCCTGACCAACATAATTTATACTCAACATCAAAACTAAAATAAGAATCGATGCAGGTAACCAAATCCATTGTCTATTAACCAACACGTCACCACTTCTTGCAAAACCGATCAGTGTACCCAAACTCGGTACATTGGAAGGTAAACCAAAACCTAAGAAAGTCAGGGTCGTTTCAATACCGATATTTGCCGCAAAGTTCATTGTCAAGTTTGTGATAATCAATGAGCTCAAATTAGGCATAATCTCGCGGAACATGATCACAAAATCATTTGTTCCTAATGTTTTTGATGCACTTACGTAATCACGACGACCTTCTGACAAGGTTTTACTGCGGAACAGCCGTGCTTTTGCTACCCAATAAAAGGCACTCATGATCCAAATAAATGACCAAATCGTGTAACGAGGAATGATCGAAACAAAAACGATGATGATCAGCATGATCGGTAAAATCATGATGAAATCAACAATACGCATCAAAATGTTGTCGATCAGACCACCGTAATAACCAGAAATAATCCCTAAACCTACCCCAACGATCGATGTAATGATCGTGATCGAAAAACCGATTAGGATAGAATTTTTTGCACCTATAATCAATTGTCCAAAGATATCTCGACCACCTTCATCTGCTCCCAGCAAATATTGGGTGCCATTCATAGAGATCGAGCCTGGACGTGCATACTTATCCAAGATACTGACATACATGACCTGATCCTGATCTAGGATCACAGAGCCAATAAATACGAACAATAGAATTGCTACCAGCAGAACCAAAGAGAAGATCGCCATCTTGTCTTTCAAAAATTCACGAACGATCATTCTAAATCCCATAGGTGGGATACTTTCCTGCATCAAGTCTTTTTCTTTCTTTTCAGCCATTTTTCTATCCCCTCCTACTGAATTCTGATTCTTGGATCGACAATACTCATGATGATATCAGAAAGCAATGTCCCTACCAATGAAGCAATTCCTAAAATCAAGGTCAAGGCCGTAATGACTGAATAATCCCGTTGGACGATACTGTCAATAAACAAATTCCCGACTCCTGGATATGAGAAGATCTGTTCAATAACTACAGAACCCGCAATCAGAGAAGTGATCTCATAACCCATCTGGGAAGCAATCGGCAAAGCGGCATTTCTAAAGATATGTCGAGAAAATACGCGGTTTGTCGGTACCCCTTTAGAACGAGCTGTTTTGACGTAATCTAGAGATTTTGAATCGATGACTTCATTACGCAGATACTGGATCGTCACTGAAGTCGACAATAGCGCTCCGGTAATTGACGGCAAAATCATATGATAAAGCCGGCTCCAGAATCTATCCATTCCTGCAACCCCTGGCGCAACAGATCCGCTTGTTGGGAACCAACCCAAACGATAACCAAAAATAAACAAAGTGATCAACGCAAAGATAAACAATGGTACAGCAAAACTGAAGAAGTTGTATACAACCACCGTTTTGTCTAACCATGAATCTTGATATCTACCTGCAAGCATCCCTAAAGGAACAGCAATTAGGTAAGTAATAATGACGGTCAACAAAGACATCCACAAGGTATTGCTAATCCGATTACCGATCAAGGTTGCTACGGGTAATTTATATAAGAAACTGCTCCCAAATTCACCCTGCAAAGCATTCCCGACCCAACGGAAATACTGTTCGTACCACGGATCATTCAAACCGGCTGTTTCACGCATTCTTTCGATCACGGCCGGATCCTGGTTTGGATTAATCAATCCAGTAAAGGGATCCCCCGGCATCGCTTGTGCGATCAAGAAAATCAAAATACTTAAAATAATCACTTGAGGAATCATAAAAATCAAACGACGTAGAATTGTTTTCCACATTAGTTTACACCCCCGTTTTTCAATGCTACTTTGTGTGTACTAGTCAGTTCAGATAAGTCGTAGACACGACCGACTTCATCAAAGTAGTCTTTGTGGTTGGTTGTGTATTCTTGTTCAACTAAACGACGTGTTTCCTTGTGTTGTTCCCGGTTCTTCACGTCGATCTGAGGAATCGCAGAAAGCAAGCGCTTCGTATAGATGTGCTGCGGATTCGTATAGATATCTTTTCTGCTACCAATCTCCACAAAACGACCTTTGTACATGATTGCGATGTTGTCACACATGTGTTTGACGACACCCAAGTCATGGGAGATAAATAAATAACTCAAACCAAATTCTTCCTGGATTCGTTTCATAAAGTTCAATACCTGCGCCTGAACAGACAAGTCCAAGGCTGAAACTGGCTCATCGGCAACGATCAGTTTCGGATTAGAAGCAACGGCACGAGCCACGCCCAAACGCTGACGCTGACCGCCTGAGAATTCATGTGGATATTTGTAAAGTGCATCCTCTGGCATCCCAACGATATCTAGCAAACCTTTCACGCGCGTTTTTTCTTCCTGATCACTCAGGCGTTCAAAGTTACGCAAAGGTTCAGCGATAATGTCCAATACACGCTTCTTAGGATTCAAACTAGACATGGAGTCCTGAAAAATCATTTGAACATCTTTGTTGTAATTCATTTTTTTACGAACAGAGCTTTTGGTGATGTCATTTCCTTCATAAAGGATCTCACCATCTGTTACTTTTTCCAAACCAACGATCGCTTTTCCAGTCGTTGATTTTCCAGAACCTGATTCGCCAACCAGTCCATAGGTTTTCCCTTTTTCAATGACAAAGTCTACACCGTCTACGGCATACACATAGTCAGTGACACGATTGAAAAAGCCGCTGCGAATCGGATAATGAACTTTTAAATTGTTGATTGTGATAAATTCCGACATTTAAACTGCTCCTTCTTCGTCTCTAAAATGGAAATGCTTGTAGCACGTGCAACGGACCAAGTGATCCGGAGCCACTTCATGGAGAGTTGGATTCTCTTCATGCGCCTCTTCAGGGATCCAAGGAATCCGTGGTGCAAAACGACAGCCGTCACGTTTCATGTTTTTCAACGACGGAACGACGCCTTCGATCACATGCAATTCACTCTCTTGATCGTCTTCTTGTGGAACAGAATTCAAGAGTGAACGTGTATACGGATGTTGTGGATTACTGAAAAGCTCTTCTGCAGTAGCCACTTCAACAAATTGACCACCATACATGACAGCTACGCGATCCGCCATTTCCGCAACAACACCTAAATCGTGGGTAATCAGGATAATACCGGATTTTGTTTCTTCTTGGAGGTCTTTCAGCAAGTCTAAAATTTGCGCCTGAATCGTTACATCCAAAGCAGTGGTCGGTTCATCCGCAATCAGGATCGGTGGTTTGCACGCAATGGCGATCGCAATGATCACACGTTGACGCATCCCACCTGAAAGCTCATGAGGATATTGACGACCCACACGTTCAGGATTCGGGATTCCGACTTGATTCAACAGCTCGATTGCACGTTTTTGACGTTCTTCAGGTGACATAGATGTATGATAAGACAAACCTTCTTTGATTTGGTCTTCAATTCGCATCAAAGGATTCAATGCAGACAATGGATCCTGGAAGATCATCCCAATATCATTGCCTCGAATCTTGTTGTAAAGTGTTTCGTTTAAGTTGGATAGGTTCAAATCTTTGTAAAGTATTTCCCCAGTGATTTTTGTGTTCAATGGATCGTGTAGACCCATGATCGTTGTTGCTAGGGTACTCTTTCCACAACCAGATTCTCCTACGACCGCTAAGATCTCATTGCGATTTAGTGTAAAAGACACATCGTCTACAGCATCAAAGTACTCGTCTTTGATCCGGAAACTGGTATGCAGATTTTGAACATCTAATAATTGATTATCTGCTGACAATCTCTTTTCCCCTCTCTGATTTTAAAAGTTGCCATTCAAAATATTCGAAAAAAAATCGCGAGAACACCCCATTTTAAAGGGAATTCCCCCTATTTTCTCAAGGTAGTATAATATTTTCTTAATAATTATATAGAATGAGGTATTGATTTGCAAGCATTAGAATGAACTTGTCTTTCCTCAAAAAGGATTTTATTGAACAAACATAATGCAGATTCTTGTCAAATCAGTCTTCGACCTCGATAAAAAAATTTTTCTATAATCATTTTCTATCAAAAGTATCACGACTACTAACTTTTGCTTTAATCACCCAAAAAGGAGGTTCCTAAACAGCTTTGTCAGAACGCCCCTACAAACAGAATCAAAAAGAAGATGATTGAAACCTTCTGTAAGAAAGTTCAATCATCTTATCATGTCTAAGCTGAATGGCTAGTAATATAGTCGACTGCGGCACCGACTGTTTGGATTTGTTCTGCATCTTCATCAGAAATCTCTGTCCCAAACTCTTCTTCTAATTCTAGGACAAATTCCATCACACTAATAGAATCCGCATGTAAATCGTCTTTAATACTCATGGAATCATTCACTTGATCTGCTGCCACTTCAAAGTGGTTGGCGATCACATTGGCTACTTTCGTAAATACTTCTTCACGCATCAATTGCCTTCACCTCCACGCTTTTGATCCAATCTTAAAAAGAACTACGCTATATTCTACGATTTTATTTGCTATTTGTCTAGCCTTTTTTTGCATTTTCGTAACAATGATTGCATTCTCGTTACACGATCGCTTTATTTCGCGCTTTGTTCTTCAAATTTATGAACCAACTTGCCGACTACATCCGTCTCCAGCATCGTGTGGATCTGACGGATCGTGGTAGCAACCGCCTCAGGTCCTGTTGATCCATGTGTCTTGATCACAGGAGCTTTTAGACCAAATAAAACAGCCCCACCATACTTGGCATAATCCATCTCATCTTTTAAGCCTCTCAAGGCGTCTTTCAGCAAGAGTGCACCGAGTTTCCCTTTGACACCTGCACCTAAGATCGATTTTTTTAATAAACTCATGATGTTCAATGCCGTTCCCTCGATTGATTTCAGTACAGCATTTCCCGTAAAGCCATCTGTCACAACTACGTCAGCAACGCCATTCAAAATTTCTCTCGCTTCAACGTTTCCAACAAAATGGATATCTGGATCGTTTTCCAGTAGTTCAAAGGCTTTTTTCGTTACTTCACTACCCTTAGTCTCTTCAGTTCCGTTGTTCAGCAGTCCAACACGAGGTTTCGCGATCCCGCGAACATTCTGTGCATAGAAGGTACCCAAGATACCGTACTGAAGCAAATGCTCGGCTTTGTTCTCTGCGTTCGCGCCAAGATCCAGCATGTCGAATCCTTTGTCTTCGCCAACCACTGGCATGGTGGACATCAAGCCTGGACGCTCGATCCCTTTGATCCGACCTACAATAAAGAGACCTGCTGCCAGCAACGCACCCGTGTTACCTGCTGAAAAAATCGCATCCGCCTCGCCGCTTTTTACTGCTTGGGCCGCCAAGACCATCGAAGCTTGTTTCTTGCGCCGAATCGCTTTGACTGGTTCATCCTCACTGGCGATCTTTTCATCAGTGTGGATGATTTTGATGTTTTTATCATCGGTCACATATTTTTTTATTTCTGTTTCTTTTCCATATAATTGAAACTCAATATCAGGAAATTCTTTTCGAGCGATCATTACTCCTTCTACAATTGCTTGAGGCGCATTGTCGCCTCCCATGGCATCTACGGCAATTCTCATGCGTGTATGCACTCCCTTCTCTTATTCGTTCCTAGTATAGCATATTCTGCTAATCGAAAAATTGCTTTTCTGCTTTTTCCAAATGCTCCGCTAAGGCCGCATATTCCGGCAACAGCTGCCACTGTTTCTTTTGCCAAAGCTGCTGCGCTTCTGTCCGGGCAACTTCTAAGATATGTGCATCTGCGACCAAATCCCCAGCCGCAAATTCTGGCAGACCTGATTGACGGAACCCAAAGACTTCCCCCGGGCCACGAAGCTCCAGATCTTTTTCACTCACGACAAAACCATTCGTTGTTTCAGTCATGATCTTCATCCGCTCTTTTCCTGTCTCATTCTTAGGATTCGCGACCAGAATACAATAAGAAGCCTCCGCACCACGTCCGACACGTCCCCGCAATTGATGCAATTGAGCTAAACCAAAACGATCCGCATCAATAATCAGCATGATCGTGGCATTTGGTACATTGACACCTACTTCGATTACTGTTGTAGAGACCAATACTTGACTTTGATTGTTTTTGAATGCTTCCATGATCGCGTCTTTTTCTGTATTTTTCATTTTCCCATGTAACAAGCTGACGTTAAATTCTGGAGCAAAAAAATCTTGAAGCTCTTCATAGATCGCCGTTGCATTTTGGACATCCAACATTTCTGATTCCTCAATCAACGGACAAATCACATACATTTGATGCCCGGTAGCCAATTCCTTGTAGGTCCATTCCAATACCTGTTCGAGCTGTGGCGGTTGGATCCAGCGGGTCTCGATCGGGATTCGTCCAGCTGGCATTTCGTCAATGATCGACACATCCATTTCACCATAAGCCGTGATTGCCAAGGTACGCGGGATCGGAGTAGCAGTCATAAACAAGACATCTGGCTTGAAGCCTTTTTCTCTTAACACGCGTCGTTGATTGACACCGAAGCGATGTTGCTCATCGGTAATCACCAAACCGAGGTTGGCAAAATCCACGCCTTCTTGAATCAGTGCGTGGGTACCAATGATCACGTCGATCTCGCCATTGACCAGCTCTTCCAAAATCAGTCGGCGTTCCTTAGTTTTCGTTGAACCTGTCAGCAGGGCTGTCCGAATCTCTAGTGGATCAAAAAGCTGATTCAAACTCTCGAGATGCTGCTGTGCCAAGATCTCTGTCGGCACCATCAGTGCTCCTTGAAATCCTGCAGTCACTGCCGCATACAAAGCGACCGCCGCCACGACCGTCTTGCCACTTCCGACATCCCCTTGTAACAAACGCTGCATGTGTTTGGGGCTACGCAGGTCATGGCAGATCTCATTGGTGACACGCTTTTGTGCCTTAGTTAGCTCAAAAGGTAGGGAATGCGTAAAGTTTTTTAAGCGCTCCACATCGTAGAGCACCGCAATCCCATTGCTTTCTGCTTTTTCTGCCTGCTTCAATCCTTGGATTCGCATTTGAAAAAGAAAGAACTCTTCAAAAACTACCCGTCGCTTGGCTTGATGATGCTGCTCGCGATCCTCTGGAAAATGCATGGCATACATCGCTGCTTTTCTTGATAGCAAACGGTATTTTTCCAGTAAACTCAACGGCAGATTTTCTTCCACATCGTCTCCGTACTTTTCAAAGCCTTGACGAATCAGATCGATCAAGGTGCCTTGACGAACTGATTTGTTCACATGATAGATCGGGGCAAAATCCCCCTGACTATTGTCTCCAAGAATCTTCATGCCCATCAATGCTTTGCGTTTGGCATCCCATTTTCCATACACAGCGATATCTTCTGACACTTCGACTTTGTCTTTTAAATAAGGTTGATTAAAAAAGGAAACATTAAAGACATCGTGGTCTTGCATCATTCGAAATTGCAAACGTGATTTTTTATAACCAAAACGGCTGACGACTGCCGGCGATACCACCGTTCCTTTGATCGTTACTTTCTCCTGATCATTGATCTCAGCTAAATTCCGCTCCTGGATGTCATCATAACGGAAAGGATAGTAGGTCAACAGATTTTCAATCGTTTCGATCCCTAACTCCGCCAGATTTTGCGCGCGTTTTTCTCCGACACCCGCTAAAACAGTCACTGATTGCTGCAACATGCTCCTTCCTCCCTTCTTCAAAAAGAGCCTGGTTCGAGTAATTCGACCAAGCTCTTTGTCTATGCCTACGCACTATAATCAAATACGCAAATAATGAATCATTTATTCTGCTGAGAATAAATATGGATATACAGGTTGATTCCCCATATGGATTTCAATTTCTAAGTCTGAATCAAGTTCAAGCAAAGCTGCTTCTAATTGATCCGCTTCTTTTTGAGAACCCTCTTCTCCGATGATGATCGTAATGATCTCCGTGTCTTCTGTCAGCATTTTTTTCAAGGTTTCTAATGAGACATCCAATGAGTCTGATTGAGAAACGACGATTTTTCCATCGATCATTCCTAGGAAGTCGCCTTCTTTGATTGCAATTCCATCGATACTTGTGTCTCGGATCGCGTGAGTCACGGAACCGCTGATCACACTTTCCAACATCTCAGTCATCGCCTCTTTGTTCTCTTTCAAACTCAACTGATCGTTGAAGGCCAACATTGCTGTCATTCCTTGTGAGATCGTACGAGTCGGTACAACCGCTACAGGAACATCCGCCACTGCTGCTGCCTGATCCGCAGCCATGAAAATATTTTTGTTGTTTGGCAGAACAATCACATGATCCGCATTGACTTCTTTGATCGCTTTCAAAATATCTTCAGTACTAGGATTCATCGTTTGTCCGCCGCTGATCACATAGGATGCGCCTAGACTGGTGAATAGTTCTTGTACGCCACTACCGGCAGCGATCGCAATAATTGCAAAAGGTACTCGTTGTTTTTTCTGTGGTACTGCTTGTTCGTCATGCTCCAAGATCGTTTCGTGTTGCACACGCATGTTGTCCACTTTAATTTTGACTAGCGAGCCGAATTTTTGACCGTAATTCATGACTTCACCAGGATACTCTGTATGCACATGAACTTTGATGATCTCATCGTCATTGACTACCAACAAAGAGTCACCTAGCTCATTCAAGTAATTACGGAATGTATCATAGTCAAACTCACTATCGACTGTCGGACCGTCACCAATTTTCACCATGATCTCTGTACAGTAACCAAAAGTGATATCTTCCGTCGCCATCTGTCCTTGGACACTGCGATGATGCTCTGCATTGACTAACTCATCCATTGCTGCAGGAGTAACAAAATTTTCTTCCATTACATATTCACCGTTCAAGACACTTAAGAAACCTTCATAGATGAATAGTAGCCCTTGGCCGCCACTGTCGACCACGCCAACTTCTTTCAAGACCGGCAATAAATCTGGTGTTTTGTCCAATGCACGTTTGGCACCTTTGACGACCGCTGTCATCACTGCAACACAATCGTCTGTTTTGGCTGCTTCGCGCTCACCAAATTCAGCTGCTACACGAGCAACTGTTAAAATCGTTCCTTCTACTGGTTTCATGACTGCTTTATAGGCAGTTTCTACTCCATGAGTAAATGCTTTAGCCAAATCCTGTGCTGTCAATGTTTCTACTGTCGGGATCTGTTTAGCAAATCCACGGAACAATTGAGACAAGATAACGCCAGAATTTCCCCGCGCACCCATCAACAGACCTTTTGATAAATGGTTAGCCAGTTCGCCTACTTTTTCTGATGTAGCATCAGCGACTGCTTTTGCACCACTGGTCATTGACAAGTTCATATTCGTTCCAGTATCCCCATCGGGAACCGGAAAAACGTTTAATGAATTGACAAATTCTGCATTTTTTTGTAGACGATCGGCGCCAGCCTGAACCATTTCCTGAAATTGACTTGCGCTAATATTCGTTACTTCCACTGATAAATCCTCCTTAAGATCAACCGCTGAATTCCTCAGCTTGTTATCTGCCTCCTAATCAGGCAATACTCGTACACCTTGAACAAAAACATTCACTGAATTTGCTGCAACACCTAACATTGTTTCAAGATTGTATTTGACTTTTTCTTGTACATTACGAGACACTTCTGAGATCTTCGTTCCGTAACTGACGATCGTATACACATCTACCGCAATACCATTTTCTTCCTGGCGAACTACTACACCACGTGAATAATTCTCTTTGCGCAGGATTTCATTGATGTTGTCTTTGATTTGTTTTTTGCTTGCCATACCTACGATACCAAAAACATCCGTTGCAGCACCGCCAACGACTGTCGCAATGACTTCGTTTGAGATTTCAATCGTCCCAGATGACGTTTTGATTTTTACAGCCATGATAAAGCCTCCTTGATTCTTTTAGTGTCATAAAATTTTAGCTTGATCAGAACGCCGTATACCATCCCGCTAATCCAAGTTTTTGATCGACGAAATGGGCATCCTCAACAGACTATAGGTCTATTTTCTTCTATAGTATTCTAACATAGCTACCTTGTAAATAAAAGAAGCCCGTCCTTAATTCAAGGGGAAATCTATTAAAAAGGAGCTTTGCAACCTTGTATAATTTACAATGTTCTCGCAAAAAAGTCAATGAATGAAAGAAAATATACTTGCAAAGAGACGTATTTTATGATAAATTCATCTAGTATGAGCCGATTTTCAATGCTCCCATATCAAGGCAAAAGGAGGAAATAAACAATGGCAAAAGTTTGCTACTTTACTGGTCGTAAAACATCTAGTGCGAATAACCGCTCTCATGCGATGAACGCTACAAAACGCACAGTTAAACCTAACCTACAAAAAGTTCGTGTATTAATCGACGGAAAACCTAAAAAAGTTTGGGTTTCAGCTCGTGCTTTGAAATCTGGAAAAGTTGAGCGCGTTTAATCAAAACACACAGTAACCAACCGTTCGCTGATCGAACGGTTTTTTTCTGTCTAAAGTTTGAAAATCTGCGACATCAGTTGCTGAACAAAAAAAGATCCGAACAACAGAGAGATTGTTCCTGCTAGCTAGCGGGTATTCGTCGCACATTCATTCGAATGAGCGCCTCTTCTTTTCTGTCGTTCGAATCTTTTTTTATTTTGACTTCTTTCATTTATACTGTCTGATCCACCACTTGAAACAGACCATCCCTTAGTTCAATGGTTTGAGGAATAAACAGCAACGAATTCAGCACGCGACAAATGATTGCCAACCCCTACACTTTCCCCAAACGAACCGCCAGCTCACCTTCACAAAAACGATAAAACACATTGTTCCCAAGAGTTTGTAAGCGAGGATCACTCTCGCCATGAGATTTATATAGCTCCAGCGCTTCCTTTGCATCCTCCAAATATCCAGTCTTAGTAAACAGATGAATAATCGAAATCAGAAACTCATCAACAAAGCGGTACTGATCCTGTTTTGTTCGTTTTTGTTTTTAAGCTTTTGATACATCTGTTTGTAAAGTCCTTTGATTTCTTCATGTGACAAGAGAAAATGATAGTAGGAAAAGAGAAACAATTCGTAATTGGTCCAGGAAGCTACTTTTAGAATATAGTCTCTCAAGATCTGCTTGTGTTCATCAAGAACAATTGAAGGACCTCTTTTTTCAAATTCCACGATGATCTGCAAATGCAGGTATTTTTCTTTTCCTGTCTCCTGATATTTTTTCTCCCATATTTCAATAAATCGCTTTTGCTCAATGCGATTGTTGCCCTGTCCCAAACGTGTTGCTTCAAGACCAAATTCAGATAGTAGATAATCAGCGATTCGTCACCTTGAATAAAAAACTCATTGAAGCTTACATGTAGACGATCCAGCAATTCAACGAAGTTATACAAAGAAATATTGGAATGTCTATTTTCAAAATTACTCAAAAATTGATAGGAAACAATCCCTTTGGCCGTCTCTCTCAAGGTCATGCCTTTTCCTTCTCTTAATTTTTTAAACTGCGCCCCGTATCCTTTCATGTCCAACACCCTTTTCATCCCAAAACTCTATTTTTGTTCAAATATCATACATTTTTATAAAAATAGCCAGATTTTTCATAAAAAAACATCTTTTATAGACAAATCTTCTATTCTGGATTTCTTCAGCTATACTAACGATAGAATCAAAAAAAACATTGCAATGATAACGATTCTCACTACATTCACACAAAAAAGGAGACACCCTATGAACATAGTATATCTTATCTTAAAACTCACCGTTATCTTAGTCACGATCATCCTACTTCAACGCAAGGGCAATCCAGAAATGAAAGTCAGCGCCGCATTTATCGCTTTCTCTCTTCAGTTTGCCATTAGTGTTTTGCTTGGTGTTTCTGAACTGTTTATCTCATTAAACGACATGCATATCTTTACTTATATAGACATCGCCGTTGTGCTAGGTGGACTTTTTATCGTTGCTTATTCTTGGCTGGGCTATAAAACATCGACCACATCGAACTAAATAGCACCGGAACAAACAAAAAAAGCGATCAGAATTTCGACTACAGTGTCCTTCTAATCGCTTTTTTGATTATTCCCCATGAACAGGGTAACTGATTTGACGGTCGATTTTAAGGTAGGCTACTTCGGAAAGCAGTGTGTAAGGTATCGTATAGTAGTTTTTAGACTCGATCCTCGTATGACTTTCATTCAGCAAGATTTCTTCTCCCGATGTTTTCACAAGTACGATCTCAACGTCTGGGTTCTCTTCAAAAACATCTACTGATAAGGCGATCGGGGACAAGATGGGCTCCGAAAAAGAACCTCCTTCTGTTTCTACGTTCTGAAATGTCCTTGTTGGGAGGTCTTTACTGTCCGAAAAATCGACCAGCCATTCTCCTGAAGTTACCTGATAATCCAACTGCTCAAAGACATAACTATAGCTTTCGATCACATCCGACAGCTCGAAAATATACTCTAAATAATAAGCGTCTCCCACTTCTAAATTGACCGCTGTTTTACTATATTGGAAGGAATCCACTGGCAGGATTTTTTCTCCGTTCGTTTGATTGATTAGAAATACCGGTTCCTCAAGTACCTCTTTACGGACAGACGCTAGCGATTTTCCATAAGATCGACCGTAAAATTGAACATGAAGCTTTTCATCTCGCATGGCATAACCAGTAAGAGCATAAGGTTCCTCTTCATCAAAAGCCAAGAGATCTGAACGAATGCCCTCACTCTTATCATTGGAAGGCGAAACATTTTCCAACCATTCCACCTCTGTCGCCAATTGTTCGCTAGCGAAGGTCCCCTCCAAACGATATTCTTGCGGATCACTCAGCAACGCTGTCAGCTCAACACGATCCCGTAGCGTTGACAAAACAACCGCTGAGGAACGATGCTCATTTTCTACACTATGCCAAATTCCCCCTTCTGTCACCGGTACATTAAATGTTTTTCCCTTCGCTGTCTCCGCCTCGATCTGCAATGCTGCATAGTTGACTCCCTGATCTTTAAACGTGTCCAACACTCGAAGCGTCACGCCATTGCTTTCGATGAGAAAACTGTCTTCTGTTGAAATCAGCTGTGACGCACCCGCTCCAAAATAATGTTCATAGATTTCTGGAAGAATTTTCACAGTAGTAAAGCCCGAGATCAACACACCACCAAGTAGCAGTAACGAGAGTCGCCAAACATAGCGTTTTTGTCTACGAATGATTTTTCGAACGACTTGCTGCTCATCGACTTCATAAGCAATACCTTGCTGTTCCAAGAAATGATCCAACTGCTGTTCCTTATTCGTCTTCATTGTGTCCAGCCTCCTCGCAATAGTCAATCAGTTTCTTTTTCCCGCGGTAAATGCGATTGTTGACTTCTTTGATCGGAATCCCTAGCAATCGGCTGATCGTCTGTGGCTTCTCCTCATAAATGAACCGATGCAACAAAATTTCTCTCGTTTTTTCATCAAATCTCAGTATCGCCTCAAAGACATCGGAAATATCGACTGTGAAACCCAAATCTGACTCCAAAACACGCAATTCGTACAACTTTTTCATTTTTTTGAATTCACGCTGATTTTTGCGAATTTTATTTTTAGCCAAACTAATCGTCTTAACGATCAGGAAACTTTTCAAGGTACCCCGGTTTGGATCGAACTTTTTCGGTTTGTTCCAAAGACTGAAGAAAGCATCTTGAACGACCTCTTCGATCTCCAGCTGTCTTTGAGGTGTTTGTTCTGTTAAGACTGTTGCAGCAACGACATATAGCACTTTTCCATATGTCTGGATCACTTCCAGCAATGCAGCTTCTTCTCTATTTTTGATTCGATCAACCCACACTTCGTCCACTTTGCCGCCCCCTTCTCTCTATATACACCAGAACATCCAAAAATACTCACTGATTTCTGTTTTTCTCTTTCTCTCATTCTATGTTACACTTAATCCATCATTTTTAACTAGAGCAGGAGGCAATCTTCTTGGCACGAATCAACGATTTTTGCAAAAAAAACAAGCACTATATGCTAGCAAGTTTCTTTATCCCTTTGACAGTCATGGCGATCATTTATTTGACGATCGGCATTTATCCCGGCAGCAGTCGCAGCATTTTGGCGAGCGATGCTTTTTCACAATTTTCCAACTTCCACGCAAGTTTCCGCAATGTCTTGACCGGAAAACAAAGTCTTTTTTACAGCTGGAACGCATCATTAGGGCTCAATTACCTAGCGTTGATCTCTTATTATTTGGGTGGTTTTTTTACGCCGCTGGTTCTGTTTTTCCCTAATCAGTGGATGCCCGATGCCCTGTACTTTTTGACCTTGATCAAAATCGGCAGTGCCGGACTAGCTTTTTGGTTTTATGCCAAACATACCTTCCGCATTGACCGCTGGTACCATGTGGTTCTTGCTGTCTGCTATGCACTGATGTCCTTTGTCACCGCCCATTCAGAATTGATCATGTGGTTGGATGCCTTCGTTTATCTACCTCTAGTTATCTGGGGGATCGACCGATTGCTAAAGGAAAAGAAACCACGACTCTTATTCATCAGCTATTTCATGCTATTCTTCTCTAGCTTTTATATGGGCTTTATGATCGGTGTCTTTTCTTTCCTGTACTTTCTGATTCGTTTGATCAGCCACTGGAAAGACTACAAAAAGCGAATTTTACCCTATGGAATCACCTCACTGCTAGCTGGCGGCGCTTCGATGATCATCATCTTGCCTGCTGTATTGGATCTGCGGACGAATGGTGAAGAGTTGACAAAAATCACCACCTTCAAAACAGCCGCAACTGATATTTGGGACTTTTTCGTCAAAAACATGATTGGTGTTTACGACACCACTAAATACGGTTCGATTCCTTTTATCTATGTCGGACTGTTGCCCTTAGCCTTTTGTTTGTTGTACTTTCTTTCAAAAAAAATAGCCTTGAAGGAACGACTGCTGTTTGCCGGTTTGTTTGCCCTTTTGATCGCCAGCTTCTATATCGTTCCGTTAAACCTCTTTTGGCATGGGATGCATGCACCGAATATGTTTTTGTTTCGTTACGCTTATCTACTCTCCTTCTTGATCGTGATGCTTGCAGGTTATGGCTGGGAACAGCTAGCAGGCAACCATAAAAAATTGATAGGAATTCTGTTGGCATGGCTACTGGCCTTCACTGGAAGTTATTTTTCCTTGCCAACTGATAAATACGAATACTTAACCGTCTTTTCCTTTGGTTTGACCTTGACCTTTCTGCTGGTTTACAGCTTGATCCTGGGCTTTTATCACAAAGGAAAATTAACGAAAAAACGATTCATCCTATTTCTACTGTTATTTGTTTCTCTGGAAATGGCCGTCAACACTAATGGCACGATTCGGGGCATTCTCAATGACTGGAATTACGCTTCCCGTAGCTTGTATACCAAGCCTTATCCAGCAATCAAAGAACTGGTTGAGATCACTAAAGAGGCCAATGAACACTTTTATCGGATGGAAAATCTCGATCCAGTCTCATCCAACGACAGTATCAATTATGGCTACAGCAGTGTCGGCATGTTCTCTTCGATTCGCAATCGGCATTCTTCTAGCTATTTGAATCAGCTAGGCTTTCGTTCAAGAGGAACCAATCTAAATATTCGCTATCCTAACAATACACTTTTAATGGATGGCTTTGTTGGAATCAAATACAACATCGCCAAACAACCCATCAATAAATACGGCTTTTCAGAGATCCAGACAAGCGGTGATTATCAATTATACGAAAATCAACATCCGCTACCTCTTGGTTTCTTGGCTGATCCAGAAGTGGCCGAGCTCGAAGCCTTCGAAAATGACAATCTAGGTAGTCAAACCGATTTAATGAACGGTCTAGCGGGCTCACAGGAGCAATTCTATCGCTTTCATCCATTGACTGTCGTTGATTCGACGAATACAACGATCTCAACGACGGGCAACCAAACAAAATTTACAGAGGAAGTTGGTAACGAAGCCAAAGAAATCACCTGGGAAGTAACGGTTCCCGCTGGCTCCCAAGCGTATCTCAGTCTGTATCCGACTAATTTTTCCAAATTGAAAAGTTCCAGCGCAACCATCATGGTGGACGGCGAACAGCGTAAAACTCAGATCAATATCAATGGCCAGTATTACAATCTAGGCTATTTTGAAGAAACCACGACTTTCCAATTTGCTGCAAGTTTTTACGGAACAAAAGAAATTTCTTTCCAAAACCCACAAGTGTTGACCTTGGACACCCGTGCCTATCAACGGACAATCGATGCGATTCAAGAAAAAGGGGTCGACCTGACAATTGACAAACGAAGCGCTGAAGCCGTCGTCACTACCGAAAAAGAGCAGCTGTTGGTGACAACCATTCCCTATGACAAAGGATGGCGTGCCACGCTCGATGGTCAAAAAATCCCGATAGAGGCTTTTCAGGATGCTTTCATCAGCTTGTCGATCCCTGAAGGTACGCATACGATTCGTTTCACCTATCTTCCACAAGGATTTCTCCTTGGTACAGCTTTATTCATTAGCTGTCTCGGATTCTTCATTCTATTTGATCGCTATTACAACAAAAAAAATGGATCTGCAAATTGAGATCCATTTTTTATTTACATAAAGATCATCGAATCATTTGGCCGATCTTTGTTATTCAAAATTACTTTAAGATGCTCTTGATAATTCCAAACCTGGCCTGGCTGATTCAAAATACGATAGATCGAAATCGCCTGATGGCATTTTTTAAGTCCTCTCTCGTGTTCCCCCGCAATAATCTCATACCAACCCTTGAAAAATAGCAGTTGAGTACTGTCCGACAAATTGTCTTCATCTTTCAGCTTCTCCTCTAGCATAACCAGAACTTCTTGAGCCCACGATATTTTCCGGAAATTAAGAAAGACTGTAAAGCTCGAAAACAGCAATCTAGTCCGCGTCTCTCGCATGATCGGCAGCTGCTTTTCCTTTTCCGTTCGAGAGACCGCGATTGGCAACAATCGACGAACTGTTTCAACTGGGATCGCAAACTGCATCGAACGGAACAACAGAACCTCAAAAACACTCCAATTTTCAACCTGATACAAGTAGCGAATAATCGGACGAGTTTTTTGATACAGCTTTTCAAACAGACCCTCAACAATTGCTGAAACCTGCTCATTCGAAGGATTCTCCAGATGAGTCATATTAATCTGACCAATTTCCATCAAAATTTCGGTATAAATGACTAAAAATTCTTTCCATTTTCCATGGTATTGTTCCAACTCCGTCAATATCTGCTGGTAGTTTTCATAGGTCTGTCGCAAATTGTCTATTTTTTTCCAATCCTCTTCTTTGCTGTCGGCATAGAGAATCTTATCCAGCATGAGAAAGAAAGGGCTCGTCATATATGTTTGGATACTTTGGAGTTTGTCCTGCTGATTCAGAGAACGCAAATAAAGAAACTCTTCCATCGTCATATTGATATTTTCCAGCAACCGCTCCAAACGATTCAAAGAAATGTTCGACTCACCTTTCTCAAATTTACTGATAAAGGAAAGACTATTCATCTCATCTGATACCTTTTGCAGGCTTAGCCCCCGGTCTGTTCGCAATTGTCGGAACAATGCGCCTTCTTTCATATTTTCACCTTTTTTCTACTATAGTGGAAATTCATCTCTCCTTTATCTTACCTTGACTATACTAAAGTTACAACAAGAGTTTGGCCAAACTCGATCTACTAAAATTTTGTTCTTTTGAAATTTTAATACATTAAATGAAATAAGGATGCCAGTTCCACTTCCTAAGAATCCCAAGCTAGTGAGAGGGTAGGCGTAGAGAGAATCAACCTCGAATTTTCGGTTTTTGAAAATTTGAGTACATTAAATCGAAGTAGCACTCTGAACTCTAAACTAGTGAAATGGTATACGGCATTTCAATCAGACTAAAATTTCGGTTTTTGAAATTTTAATACATTAAACGAAATAAGGAGTGACTCTTGTAATGAATGTCTTTTTCAAAAATAAAGATTTTCAAAAATTAGTTTTAAACAGCCTACTATCGACAATGGGTGATTCTTTGTATTACATCGCTTTGATGACCTACGCCAGTCAGCTTCCTAAAGCAAATCTGGGGATCTCCATCGTTTCCTTTTCAGAATCCTTACCAACAATGTTTGGTTTATTTATCGGCAGCTATGCCGATGCCAGTCGCAATCGCAGTCAAAAGATGATTGGCAGTACCCTCCTGCGCAGCTTACTGTATTTCATAGTGGGGATTTTGATTGGTTTTGACGCCAGTCTCATGATTTTGACCGTTATCGCTATTCTCAATTTTCTCTCCGATGTCATTGGAAACTACTCCGAGGCATTAGGTTCTCCTTTTCTGCCATTGATCGTTCCAAAGAATGAGCTTGAGGAAGCACAAGGATTGCGAGGATCTATCGCCCAGACTGTTCGGATCGCAGCCAATTTTTTAGGTTCCGCTTTGATCGGGATCTTGTCTTTCCGTTTATTAGCCTGGATCAATAGCGCCGCTTTTTTATTAACAATTTTGATCCTACTCTCTCTAAGATCTCTTTTTCGGTCGTTGGAGGAAAAACATTTACAACGAACGGAAAAAATTTCCATGAGTCTTTTCTTCCGTCAAATCAAAACAGCTATCATGAATATCATTCAAAACAGACCCTTATTCAAGCTACTAATGATCTTTGCGATCGTCAACGCGATCTTTATGACGATCACTCCATTATTTTCTATGCTACTAGCACAATATCCTGACATGGTCATCAAAAATTTTCCATTCACACTGGCTTTGCTGCAGGGAATGGTTGCCATAGGCTCGATCGTTGGTGGAGTCATCGGTGTGAATGTCTTAAAAAATTATACCTTGTATCAATTGAATCCCTTTATTTCAATTTTAGCTGTTTTACTTTTATCGTTTATGTATCTACAAGAAACTTGGCTGATTCTGACTACCTTTTTATTTCTAGGCTTTTTGATCGGAGTGGCCAATCCTAAATTGAATGCTGCAATTCTAACCATCATTCCTTTAAATCAATTAGGAACGATCAGTGGTGGAATGAGCATGATCTTGATGAGTCTGCCGCCACTGTTCATTCTGATTTTTTCCGGGATTGTGACTGCCTTTTCTATTCAAACAGCTTTGATTTGCTTAGGAATGGTCAGTCTTGGATTGCTAGGGATCACCTATCATTCCCGCCACACGACCTACTGATCAAGAAGAATAGCATTGTTCCATTCGACTATTTTGCATCACACAACTAATGACATTTTTGAATAAGCAAAAAAACTGCGAGAGAAACTCACGCAGTTTTTTACATTTATTGATAGCTCAACGCACGTAGTGACTCGTCTGCTTTTTCAGCAGCCAGTCGACCCTCACGAATACCCCAAATAACTAAACTTGGTCCACGTCTTGCATCGCCCGCTACCATCACACGTTCATTGTTCGTTGTATAATCGTCATAGATCTCTTCGATACCAAATGTATCAAACAGGGTTGTTTCAGGACCTAAAAAGCCCATTGCGAGTAAAACAAGATCTGCTTTCAACACTTTTTTAGTAGCTTCGATCGGTTGGAAAGAAGCGTCTACTTGAACGGTTTCGATCCCAATCAGTTGGCCACGCTCAGCTCCGATAAAGGCACTTGTTGAAGTAGAATATGTTGTCAACGGTTCTTTATACAGGAATTCCGCTTCTTCTTGACCGTAACCTTTACGGCTAGTCATTGGATATTCTGGCCAAGGATTGTTTGGCAGTCTCTGACCAGGAAGTTCAGGCGTGATTTCCAGCTGTCTAACAGAAGCTGCGCCTTGACGCACCGCTGAACCGATACAGTCATTCCCTGTATCACCACCGCCAATAACAATCACATGCTTGCCTTCAAGTTTACGACTCGTTGCTTTTTTTCCGTATTTCAATACATCTTTTGTTGCTTCCGTCAAATAGTCGACAGCAAACTTAACTCCCTGTAATTCACGACCAGGAACCTTCAAGTCACGAGGAACACTGGCACCTGTTGCCAAGATCACTCGATCATAGCTCTCTTGTAGCTCTTCAGCTGTAATATCGCGACCAATCTCAGTATTGGCGATAAATTCGATTCCCAAATCTTCCATCAGATCGATTCGTCGTTGAACGATATCTTTGTCCAGCTTCATATTCGGGATCCCATACATCAATAAACCACCAAAACGATCACTGCGTTCATAAACAGTCACTTGATGTCCCAGCTGATTCAAACGCCAAGCGGCTGACAATCCAGCTGGACCACTTCCGACAACTGCTACTTTAAAGCCAGTTTGATCTTCTGTAGGTAAACCAGAGTCTCGCACCCAGTCATTTTCAAAAGCTGTATCAATAATGAAACGCTCATTGTCATGGATAGCTACACCTGAACCGTTCAATGCTTCCGTACAGCCTTTTTCACAAGGTGCCGGACAAACGCGTCCTGTCATTTCCGGTAAAGGATTGGTTCGAGCCAAACGTTCAAACGCAGCTTTGTAACGTCCCTTATAAACAAGGTCATTCCACTCAGGGATCAAATTATCATTCGGACAGCCAGATACTGCTCGCTGACCTCCGAAAAATGAGCCTGTATGGCAAAATGGGATGCCACAGTTCATACAACGTGCAGCTTGTTCCTTGCGTTCCTCTTCTGGAAGAGGTGTCTGCAATTCGCGCCAGTCGTAGATCCGTTCTTTCACCTCACGATAAGGATTGTCTTTTTTTGGATGTTTCAAAAAACCAAATGGATCTGCCATCTTGCCTCACTCCTCGTAATTTCTTTTAAAGTACTAAAATTTCTGTAACCCGAAATTTTAGTTTGATCGAAATGCCGCATACCATTCCACTTACTCTCTAAGAGCTCAAGCAGAGGGAACATCTTTTCCTACTGGGATCGATAATTGTGTACCGACAACTGCTTCAAAGGCTTTTGCCAATACTTCTTCTCCTGAGAATCCTGCCAAACGCATTTCTTCTGTTGCATCCACCATTTTATGGTATTCTTTCGGATACACTTTCACGAAATGTTGACGCTGTTCCTCCCAGTCTCCCAAAATCTCAGCAGCCTTCAATGAATCTGTGTAACTAAAATGTTTCTCGATCATCTCTTTCAGGACTGCATCGTCTCCTGCTTCATCCAAGCGATACAAATCAACCATCTCTTTGTTGCATTTTCCTTCGAATTGGTTTTCAGGATCATAGACGTAAGCAATCCCACCTGACATCCCTGCACCGAAATTCCGTCCTGTTTTGCCTAAAATAACAGCTACTCCGCCAGTCATGTACTCACAGCCATGATCGCCAACACCTTCTACGACAACACTTGCGCCACTGTTTCTAACACAGAATCGTTCGCCAGCCATTCCTCTAAAGTAGGCTTCTCCACGATTCGCACCAAAGCAGGCTACGTTCCCAACGATTGTTGAGTTTTCTACGTCATAACCAGCATCTTTCGGCGGCACGATAATCAAGCGTCCACCACTTAAACCTTTCGCTACATAGTCATTGGCTTCACCAATCAGCTTCAATTCCATCCCTTGAACAGTAAAGGCACCAAAGCTCTGTCCAGCGATTCCTGTATAGGTATAATTCAGCAAGCCAGGTGTTACCGAATAGTTACCGAAGCGTTCGGCAATCCAGCCGCCCATTCTACCACCAACTGTTCGCTGCACATTGTTGATCGGTTGTTCCACCGTAGTTTTCTGTCCTGATTCGATAGCAACCTGTGCATAAGAATCAAGATCCTTCCATTGGCGTTTTTCAAGAAACGGATCGACTGTTTTTCTTTCGATGCCTAAGCTCGTTCCGATCACTTTAGAAAAGTCTAGTGATTTAGCTTTTCCTTTCGCTACAAATCGTGGGACTAAGCATTCTGCATGTCCAACCATTTCATCGATCGTTTTGAAGCCTAGCTCCGCCATCACTTCACGTAAATCTTCTGCCAGATACATCATCATGTTGACTACATGTTCTGGTTTACCAGCAAAGAACTTACGCAATGCCGGATTTTGTGTAGCTACACCAACTGGACAAGTGTTTAAGCTACACACACGCATCATGACACAGCCAATGGCAACTAACGGTAGAGAAGCGAAGCTGTATTCTTCTGCACCCAAGAGTGCCGCTACAGCAATATCTCTTCCGGTCATCAATTTCCCGTCTGTTTCCAGAGTCATTCGTTGACGAAGATTGTTCATCATCAATGTTTGATGCGCTTCTGCTAAGCCCATTTCCCATGGAAGACCCGCATCACGGACCGCTGTCCGCGGTGAGGCTCCAGTTCCGCCATCGTATCCAGAGATCACGACAACGTCTGCTCCGGCTTTTACTACCCCAGTAGCAATCGTTCCAACACCTGTACTTGAAACTAATTTAACATTGATCTTTGCATAAGGATTGACTGTTTTTAAGTCATAGATCAACTGAGCCAGATCCTCGATCGAATAAATATCATGGTGAGGCGGTGGTGAGATCAGCTGTACACCCGGTGTCGAGCCACGAATTTCTGCGACCCAAGGGAAAGCTTTATTAGCGGGCAATTGTCCACCTTCACCTGGTTTCGCCCCTTGCGCCATTTTGATCTGTAATTCTTCCGCACTCATCAAATACTCTGCGTTTACTCCGAACCGTCCTGAAGCGATCTGTTTGATCTTACTATTGAAGTTACGTCCATCTGCCGTTGGTTTGAATCGCTCACGATGTTCGCCACCTTCACCACAGTTGGATTTGGCACCAATGCTGTTCATGCCTTCAGCGAGACATTTATGCGCTTCTTCACTCAATGAACCATAAGACATCGCTCCGACTTTAAAACGTTTAACGATCGTCGTCGCAGGCTCTACTTCTTCCAAAGCGATCGAAGGACGTGATTTTTTGAACATCCACATCGAACGCAGTGTGGTTGGTGATTCCAGCGCTTCTTTATTCATTTGGTCAGCATAGGCTTTGTACAGTTGATAATCTCCTGAACGAACAGCTTTTTGGAAATTGTAGATCGTTTTCGGATTATACAAGTGATGTTCCCCGTCCGCTTTGTACTGGAAGCTTCCGCCAGATGGTAGATAATCATTACTCTTTTCTCCGAATGCTGAGCTATAGCGTGCGCCATATTCTGTCTCGATCTGATTCAAGCTCAATCCGCCAATCCGAGAGGCTGTTCCTGAGAAGTACTTCTCTACAACATCAGTTGAGATCCCTACTGCCTCAAACAATTGTGCCCCATGATAACCGGCGATCGTCGAGATCCCCATACGAGACATAACCTTGATGATCCCTTTTTCACAGGCCTGACGATAGTTTTCAATCTTATCTGACAAACCAAAGTGATCAATCGTTGCATAAGCACCGTAAGGATGGATCCCACTGGCACCATAACCAACTAGTGTTGCATAATGGTGAATCTCACTGACTTCAGCCGTATCGACAACAATGGAAGCCATCGCGCCTTTTCTTTGACGAACCAAGTAGTTGTAAAGTCCTGAAACAGCAAGCAAGATTGGAATCGGTCGTTTGCCTTTCGTTGCATGACGGTCGGTCAAGATCAAGATCGTTGCGCCTTGATCGATCTTCGCTTCTGCTTCTCTAAACAAATGATCCAGTGCATGATATAAGCCATTCTGCTGTGTCTCAGAATAGTCATAAAGCACAGATTGTGTCGCTGTCTTTTGATTTTTACGTTTTAATTGCTGGATTTTCAAGAAATCTGCTGTACTTAGGATTGGACTGTCGATTTTTAATTTGCGACAATTTTGTTCCATGTCTTTTTCGATCTCACCGTCTCTACCTAAGAACAATTCTGTTCCGATAACCATTTTTTCACGGATCGCATCGATCGGTGGATTGGTAACTTGTGCGAATTGTTGTTTGAAATAGGTGAACAATGACTGTGGTCTTTCACTCAATACAGCTAGAGGTGAATCAAAGCCCATAGAGATAACTGGCTCTTCCCCTTTTTCAGCCATCGGAAGAATCAATGTCCGAATCACTTCATCCGTGTAACCAAACATTTTCCACATTGTAAGCAAGTCTTTTTCTGAGACCGCTTCTTCTTTTTCTTTCTCCGGTAATGCTTCCAAAGAAACCAATTGTTTGTCCAACCATTTCTGGTATGGATGTGCATTCGCATAATGCTCTTTGATTTCCTGATTGTGGCGAATTTTTCCTGTCGTTGTATCAACTAAGAACATATTCGCTGGCCCAAGCACCCCTTTTTCAACGATCGTAGAGGCTGGCAAGTCAACCACACCAGATTCCGAAGCCACTACAACAATTCCTTCATCTGTGATCCAATAACGAGAAGGACGTAAGCCGTTCCGGTCAAGTGTTGCCCCCACGATCTTTCCGTCTGTGAAACATAAAGCTGCCGGTCCATCCCATGGAGCCATGAAGCTTGCATTGTATTCGTTGAAAGCTGTCAGCTCTTGCGAAAGGTTGGCTGCTTTTGACCAAGCCTCTGGTACCATCATCATCAATGCTTGAGGAATGTCTCGACCATTACGGTAAAGGTATTCCAAGCAATTTTCCAATTTCGCTGAATCCGAGTTTTCTTCATCGTACATCTCGATCTGGTGACTGTGCATCCAGTTTTCTGCTCCTCGCAGCGTGTTGATCTCTCCGTTATGGGCAAGGAAACGGAACGGCTGCGCACGGTTCCAACTTGGGAACGTATTGGTTGAAAAGCGAGAATGGGTCAAGGCGATGCTTGTTTCCATCTCTGGATCCTGTAAGTCTGAGAAAAACAGACCGACTTGATAAGCATGCAACATTCCTTTATATACGATCGTCTGACTGGATAAGCTACAGATTGACAATTCATCTGGTCGATAGCTTTTTTCCAAGCTACGACGCAATGCATATAGCTGATCTTCAAATTCTCTGTCTGATTTGACGTCGATTGGTTTTTCGATAAATAGCTGCGCAAAGCTCGGCATCACTTTCTGAGCGCCTGGACCGCAATTATAAAACGCGTAAGGAACATCACGTTCCCATAACACACGGAAACCAGCAGCTGTGATATCTTTAGTGATTGCTTTTTGTAAAGAAAGTTTTTCTTCTTTTTCTTTCGGAAGGAAAAGCATTCCTACCGCATAATTCCCTTTTTCTGGGAGTACCACTTTATCGTTTAGCGCTTCTTTTTGAAAAAAGCGATCTGGCATAGCCATAAGGATGCCCGCACCATCACCTGTATCGGCTTCTGCTCCTGTTCCGCCGCGATGATTCATTCGTTCCAGCATGGTCAATGCATATTCCACCAATTTGCGTGAGGCACGCCCATCTCTTTGAGCGATAAATCCCATCCCGCAAGCATCTTTTTCAAATGAAGGATCATACATTGTTTGTTTTGCATCTAGAGTTTCCATACAAGCACCTTCTTTTTCTGAATAGTCTGAAAATAATTTCTATAAAAAAACGTCTGATGTGTCAGATTATATCACACAAATTTCGACTAACCAAGAAAAAAATTTCTGTTTTTCCATTAAGTAGGAAAAAACTAGATAGAGAAAAATAAAAACCACCCTCCATGTTAGATTTTCTGACATTTTAGATTGACAAGGAAAAAATTAATTGGTATAGTTCCAGTATAATTTGAAAGGATTCTAGTGTTAACAAGAAAACCAACTGTTCCGCTCTCCCTTTCAAATTAACACTAAAAGAGCTAAAAGGATGGGATACTATGACAAAAGCAACAAACACAGCAGCCGATATCCAAAAAATTGTTAAAGAAGAAAATGTACGATTCTTGCGCCTAATGTTTACAGATATTCTAGGAACAATCAAAAATGTGGAAGTACCAATCAGCCAATTAGACAAAGTGTTAGAGAACAAAATGATGTTCGATGGTTCTTCTATCGAAGGATTTGTTCGTATCGAAGAAAGTGACATGTATCTTTACCCTGACTTGAGTACTTGGATGATCTTCCCATGGGAAAGCGAACATGGCAAAGTAGCTCGTTTGATTTGTGACATTTATAATCCTGACGGTACACCATTTGCTGGAGACCCTCGTGGAAACTTAAAACGTGCCCTATCTGACATGGAATCACTAGGATTCACTTCTTTCAACTTAGGCCCTGAACCAGAATTTTTCTTATTCAAATTAAATGAACAAGGCGACATCACAACAGACTTGAACGACCAAGGTGGGTATTTTGATTTCGCACCAACTGACTTAGGTGAAAACTGCCGTCGTGATATCGTATTGGAATTAGAAAGCTTAGGCTTTGAAGTAGAAGCATCCCATCACGAGGTTGCACCTGGACAACATGAGATCGACTTTAAATATGCTAACGTCCTTGAAGCTTGTGACAACATCCAAACATTCAAATTAGTTGTTAAAACTATTGCTAGAAAACATGGTCTTCACGCTACTTTCATGCCAAAACCATTGTTTGGTATTAACGGTTCAGGTATGCACTGTAACATGTCATTATTCAAAGGATCAGAAAATGCCTTCTTTGATAAAGACAACGACATGCAATTGAGCGATACAGCGTATCAGTTCTTAGGAGGTCTATTAGAACACGCACGTGCCTTTACAGCAATTTGTAACCCAACAGTCAATTCATACAAACGTCTAGTTCCAGGCTTTGAAGCACCTGTTTACGTTGCATGGTCTGGAAGAAACCGTTCTCCATTGATTCGTGTACCAGAATCACGCGGACTTTCAACACGTTTGGAATTACGTTCTGTCGATCCTTCAGCTAACCCATACTTGGCAATGGCTGTTCTGTTACAATCAGGACTTGATGGAGTGAAAAGAGAGTTGACTCCTACACCTCCTGTAAACAGCAATATCTATGTAATGGACGAAGAAGAGCGCGAAGCAGCAAACATCTCTGACTTGCCATCCACTTTACACAATGCATTGAAGGAACTGCGTAAAGATAGCATCGTTAAAGAAGCTTTAGGCGAGCATATCTACAACAGCTTCCTTGTATCTAAACGCTTTGAATGGGATGCATACAAACAATCTGTTTCAGAATGGGAAAGAGAACAATATTTAGAGCTTTACTAAAAAAAAGCAGGAAATCATCACGATTTCCTGCTTTTTTTAATAGCGTACTTCTTTCAAATACAAACCTTCTGGATGCGCCGTCGGACCAGCTAAATTGCGGTCTTTTCCAGCAATGATTTCCGGCAGGCAATCGACTGGCATACGGTCGTTTCCAATCTTCAATAGCGTCCCCACCATGATACGTATCATCTTGTACAAAAAACCATCCCCACGAAAAGTAAAGAGCAATTCATCACCGGCCTCATTCACCGACAACTTTGCTTCATAAACTGTTCTTACCTTATCATCGACCGAACTTCCCGTGGAACAAAAAGAGGTAAAATCATGCGTTCCCAAGAAGTCAGGCAACGCTTGCTTGATCTTTTCGATATCGACAGGATAAGGGAAATAACTTGCATAGAATCGACGAAAAGGACTACGGGGTTTCCCGACATCCACTCTAAATTCATAAATTTTTTCCTTTACCAAATAGCGAGAATGAAAATTTTCCGCTACGATCTCTACTGATTTGACGGCAATATCTTCTGGTGTTTGTGTATCCAAACCAAAACGCATTTTTTCCAATGGCCGTTCGTAGGGAAAATCGAAATGGATCACTTGACCTGACGCATGGACCCCCGCATCCGTCCTTCCTGAACCGTGGATCTCCACGCGCTGATTCGCCATTTTCGTCAAAGTCTTCTCGACTTCCTCCTGAACTGTACGTCCTGTTGTTTGCCGTTGGAATCCGTTAAAATTCGTTCCATCATAGGCAATAATTGCTTTGTATCGAACCATCGTTAACTCCCTTCATCATTTCGAGACTGTGACACAAGCATGTTAAAAGGAAAATATCCGAACCATAGAAGATTGCTCCTGGACCCACTTGATCCTCTCGCAAATTCACCGAAATCAGTGAAATTCATTCTATCTCGTCCGGATATTTTTGTCTTGTTTTTACTTCTGCCATAATCTCAAGTTAATTTCTCAAATAAATCAAAGCGGCCGTCACGAGAACAAAAACGACGACTGTGATCGTATCTCTCATATACCAGTGCAGGACACGGTATTTACTGCGTCCCTCGCCTCCCTGATAGCCCCTTGCTTCCATTGCTGTTGCTAGATCATCTGCACGATTAAAGCTGCTCACAAACAAAGGAATCAGCAAAGGAACGATGGCTTTCATCTTCTGTACGAGATTACCTTCTCCAAAATCGACTCCTCGGGCACGCTGCGCATTCATGATCTTCTCAGTTTCATCCATCAATGTCGGTACGAAACGCAAAGCGATCGACAACATCAAAGAAATTTCATGAACAGGAAAGCGAATGGCCTTCAAAGGTCGAAGAATATATTCGATCGCATCAGACAATTCCAACGGTGCTGTTGTCAGTGTCAGTAGCGTCGACATAAAAATAATCAAGACAAAGCGACAAAAAATGAAAATCCCGTTTTGCAAACCAAACTCTGTCAGTCGGAAAATCCCCCATTGCCAGTAAACTTGTCCACCATTTGTAAAGAATATTTGTAAAGCCACGGTGAAGAGAATCAACCAAATCAGTGGACGTACACCACGAATAAAGAAACCGAAATCGACTTTTGATAGATAGACACCCGCTAGCGTAAACAGCGTCAACAAAAGATAGCTCTGCCAGTTATTCGCAAAAAAGATGATCCCAATAAAATAAAAACTTGCGACTAATTTGGTTCGAGGATCCAATCGATGGATCACGGAATCCCCCGGAATGTATCTTCCCAAAATCAGTTTATTCATCATGGGCAGATCCTCCTTGAATCAAAATAATATCCGCTAATGCTTCTGCTGTTAGTGGAAGCTCGTCAAATATCATCCCTTTTTCTTCCAAGAGTTGAGCAAATTCTGCAGCAGTTGGTACTCCTAGTTGTTTCTCACGCAGCCATTCTACATCTTGGAAAACAACAGCTGGTGTCCCATGTTTCACAATTTGCCCTTTTTCTAGAACATACATATAATCTGCAAAGTTGGCTACATCATCCATCAAATGAGTCACCAAAACAATTGTGATGTTCTTTTCGCGATGCAGTCGCTCAAACATTTCCATCATTTCTTTACGTCCCTGTGGATCCAGACCAGCAGTCGGCTCGTCTAATACTAAAACTTCGGGTTCCATTGCCAAAACACCGGCAATCGCCACCCGACGCATTTGCCCACCTGATAGATCAAAAGGGGAACGTTCTAGATAGCTTTCATCCAAGCCGACTAATTTCAAATTGTCTTTGGCCAGTAGTAATGCTTCTTCTTCTGATACACCAAAATTTTTCGGGCCAAAAGCAATATCTTTTGCTACTGTTTCTTCAAATAGCTGTGCTTCAGGAAATTGAAAGACGATACCGACTTTTTTGCGGATTGGTTTCAAATTTTTATTGTTCGTTTCAGGAGTAATCACGCGATCTCCAATATTGACTCTTCCTTCTGTTGGTTTTAATAAAGCATTCAAATGCTGCAGCAGCGTTGATTTCCCACTGCCGGTGTGCCCAACCAGAGCCGTATAGGAGCCTTCCTTGATATCTAGATCGATATCGAACAAGACTTTTTGTTCAAACGGTGAATGTGGTTGATAAGTAAAGTTTACTTTTTCAAAACGGATGTCCATAACCAGTCCACCATCCTTTCTTCCGTTAGATATTCTTCCGGAACTTGAATGCCACGCTCCTTCAGAGAATGCTTCAATTTTTCCGGGAATGGCAGATCCAATCCCATTTCAACTAGTTGAGGTCCAGCAGAAAAGATTTTTTCTGGAGTCCCTTCATCTACTAATTTCCCTTGACGCATCACCAACACCCGATTAGCATTGGCTGCTTCATCGATATCATGAGTAATCGATAAAACGGTCAAGTTATTCTCTTCTTTAATTTTTTTGATCGTTGTGATGACTTCCTCACGGCCTTCTGGATCTAGCATACTCGTTGCTTCATCTAGAATAATGATATCCGGACGCAATGCAACGACACCTGCGATCGCTACACGCTGCTTTTGTCCTCCAGACAGTCTCGCTGGTTCTCTGGTAGTAAAATTAGACATACGTACCTGTTCCAAGGCATGGGTCACTCGCTTGACCATTTCATCACGAGGAATCCCCTGATTTTCCATACCAAACGCCACATCGTCTTCAACTGTTGCTCCAACAAATTGGTTGTCCGGATTTTGAAAAACCATGCCGACCATTTTACGGATAGACCAAATGTTTTCTTCATTCAACTGATGATTTCCGACCTTGACTGTACCGCTTTCTGGAATCAAAAGACCATTGATCGTTTTTGCCAAGGTTGACTTGCCCGAACCATTGTGACCAATGATCGCCACCCACTCCCCTTGCCCAATCGAAAGAGAAACGTCCTCCAGTGCTGGACGCTGATCTGTGCGCTGATATTTGAATGTAAGATTGTTTAATTCAATAATTGGCTTCATATGTACTCCTTGATTTCGTCCTATTTCCATGTGGTAAACTACTTTATTTTTATTTCCAAATCGATTCTAATTAACACTACCAAAAAAAAGGCAAGATTTCAATTATTCTGAAGACTTTCAAGAGAAATTCAAGCTTTTTCTCATTCTCCATAATCTCAAGGTGTCTTGACAGGTATCGAGAATAAAAAAAAACACTTTTATGATGAGTGCATACCCCCTGAAAGTAATCCAGGGGGTAGCGCCGAGCTAGACTCGGAAGTTGCCTTCCAACATCATAACACTCTTAAAGTTCATCTACAAAGTGATGCTAAATGATGTTGCCATCATTTAGTAAGTGTAATTTTTAAACTAATTCTAGGATAACCATTGGTGCAGCATCTCCGCGTCTTGGTTCTGTCTTCAAGATACGTGTGTAGCCACCTTGGCGATCTGCATAACGAGGAGCAATGTCGTTGAATAGCTTTTGTAAAGCTGATTCGATAACGATTTCTTCGTCTTCTTCACGTACACTTGCTACTTCATTACGAACGAATGCAGCTGCTTGGCGACGTGCATGTAAATCACCGCGTTTTCCTAGAGTAATCATTTTTTCTGTAGTTGAGCGAACTTCTTTCGCACGAGCTTCAGTCGTAACGATGCGTTCGTTAATGATTAAATCAGTTGTTAAATCACGCAACATCGCTTTACGTTGGCTAGATGTGCGTCCTAGTTTACGATAACTCACGTGGTTTCCCTCCTTCGTAAAAATTAATCGTCTTTACGTAACCCTAAACCTAGATCATGTAATTTTGCTTTCACTTCTTCTAGAGATTTACGGCCTAAATTACGTACTTTGATCATTTCTGGCTCAGATTTATTTGTTAGTTCTTGTACAGTATTAATGCCTGCACGTTTTAGACAGTTATATGAACGAACAGATAAGTCTAGTTCTTCAATTGTCATTTCCAACATTTTTTCTTTTTGAGTTTCTTCTTTTTCAACCATGATTTCAGCGTTTTTCGCTTCATCTGTTAGGTTAACAAAGATGTCTAAATGTTCAGTCATGATTTTTGCAGCTAAACTCATTGCATCTAATGGCTCGATTGAACCATCTGTCCAGATTTCCATCGTTAATTTGTCGAAATCATCACGACGACCGACACGAGTGTTTTCTACTTGGTAGTTCACACGACGTACTGGTGTATAGATTGAATCGACTGGAAGAACACCGATTGGCATGTCTTCTTTTTTATTTTCGTCTGCTTGGACATATCCACGTCCCGGTCTAACCGTTAAACGAGCATGGAAGGTAGTCCCTTCAGCAACTGTACAAATGTACATATCTTTATTAAGGATTTCTACATCACTATCAACGATAATATCGCCGGCAGTTACAGTAGCTGGTCCTGTAATATCGATTTCAAGGGTCTTTTCTTCTTCACCGTACATTTTTAATGCAAGACCTTTGATATTCAAGATGATTTGAGCAACGTCTTCTCGAACACCCTTAACAGTTGAGAATTCGTGTAGGACTCCATCGATTTGAATATTAGTAATTGCTGCACCTGGTAGAGAAGATAACAAAATACGACGCAGGGAATTTCCTAGAGTAGTTCCGTAGCCTCTTTCAAGAGGTTCCACGATGAACTTTCCATAATCTTTCTCTTCATCAATTTTTGCGATTCTTGGTTTTTCGAATTCAATCATTCTTATCTCTTACCCCTTTCAAAACGAAAAGTGTCTTGTTCAATGACGTAATTATTGAAACTCAAAATGAGCGGCACTCATTAAACACGACGGCGTTTTGGAGGGCGGCATCCATTATGAGGAACTGGAGTCACGTCACGAATTGCAGTCACTTCCAAGCCTGCTGCTTGTAATGAACGAATTGCTGCTTCACGTCCTGAACCAGGACCCTTAACAGTTACCTCTACAGTTCTTAATCCGTGTTCCATTGCTGTTTTTGTTGCAGTTTCTGCTGCCATTTGAGCGGCAAAAGGTGTTGATTTTCTGCTTCCTCTGAATCCTAATGCACCAGCTGATGACCATGCTAAAGCATTACCATGAGTATCAGTGATCATCACAATTGTATTGTTGAATGTTGAATGGATATGCGCGATACCCGCTTCAATATTCTTTTTCACACGGCGTTTACGACTCACTTTTTTTGCTGCCATGAAGTTTTAACCTCCTTCACTTAGGAATTATTTTTTCTTGCCTGCGACTGTTTTAGTCGGGCCTTTACGAGTACGTGCATTGTTTTTCGTGTTTTGTCCACGAACTGGCAATCCACGACGATGACGGATTCCACGGTATGAACCGATTTCCATCAAACGCTTGATGTTTAGGTTAACTTCACGACGTAAGTCACCTTCAACTTTTAGTTTATCAATTTCCGCACGGATAGCGTCTGTTTGTTCATTCGTTAGATCACGAACACGAACGTCTTCAGAAACGCCAGCACTTGCTAGAACTTGTTTTGCAGTCGTGTTACCAATACCATAGATATAAGTAAGAGAAACGACTACACGTTTATCACGAGGAATATCTACTCCTGCAATACGAGCCATATCTTGTTACACCTCCGATTATCCTTGACGTTGTTTATGCTTTGGATTTGCTGGGCAAATCACCATAACGCGTCCATTACGACGAATTACTTTACAATGTTCGCACATTGGTTTTACTGATGGTCTTACTTTCATGATAATACCTCCTGTGGTTTTACGGAGTACAATTATTTAAAACGATAAGTAATACGGCCACGGCTCAAGTCATAAGGTGATAGTTCGACTGTCACCTTGTCTCCAGGTAGAATACGAATGTAGTGCATTCTAATTTTACCAGAAACAGTAGCAAGAACTTGGTGTCCATTTTCCAATTCGACTTTAAACATTGCATTCGGCAAAGTTTCGACGACTGTACCTTCGACTTCAATCATATCTTCTTTTGCCACGCACAGTACCTCCTTGTACTTGTTTCGCATTTTCACACGATAAAATGGCGGAAACCAGTGTTCCCACCTTAATTCTCAAAACATTCTTCTAATTTCTTAGAAGTCGGACTGATACATTTTAGCATAATATATCATACTTAGCAAGAGAAAGTTCCCAAATTGCAAGTCGGAATGCGGGCAATCGATCGTTACTCGATGATATTTTTTACATCTGCAAATACAGCATCGATTTCACGATTACCGTCAATTGACTGCAATAAACCTTTTTCTTTGTAGTACGCTAAAATTGGTTCACTACTTTTCACATTGACAGCTAGACGATTTTTGACCGTCTCAGGCTTATCATCTTCTCGTTGATAGAATTCATGTCCACCGCAGCGATCACAAGTACCTTCCACTTTTGTAGGGTTGAATACTTTATGATAGGTTGCGCCACACTCACGACACATATAGCGTCCTGCTAAACGATCAACAAGAATTTCTTCAGGGACATGAATTTCGACAACTGCATCGATCTCTTTTCCAAGATCCTTC
This sequence comes from Enterococcus olivae, assembly GCF_053760925.1. Classification (NCBI taxonomy): domain Bacteria; kingdom Bacillati; phylum Bacillota; class Bacilli; order Lactobacillales; family Enterococcaceae; genus Enterococcus; species Enterococcus olivae. The sequence continues at coordinate 82,159 of NZ_JBSMVT010000006.1, forward strand.
ATCATTGCATCTAGCGCTTGTGCTTGATCCAATGTCCGAGGGAACCCGTCTAACAAGAAACCTTTGTCTGTATCCGATTCAGCCAAACGTTCTTTTACGATGCCGTTTGTTACTTCGTCGGGTACCAGTTCACCTTTATCCATGTATGATTTTGCTTCCAGGCCAAGAGCTGTTTCATTGGCCATAGCGGCACGAAACATGTCGCCCGTTGAAATATGCGGAATCGCGTACTCAGCAATGATTCTTTCTGCTTGAGTGCCTTTCCCAGCACCGGGTAGTCCCATTAAAATGAGGTTCATTTTAATCTCCTCCTGTAAGTTTTTGAATAGTGTTGAGGAAATCCTCAACACCAAAAACTTTAATTGATGAAACCAGTATATTTACGTTTCAGCATAAGACCTTCTAGCTGCTTAGCAGTTTCCAGCGCTACACCAATAACGATCAATAGACTTGTTCCTCCCAAACCAATCGACTGCGGAAGATTCCAAAGCATTTGCGCCACGATTGGCAACAATGCAACGAGTCCTAAAAAGATAGAACCTACCGTACTCAAGCGCATCAAAAGTTTTGAGACATATTCTTCTGTTCCTTTACCTGGACGAACACTAGGAATATAGCTACCTTGCTTTTGCAAGTTTTCAGCCAGTTTCTCAGGATTGACCTGAACAAAAGCATAGAAGAACGTAAAGCCAACAATTAGTACAGTATACAAAATTGCCCCAGGGACAGTATTGTAACTGAACAACATTTGAACGATCTCAAACCAAGTCTCACCTTGGAATGACGTAAATGCCTGTAATACCGAGCTTGGTAATGTCACTAATGAACTGGCGAAGATAACCGGGATCACCCCTGCTGCATTTACTTTCAAAGGAAGGTAACTGCTTGTTGGTGCTCCGGCTACTCGTTTCGTATATTGAATCGGGATCTTGCGTTCTGCTTGTTGGACATACGTTACAAATGTAATGATGGCCAATACAGCGATCACTAGAAGTACCATAAAAATGGCAGACTTCCATATCTCCGATGAATCAATATTGATAAAGTAGTCTTCGATCAGTGCCTTGATATCGACTGGCAACCGTGAAATAATCCCTGCGAAGATGATCATTGACACGCCGTTACCGATACCTTTTTCAGTGATTTGCTCACCTAACCAAGTAACAAACATCGTTCCGGTCATCAAAATAATACCGATCGAGACATAAGTCCCCACCGTTGGATTAGGCAAGAAACCTAATTGAGTCCAGTACTGAAATCCAGCAACTAAGCCCATCGATTGCAAAAATCCTAAGATCAATGTCAAATAACGGGTTGCCTGATTCAACTTTTTCCGACCGACTTCTCCTTGTTTTGACCACTCAACGAATTTCGGCACGATATCCATTTGCATCAATTGAACAACAATCGATGCCGTGATATAAGGCGAAACTCCCATGGCGAAAATAGAGAAGTTTTGCATAGCACTCCCGCTGACCAAATCTAGCATACTAAGAAATGGCAGACTTGAAAGGCTTTGCAGTCTTGAAGCGTCCACACCTGGCACAGTAATATGTGTGCCTAGACGAAAGACGAACAAGATGAAGACCGTGAATATAATCCTTGTTCTAATATCCTTGACTTTAAAAGCATCCTTTAAAAGTTTTAACATTAGATCACCTCGATTGATCCACCAGCAGCAACGATTGCTTCTTCAGCTGCTTTAGAAAATTTAGCTGCTTTCACAGTTAATTTTTTAGTTAATTCACCGTTTCCTAACACCTTGATTCCAGCTTTTTCGTTTTTAACGATTCCAGCTTCAACTAAAGTTACAGGAGTTACTTCAGTTCCGTCTTCAAAGCGATTTAGAAGGTCAAGATTGACTACTGCATATTCTTTACGGTTAACGTTTGTGAATCCACGTTTTGGCAAGCGACGGAACAATGGTGTTTGTCCACCTTCAAAGCCTAAACGCACTCCACCACCTGAACGAGCTTTTTGACCTTTTTGTCCGCGTCCAGCTGTTTTTCCGTTACCAGATGATGTACCACGACCTACGCGGTTACGTACGTGACGTGATCCTTCTGCAGCTTTTAATTCATGAAGTTTCATGGGTTGGCACCTCCTTAATCAAAGTAAATCTTTCAATGATACTTAAATTTCTTCTACGTCCACTAAGTGAGCTACAGTGTTAACCATGCCTTTGATTGCATCATTAGCAGGTTTAACAACAGTGCTGTTCACTTTACCTAGACCTAACGCTTTAACAGTATCGCGTTGGTTTTGAGGACGTCCAATAATACTGCGTTTTAAAGTAATTTTTAATTCAGCCATTATATTTGTCCTCCTTAACCGATCAATTCTTCTACTGATTTGCCGCGAAGTGCTGCCACTTCTTCAGCGCGTTTTAATTGTTTCAAACCATCAACTGTTGCACGAACAACGTTGATAGGTGTGTTTGAGCCTAATGATTTAGATGTGATATCAGCTACCCCAGCTAATTCCAATACGGCACGAACAGGTCCACCAGCGGCTACCCCAGAACCTTCTACAGCAGGTTTCATTAGGATACGTCCACCACCGAATACACCGATAACTTCGTGTGGGATCGTAGAACCAACCATTGGTACTTCAATCAAGTTTTTCTTAGCGTCTTCGATTGCTTTACGGATCGCTTCTGGTACTTCTTGTGCTTTACCAGTACCAAATCCTACGTGTCCGTTTTTGTCACCGACAACAACTAAAGCTGCGAAACGTAAACGACGTCCACCTTTAACAACTTTTGTTACACGGTTGATCGCAACGACGCGGTCTTCTAATTCCAAGTGTTTTGGATCAATATAAACCATGAATGGTGTTCCTCCTTCTTCTAAAATTCTAGTCCATTTTCGCGAGCTGCTTCAGCTAAAGCTGCTACGCGGCCATGGTAAAGGTATCCACCACGGTCAAAGACTACTACTTTAATACCTTTTGCTGCTGCACGTTCTGCTACTAATTTACCAACAGTTTGTGCTTGTTCAACTTTTGTTCCACCTGAAATTTCTTTATCCAAGGCAGAGGCACTTGCTAGCGTCACACCCGCTACGTCATCAATTACTTGCGCGTAGATGTTTTTGTTAGAACGGAAAATGTTCAAGCGTGGGCACTCAGCAGTACCAGAGATTTTGTTACGTACACGTTTATGTCTTTTCTGACGTGTTTTATTTTTATCTGGTTTTGTAATCACAATTGTCACCTCTTTGTTTTTGCTAGCCTAAGCTGCGAATCGTAAAACTTGTTTACGATTATTTACCAGTTTTACCTTCTTTACGACGTACGAATTCACCAACATAGCGAATACCTTTGCCTTTGTAAGGTTCTGGAGGACGAACGCCACGGATGTTAGCTGCAAATTCGCCAACAACTTCTTTGTTCGTGCCTGATACAACGATTGAAGTATTTGATGGTACTTCAACTGTAATTCCAGCTGGTGCATTCATTTCTACTGGATTTGAGAAACCTACGTTCAATACAAGTTTTGAACCTTGCAATTGAGCACGGTACCCAACCCCGATAAGTTCCAATCCTTTTTTGAAACCTTCGCTTACGCCAACAACCATGTTATTGAAGTTTGCACGAGTAGTTCCGTGGATTGTTTTCATTTCTTTGCTGTCATCTGGACGAGTGAAAGTTACTTCGTTTCCTTCGACATTGATAGTAATGTCTGAAGAGAAAGTACGAGTCAATTCACCTTTAGGTCCTTTAACTGTAACGTCGTTTCCAGCTTGCTTGACTTCAACGCCAGCAGGTAAAACGACTACTTTATTACCGATACGACTCACGTAGAGACACCTCCTTGTGTATTATTTTAAATTACCATACATAAGCGACAACTTCGCCGCCGACATTTTTAACTCTTGCTTCTTTATCAGTGATAACACCTTCAGAAGTTGAGATGATTGCAATACCTAAACCGTTCAATACTTTTGGTACTTCGTCAGCTTTAACATAAGCACGTAGACCTGGTTTAGAAATACGTTTCAAGTTAGTGATAACACGTTCACCGTTTTTACCGTATTTAAGGAATACGCGGATTACGCCTTGTTTGTCATCTTCGATATATTCAACATCACGGATGAAACCTTCTTTTTTCAAGATTTCAGCGATGTCACGTTTGATTTTTGAAGCAGGCACTTCTAATACATCGTGTTTTACCATATTGGCATTACGGATGCGAGTTAGAAAATCTGCAATTGGATCTGTCATGACCATTAGATGATTTACCTCCTTTATGCGAGTTTACTTGTTTACCAGCTAGCTTTCTTCACGCCGGGAATTTGACCTTTATAGGCAAGTTCGCGGAAGCAAATACGGCAAAGTTTAAATTTACGATAAACTGAATGTGGACGTCCGCAACGTTCGCAGCGTGTGTATTCTTGACTTGAGAATTTTGCAGGGCGTTTGTTTTTAGCAATCATTGATTTTTTAGCCACGTAGTTCGCCTCCTTTTTTTATTTTTGGAATGGCATGCCTAATTGCGTTAACAATTCACGAGACTCTTCGTCTGTGTTGGCAGTAGTTACAATAACGATGTCCATCCCACGTACTTTGTCTACCAAATCATAATCAACTTCAGGGAAGATTAATTGTTCTTTGATACCCAATGTGTAGTTTCCACGTCCATCGAACGCTTTTTTACTAACACCGTGGAAGTCACGTACACGTGGTAGTGAAACTGATACTAATTTATCTAAAAATTCGTACATTCTTTCTCCACGTAGAGTCACTTTACAACCGATTGGCATTCCTTCACGCAGACGGAAACCAGCGATTGATTTTTTCGCTTTAGTGATCAATGGTTTTTGACCAGTAATCAAAGCTAGTTCTTCAACAGCTTTGTCTAAATTCTTTGCATTAGATACTGCATCACCCACACCCATGTTGACAACGATCTTCTCAACTTTTGGCGCTTGCATTACAGAACTATATTCAAATTTTTCAATTAATGTTGGAACAACTTCTTTAGTATATTTTTCTTTAAGGCGGTTCATTCAGTAAGCCCCTCCTTCCTTAATATGATTATTTATCGATAACTTCTCCGGTTTTTTTAGAAACGCGGACTTTTTTGCCGTCAACTTCTTTGTAGCCAACACGTGTAGCTTCGCCATTTGTTGGATCAATCAACATTACGTTAGAAATGTGAATTGGTGCCTCAAATTCAACGATTCCACCTTGTGGAGCAGCTTGAGAAGGTTTTTGGTGTTTCTTCACGATGTTTACACCTTCAACGACAACTTTATCTTTTTTAGGTAGAGCTTCTAAAACGACGCCCTCTTTATTTTTGTCTTTCCCAGTGATAACTTTAACTTTATCGCCTTTTTTAACAAACATTACTGTTTCGCACCTCCTTTGATAATGGATAACAATTATAGTACTTCTGGTGCTAGGGAAACGATCTTCATGAAGTTACCTTCGCGTAGTTCACGGGCAACTGGGCCAAAGATACGAGTTCCACGTGGGCTCTTATCATCACGGATAATAACCGCAGCATTTTCATCAAATTTAATATAAGAACCGTCTGCACGGCGAGCGCCTGATTTCGTACGAACGATAACTGCTTTAACTACGTCACCTTTTTTAACAACTCCACCTGGCGTTGCTTGTTTGACCGTAGCAACAATTACGTCACCGATATTGGCAGTTTTACGACCTGAGCCTCCAAGGACTTTGATCGTTAGAATTTCGCGTGCGCCTGAATTATCAGCGACTCTTAATCGACTTTCTTGTTGGATCACGATGTGTATCCTCCTTTCAGATTTTGCAATTCAATCTATATAGGAAAATCTCGTGTGATTAAATAATCACTGCCTTTTCAACAATCTCTACTAGACGGAAACGTTTCGTAGCTGATAATGGACGAGTTTCCATAACTTTCACGATATCGCCAACTTTTGCTTCGTTGTTTTCATCGTGTGCTTTGTATTTCTTAGAATATTTCATGCGTTTACCGTAGATAGGGTGGTTTTTCTTTGTTTCAACTACAACAGTAATTGTTTTATCCATTTTATCGGATACCACGCGACCTTGATAAACCTTGCGTTGATTTCTTTCTTCAGTCATACGCTTGATGGCCTCCTTCCACTATTACTTAGCTTGTTCACGCAAAACAGTTTTGATGCGTGCAATCGATTTACGTACTTCTTGGATACGTGCAGTGTTTTCTAATTGACCTGTTGCTAATTGGAATCTAAGGTTGAACAATTCTTCTTTCAATTGTTTTTCCTGATCTAGCATTTCGGCAGTGGTTAATTCTCTAATTTCTTTAACCTTCATTCGATTCACCACCCATTTCTTCACGTTTTACGATTTTAGTCTTCATTGGTAATTTGTGTGAAGCAAGGCGTAACGCTTCGCGAGCAACCTCTTCAGGTACTCCAGCGATTTCAAACATGATTTTTCCACGTTTAACAGGTGCTACCCAACCTTCAGGTGCCCCTTTACCTTTACCCATACGAACCCCAATAGCTTTACTTGTATAAGATTTATGAGGGAAAATTTTGATCCACACTTTCCCGCCACGTTTCATGTAACGAGTCATCGCAATACGAGAAGCTTCGATTTGACGGTTTGTGATCCAGTGAGATTCAACTGCTTGCAAACCATATTCACCAAATGCTACTTCTTTACCGCCTTTAGCTTCACCACGCATTTTCCCACGGAATTCACGACGGTGTTTTACACGTTTAGGTACTAACATGCTTATTTCCCTCCTTTCTCAGCGTTCTTTTTAGTTGGAAGAACTTCTCCACGATAGATCCATACTTTAACTCCAAGTTTTCCGTATGTTGTATCTGCTTCTTCCCATGCGTAATCAATGTCCGCACGTAGTGTGTGCAATGGAACTGTTCCTTCAGAGTATCCTTCTGCGCGGGCGATATCTGCACCGTTCAAACGTCCTGATACTTGAGTTTTGATTCCTTTAGCGCCCGCACGCATTGAGCGTTGGATCGCTTGTTTTTGAGCACGACGGAATGCCACACGACCTTCTAATTGACGTGCAATTCCTTCGCCGACTAATTTAGCATCTAAATCTGGTTTTTTGATTTCTACGATGTTGATGTGTACTCTCTTACCAGTTAATTTGTTCAATTCTTTTCTTAGGCTTTCAACTTCAGATCCGCCTTTACCGATAACCATACCTGGTCGTGCTGTGTGGATTGACACGTTCACGCGGTTTGCAGCGCGCTCGATCTCAACTGTTGACACAGCCGCATCAGCAAGTTTAGTCGCGATAAATTTGCGAATTCTTAAATCTTCGTGTAAAAAGTCTGCGTATTCTTTTTCAGCATACCATTTCGCATCCCAGTCACGGATGACGCCTACACGCATACCAATTGGATGTACTTTTTGACCCACTGATTATCCCTCCTTATTTTTCTGATACAACTACCGTAATATGACTTGTACGTTTGTTGATTGGAGATGCTGAACCTTTCGCGCGAGGACGGAAACGTTTCATTGTTGGTCCTTCGTTTACAAAGGCTTCAGATACTACTAAGTTTTCAACATCTAAGTCAAAGTTGTTTTCTGCATTTGCGATTGCTGACATCAATACTTTTTCAATGATTCCAGCAGCTTTGTTTGGTGTGAACTTTAGAACAGCGATTGCTTCAGCAACGCTTTTCCCTCTGATCAAATCGATAACTAGACGTGACTTACGAGGAGAAACGCGAACTGTTTTAGCAGTTGCTTTCGCTGATGTGATTTGTTCTGCCATCTGTATATCCTCCCCTCAAATTAACGTCTTGTTTTCTTATCGTCTGCCGCATGGCCACGATAAGTTCTTGTTGGTGCAAATTCACCTAATTTATGTCCTACCATGTCTTCTTGGATATAAACTGGTACATGTTTACGTCCATCATACACAGCGATTGTGAATCCGATAAAACTTGGGAAGATTGTAGAACGACGAGACCAAGTTCTAATTACTTTTTTCTTTTCAGCGCCTTGTTGTGCTTCGACCTTGTTCATCAAATGTTCATCGACGAAAGGTCCTTTCTTTAAACTACGACCCATGGTGAACCTCCTCTCAAAATGTGCAACACATGGTTAATGTAATTATTTATTTTTGCGACGACGTACGATAAGTTTGTCTGACTTCGCTTTTTTGCTACGTGTTTTGTAACCAATAGCTGGTTGACCCCAAGGTGATACTGGAGCTGGACGTCCGATTGGTGCTTTACCTTCACCACCACCGTGTGGGTGATCGTTAGGGTTCATTACGCTACCACGAACAGTTGGGCGTTTACGCATCCAACGAGAGCGACCTGCTTTACCGATGTTGATCAATTCATGTTGTTCGTTACCAACAGAACCGATTGTTGCACGGCAAGTTGCCAAGATCATACGAACTTCGCCTGAATTCAAGCGGATCAATACGTATTTACCTTCTTTACCAAGTACTTGAGCACTTGTACCAGCTGAACGGATTAATTGTCCGCCTTTTCCTGGTTTCATTTCGATGTTGTGGATAACTGTACCTACTGGAATGTTTTCTAGTGGTAGTGCGTTACCTACTTTGATATCTGCATCTGGTCCAGAAGCGATTGTTACACCAACTTCTAATCCTTTAGGTGCTAAGATATATGCTTTTACTCCATCCTCGTAATGTACTAACGCGATGTTAGCAGAACGGTTTGGATCATATTCGATAGTTTTAACTACTGCAGAAACGTTGTCTTTGTTACGTTTGAAGTCGATCAAACGATATTGACGTTTGTGACCGCCACCTTGATGACGTACAGTAATGCGACCGTTGTTGTTACGACCGGCATGGTTTTTCAATGGTGCCAACAATGTTTTTTCTGGTTTAGAAGAAGTGATTTCTGCAAAATCAGAAGCAGTCATGTTACGACGACCATTTGAGGTAGGCTTGTAATGTTTGATTGCCACGTCTATTTCCCTCCTATATTATTCAGTGTCACAGCTTATTCAGCTGAGAAAATTTCGATTTCTTTTGAAGCTTCAGTCAATGTTACAACTGCTTTGCGACGTTTTTTTGTGTATCCTGCATATTTACCCATGCGTTTGAATTTCGGACGCACGTTGATGATGTTTACGTTTTTCACTTTAACATCAAATGCTGCTTCAACAGCTTGTTTTACTAATGTTTTGTTCGCGCGAGTGTCTACTTCGAAAGTATATTTCTTTTCGTCCATGGCAAGCATAGATTTTTCAGTGATCACTGGGCGTTTGATTACGTCTAGTAAGTTCATTATGCAAGCACCTCCTCAATTTGAGTAAGAGCAGTTTGAGTTGCTAACACTTTATTGTGAGACACAATGTCTAGAACACTTACGTTATTAGCAGCAACTACAGAAACGTTTGCTAAGTTACGAGCAGATAATGCTGCAAAATCATTTCCTTCTTCTAATACTACTAATACTTTAGAGTCAACAGACAAGTTAGCAAGAACTTGCTTGAATTCTTTTGTTTTTGGTGCATCGAAGTTCAAGCCTTCAACGACTACCAAGTTATTTTCAGCAACTTTTTCTGACAATACAGATTTCATTGCTAAGCGACGAACTTTTCTAGGAAGTTTGTAGCTGTATGAACGTGGTGTTGGTCCGAAGACAACGCCACCTCCACGCCATTGTGGTGAACGGATTGAACCTTGACGCGCACGACCTGTTCCTTTTTGACGCCATGGTTTGCGTCCACCGCCACGAACTGCGCTGCGGTTTTTAACAGCGTGTGTTCCTTGTCTTAATGACGCACGTTGCATGATGATCGCATCGTAAACAACTGATTCATTTGGTTCGATTCCGAAGATTTCTTCGTTTAAAGTGATTTCGCCGTTTTGGCTTCCATCTTGTTTGAATAATGCTACATTTGGCATTCCTTAGTTCCTCCTTTCTTCCTATCTGATTATTTAGCTTTCACAGCTGATTTAATTGTAATCAATGATTTTTTCGCTCCAGGAACGTTACCTTTGATAAGGATTACGTTACGTTCAGCATCTACACGTACAACTTCCAAGTTTTGGATAGTTACGCGGTCGCCACCCATACGTCCAGCAAGACGTTTGTTTTTGAACACACGGTTAGGTGCGACTGGACCCATTGATCCAGGACGACGATGATAACGAGAACCGTGAGACATAGGTCCACGAGATTGTCCGTGACGTTTGATTACGCCTTGGAATCCTTTACCTTTTGTAGTTCCGGTTACATCAACGATGTCTCCAGCTTCGAATACATCAACTTTGATTTCTGATCCTACTTCTAAGCCCTCTAGCTCAACATCCTTGAATTCGCGAATGAAGCGCTTAGGAGCCGTGTTTGCTTTCGCAACATGACCTTTCGCAGGTTTGTTACTTAAAACTTCACGTAAATCTTGGTAACCTACTTGAACTGCTTCGTACCCATCGTTTTCAACTGTTTTAAGTTGCAAAACAACGTTTGTAGTAGCTTCAACTACAGTTACTGGAATTAATTCTCCTGATTCTGTGAAGATTTGAGTCATTCCCACTTTTTTCCCTAAGATTCCTTTGGTCATGATTACACCTCCAATTAATTATTATAGTTTGATTTCGATATTCACACCTGATGGCAAGTCTAGCTTCATTAAAGCATCAACTGTTTTTGGTGTTGGGTTCACAATGTCGATTAGACGTTTGTGTGTACGCATTTCGAATTGTTCGCGTGAATCTTTGTATTTATGTGTCGCACGGATTACTGTGTAAAGACTGCGCTCTGTTGGCAATGGAATTGGACCTGAGATAGTAGCTCCAGTTCTCTTTGCAGTTTCTACGATTTTGTCCGCTGATTGATCTAAAATACGATGTTCATACGCTTTTAAACGGATACGAATTTTTTGTTTTGCCATTATTTTCCCTCCTTCGTCTATTTTGAAAAGTAGACATAGCTCCACGAAAATTTTTCCGTCACGCTCGTCCATGGCAAAGCGTCCGGGCGTGTCGCAACCTCTCGTTTCGTAGCCGGCAGAAATTCTTTTCTACCAGTGCATGCATTTTTCTTGTCGTAAACAGCACCTTTATAATTATATTACGGATGAACAGGAATAGCAAGCATTTTCTACAATATTTTTTATTTTTTTCAGAAAAAGTTTTCAAAGGTGTTTTCAAACAAAAAAAGTGTCTTTCAAGTCAGAGAATCTAACCTGAAAAATCACTTTCCTTCTATATAATATGTTTAAATAGTTTGTCCAAGTATTCGATCCATTGCTTTCTTTAACGGAAAGTAAACAATCGCTACAATAATCGCTGTTAACGTTACATTAATCAAAGTTGCCGGCAAGCGACTTAACGCTAAAGCAAAAGCTGGACTAAAATCTAAACCTAAAAATAACTGGATCACTGTATTTTTGATTTGTGTCATGATAATTTTCGCCACGCCAGTTCCAGCAGCAATCACCAACACTTGCCAAAGCTTGCTTGGATTTTTCCGAAAGAAAGCAAACAAAGCATAGGCTACAGCACCGACAATAAAGCTTTCCAAAATAAAATAAGGGGCTTCTGAAGCAAAACCGTTCAAGACATCAAAAATAGCAAAGCCCATCCCTCCAGCTAACGAACCCTTCACATATCCTAGAAACAAAACTGCCAACAACAGGACAGCATTCCCCAGATGAACAAAAGCTCCAGTGGGCAAAGGAATTTTAATGTACGTCCCAATTACCGTTAACGCTGTAAATAACCCTACAAAAACAATTGCTTGTGTATTTGATTTTCTCATTCTGCCACTCCCATCCTTTTCTCCGCTTGATTATACGCTCCATGCCAGACGTGACCCACATAAGGATTAATAGACACACCTTGTTCGATCGCTTTTGCGACAAAGGATTTCGCCAGTACCACTGCCTCTTTTGGCGAATAGCCTTTGGCAAGCCCCGCTGTAATCGCTGCAGCGAATGTACAGCCTGCTCCATGATTGTGATTGGTTTGAATCTTCGGACCTTCCAGCACAGTAAACGCCTCGCCGTCGTAGAACACATCTACCGCTTGCTCAGATGGCAAACGATGACCACCTTTGACCACGACGTTCTTAGCCCCCAATCTATGAATGATCTCCGCTGCCTGCTGCATTTCTTCAACGGAAGTCAAATCCCCAAGCCCAGACAAGATACCTGCTTCAACCAGATTGGGTGTGGTGACCTCTGCATAAGGCAACAAATATTCTTTGATCCCTTCCACACTCTTCGGCTGCAAAATCTGCGCGGTCCCTTTGCAAGCAATTACCGGATCAATGACCACATGTGCCACTTCGTACTTTCGGATAAATTCACTAGCTGTACGAATATTTATTTCATTTCCCACCATCCCTGTTTTCAAGGCAGCTACTGTTCCTCCGGCAAACACCGAGACTAGCTGTTCACGTAACAACTCTTCGGGTATCTCCGTTACTTTATGAAACCAACCTCCTTCTGGATTCATCGTCACAATAGAGGTAATACTCGAAAAACCAAAAACACCATACTCTTCGAATGTTTTGAGATCCGCTTGAAGTCCCGCTCCCCCTGTTGAGTCAGAACCAGCGATCGTTAATACTTTTTGCATAGTTCGCCTCCTTTCAAGTTATTTCATTAGTATAACGAAAGGAATACTTGACGAAAACAGCCAATTGGCTTATTTTTAAACCATCCAATTAAAGGAGGACTGCCTATGTGGTCGATCGACAAAGAAACAAAAACACCCTTATACCAACAGATCAGCGGACAGATCATTCAAGCGATCCAACAGGGGCAACTAGTCCCTGGTGATCAACTGCCCGCTGAACGAAAATTAGCAGAGAATTATCAAGTCAACCGTTCGACAGTCGTTCGAGCATTGGAGGAACTCGTCAGCTTGGGGTGGATCACTCGCAAGCAAGGCAGCGGGACTCGGGTAGCTGAAGGACGCTGGGGAAGTCGCCAATTAGCCATACATCAGTGGCGTAATCTACTGTCTAGCCCCTTTCTAAAAGAAGATCCCTATCTTACCGAATTAAAACAAAAACAAAGCATCGATCAGGCTATCGATCTATATACTGGAGATTTACCCTCTGAATTGATTCCGGATTTTCAATTTCCAGCAATCACTTGGGAACAAGTACTAAGAGAGGACAAAAAAAATTCTGCTACTGGCTATCTGCCTTTGAAGCAGTCGATCCTTGCACACTTAACGGAACGTTTGACATTACCAACAAGAGGACAGGATCTTCTGATTACTTCAGGTTCCACACAGGGAATCTCCCTCTTGATGCAGGTCTTACTGGATACAGGCGACACGATTGCCACTGAAGATCCGTCATTTTTGTTTGCTTTGCCTTTATTTGCTTCCTTAGGCATCCATCTAATCGGGATCAAACAAGACGAAGAAGGCATTATTTGTAGTGAACTAGAACACGCAATCCAGACAAAAAAAATCAAATTGCTTTATTTGAACCCCAGCTATCAAAACCCAACCGGAAAGACGATGTCCTTAAAAAGAAGAAAAGAGATCATCACTCTCTGCGAAAACTACCATTTACCCATTATTGAGGACGACGTATTTAGTGAATTAGGTTTCGAACAGAATCTGCCTACGCTAAAAAGTTTAGCCCCCGACCAGGTAATTTATGTCGGTTCTTTATCTAAGTTGTTTGGTTCTTCCATCAAAATCGGTTGGTTGCTCGCACCAAGCACGTTGATTGAAAGTCTGGCGAATGCCAAAAAACGGATGGAAAACGATACCGATCTCTTTCCCCAATGGCTGGCTACTGCCGCGCTCTCTTCCAAGGATTATGACCAGCAACAGGAACATTTAGTAGCGTCACTCAAACAACGCAGCCAACAATTCGAAGAAAAACTGCAGCCACTTATTCAAGACTGGAGCTTCCACAAGATCCAAGGTGGTTTGTATTATTGGCTAACTTGGCAACATCAACCTTTGACACGAAAAGATTGGAAGATTTTTCTTGAAGAAAATTTACTCTTAGCGCCCTCTTTTTTATTTAGTAATGATACAATGTCTGTAAGAATCAATTATACAAGACTCTCTCACGAAGAATTGTCAATTTTTGTAAAAAAACTGACTCAAATCACAGAAAAGATTAGAAAGGAACCTGTTTATGAACGAAACCATCAATTTGCTAAAAAACCATCGCAGCTATCGTGATTTTGATGAAAATTACGTAATCCCAGATGAGGAACTACAGGAGATCCTCGACGCTAGCCGTCAGGCACCTTCTTGGATGAATGGACAAATGTATTCCATCATTGTCATTAGAGACAAGAAAATTCGCGAACAGCTAGTCGCTTGGAATCCCGGGAATTATCATATGCTGAAAAGCTCTGTTTTTCTACTGTTCGTCGCAGATTTAAAACGTACACAACAAGTCGCTGAAAAATATCAAGTCGACTATCCTGTTGATGAAGGCTTGAACCCACTGATCATCGCTACAACAGATGCCAATCTAGCAATGCAAAATGCCATCGTTGCCAGCGAATCACTGGGTTTAGGTATTGTTCCTGTCGGGAGTGTACGAAACCATATTGAAGAAATCAGCGAATTATTGAACCTTCCAGACTATGTTTACCCAGTTTCCGGTCTAAGCATCGGGAAACCTCTTGTTGATATGCAAGTGAAACCTCGCTTACCACAAGCCACTGTTGTACACTATGATACTTACCAGCCATATGATGAACAGCTGATTGAAGACTACGAAAAAACAATGGTAAAATTTGCAGAAGCTCGCGAAACAAAAACCTGGACGAAAAAGTTTGCAGATTATTTTGGAACAAAACCTGCAGAAAACGTTGATCGATATTTAAGAAAACAAAAATTGATCAAATAAACAGAAAAAACTCCTCAAACTATTTCTAGTTTGAGGAGTTTTATTTACATTCATCAAATAATTATGCTTTGATTTCAGTAACAACGCCTGAACCAACAGTACGTCCGCCTTCACGAATAGAGAAACGAGTTCCGTCTTCGATAGCGATTGGGTGGATTAGATCAACGTCGATAGTTACGTTGTCACCAGGCATTACCATTTCAGTACCTTCTTGTAATTCTACAACACCAGTTACGTCAGTCGTACGGAAGTAGAATTGAGGACGGTAGTTAGTGAAGAATGGAGTATGACGTCCACCTTCTTCTTTAGTCAATACATAAACTTCAGCGATAAATTTTGTATGAGGAGTGATTGTTCCTGGTTTAGACAATACTTGTCCACGTTGGATGTCTTCACGAGCAACCCCACGTAGTAAAGCACCGATGTTATCGCCTGCTTCAGCGTAGTCTAATAATTTACGGAACATTTCAACACCTGTTACAGTAGTTTGAGCTGTTTCTTCGTCGATACCAACGATTTCTACAACGTCACCAACACGAACTTGTCCACGTTCAACACGGCCTGTAGCAACAGTACCACGTCCAGTGATTGAGAACACGTCCTCAACTGGCATCATGAATGGTTTGTCAGTGTCACGTTCTGGAGTTGGGATATATTCGTCAACTGCAGCCATCAATTCGAAGATTTTTTCTTCGTAAGATGGGTCGCCTTCTAGTGCTTTCAAAGCAGAACCTGCAACAACTGGAGTGTCATCGCCTGGGAAATCGTATTCTGATAATAGATCACGAACTTCCATTTCTACTAATTCCAATAATTCTTCATCGTCAACCATATCCATTTTGTTCAAGAATACAACGATGTATGGAACACCTACGTTACGAGATAGCAAGATGTGCTCGCGAGTTTGAGGCATAGGACCATCAGCAGCAGATACTACTAAGATCGCGCCGTCCATTTGAGCAGCACCAGTGATCATGTTTTTAACATAGTCCGCGTGTCCTGGGCAGTCCACGTGAGCATAGTGACGGTTTTCAGTTTCGTACTCAACGTGAGCAGTTGAGATAGTGATTCCGCGTTCGCGCTCTTCCGGAGCACCATCGATTTGGTCGTAAGCTGAAGCTTGCGCCCAACCTTTTTTAGCTAAAACTGTAGTGATCGCAGCTGTTAAAGTAGTTTTACCATGGTCAACGTGTCCGATAGTACCAATGTTAACATGGGGTTTAGAACGGTCAAATTTTTCTTTTGCCATTTTAAAATGTTCCTCCTAAAATACGTTTTTGTTTTATATTTGATAAGTAAGGAGCCTAATGACTCCTTGCCCATATCATCGTAATCCATTGTACACGAAATGTCTCAAAAAATATAGTTATTTGAAACAAATTCCTTGAATCTATTAAGATTAGTCAGCCTTTCCGCCGTTTTTCTTAATAATTTCTTCTTGGATTGATTTCGGTACATCTTCATAGTGGTCAAAGACCATCATGAATGTTCCGCGACCTTGAGTTGCAGAACGTAGTGTTGTTGCGTAACCAAACATTTCTGATAATGGTACAAACGCGTTAACGATTTGTGCATTACCATGTGCTTCCATACCTTCTACGCGTCCACGACGAGCAGTAACGTGTCCCATAACATCCCCTAGATAATCTTCAGGAACAGTTACAGTTACTTTCATCATAGGCTCAAGAATTACTGGATTTGCTTTTTTAGCAGCAGCACGCAATGCCATTGAAGCAGCCACACGGAAGGCAGTTTCATTCGAATCGACATCATGGTAAGAACCATCATAAAGTTTTGCCTTGATATCAACTAATGGATAACCAGCCAAGACACCGTTTGCCATTGAGTCTTCCAAACCTTTTTCAACTGCTGGGATGTATTCACGAGGAACCACACCACCGACAATTGCGTTTTCAAACTCAAAGCCTGCGCCTTCTTCGTTAGGTGTAAATTCGATCCATACGTGACCGTACTGACCTTTACCACCTGATTGACGTACAAATTTACCTTCTGCTTGTGTACCAGCGCGGAATGTTTCACGATAAGATACTTGAGGAGCACCTACGTTTGCATCCACTTTGAATTCACGGCGCATACGGTCAACTAGAACGTCTAAGTGAAGTTCACCCATACCAGCGATAACTGTTTCGCCAGTTTCAACGTTGGTTTCAACGCGGAATGATGGATCTTCTTCAGCAAGTTTTTGTAAAGCAATACCCATTTTATCTTGGTCAGCTTTTGATTTAGGCTCAACAGCTACTTCGATAACTGGATCAGGGAACTCGATAGATTCTAAGATAACTTGTTCTTTTTCGTCACATAGAGTATCTCCTGTTGTTGTATCTTTCAAACCAACAGCTGCAGCGATATCCCCAGAATAAACTGTTTGGATCTCTTCACGAGTGTTCGCGTGCATTTGTAGGATACGTCCGATACGTTCGCGTTTGCCTTTTGAAGCATTCATTACGTATGATCCAGAATTCAAAATACCAGAATACACACGGAAGAATGTCAAACGACCTACGAATGGGTCAGTCATAACTTTAAATGCTAATGAAGCAAATGGCGCGTCATCTGTTGATGGGCGTACAGTTTCTTCATCAGTTTTAGGGTTGATCCCATTGATTGCAGGAACATCAGTTGGCGCTGGCAAGTAGTCGATAACTGCATCCAGCATCAATTGAACCCCTTTATTTTTGAAGGCTGATCCACACATTACTGGGAAGAAATCAACCGTCAATGTTGCATTACGAATACCAAGTTTCAATTCTTCTTCAGTGATTTCTTCACCTTCCAAGAATTTCATCATTAAGTCTTCGTCTGTATCAGCAACAGCTTCGATTAATTTTTCACGCCATTCTTCAGCTTGTTCCAAGTACTCAGCAGGAATATCCGTTTCTTCGATCTCCGTACCTAAGTCATTTGTGTAAATTTCAGCTTTCATTTTCACAAGGTCAATGATTCCTGTGAAATCGTCTTCTGCACCAATCGGCAATTGAATTGGGTGTGCGTTCGCTTGTAGACGATCATGCAATGTAGACACTGAATACAAGAAGTCAGCACCGATTTTATCCATTTTGTTACAGAATACGATACGTGGTACACGGTAATCAGTCGCTTGACGCCAAACTGTTTCTGTTTGTGGTTCTACACCTGATTGTGAGTCCAATACAGTTACAGCACCGTCAAGTACACGCAGAGAACGTTGTACTTCAATAGTGAAGTCTACGTGCCCAGGTGTATCGATGATATTTACACGATTCCCTTTCCATTGCGCAGTTGTCGCAGCAGAGGTAATAGTGATTCCACGTTCTTGCTCTTGCTCCATCCAGTCCATTTGTGAAGCTCCTTCATGAGTTTCACCAATTTTATGAATTTTACCAGTGTAATACAAGATACGTTCAGTAGTCGTTGTTTTACCCGCATCAACGTGGGCCATGATACCAATATTACGAGTGTTTTCTAAAGAAAATTCTCTTGCCATTGTGGGATTGTTCTCCTCTCTAATTCTCAACTTACATTAAAGTTGCAGCAATACCTTCTACCTAAATAAGTAGCGAGGATCTTACCAACGATAGTGTGCAAATGCACGGTTAGCTTCTGCCATTTTATGAGTGTCTTCACGTTTTTTAACTGAAGCACCTGTATTGTTAGCAGCATCCATGATTTCTTTAGCTAGACGTTCTTCCATTGTGTGCTCTCCACGCAAACGAGCGTAGTTAACAACCCAACGAAGACCTAAAGTTGTACGACGTTCAGGACGAACTTCAACTGGTACTTGATAGTTTGAACCCCCAACACGACGAGCTTTTACTTCTAATACTGGCATGATGTTTTTCATTGCTTGTTCGAAAACTTCCAATGCATCATTGCCTGTAGATTCTTTAATAATATCAAATGAGTTGTAGATGA
The DNA here is from genome assembly GCF_053760925.1 of Enterococcus olivae. Classification (NCBI taxonomy): domain Bacteria; kingdom Bacillati; phylum Bacillota; class Bacilli; order Lactobacillales; family Enterococcaceae; genus Enterococcus; species Enterococcus olivae. The sequence continues at coordinate 100,863 of NZ_JBSMVT010000006.1, forward strand.
TATTCGCAGCAACACCGCGTTTACCGTCAACCATTACACGGTTGATCAAGCGAGTTACTAATTTTGAGTTATAAATAGGATCTGGTAATACATCACGTTTTGCAACAGGACCTTTACGAGGCATATCCGTAACTCCTCCTTCCGAAATAGGTTTTATTTAAATAGTCGTTTTCTTTTGTTTAGTGAAATTATGCTTTAGGTTTCTTCGTACCATATTTAGAACGAGATTGTTTACGGTCATTTACACCAGCCGTATCCAATGCTCCACGAACGATATGGTAACGTACCCCTGGCAAGTCTTTTACACGTCCACCACGTAGCAATACCACGCTGTGCTCTTGCAAGTTATGGCCGATACCTGGAATATAAGCAGTTACTTCGATCAAGTTAGACAAACGAACACGAGCATATTTACGTAAAGCCGAGTTCGGTTTTTTAGGTGTCATTGTTCCGACACGAGTTGCTACCCCACGCTTTTGAGGTGAGTTCACATTTGTTTGAGCTTTTTTGAAGCTATTATATCCTTTGTTCAATGCAGGTGAATTTGATTTTTCAACCTTGGATTTACGAGGTTTACGTACTAATTGGTTAATTGTAGGCATTCCTTGTTTTCCTCCTTCCTTGATTCGCATTATAGTCCCACACATCCAGGTGGTTCTTTTTTTGCGATAAAAAATAATGCAATAATTTGCACCTTTATCAGATTGTACTTTTTCACAGTCAGCACGTCTCTGCGAGAGACCTGTATGTAAAGCACCTTTGATAGAATAGCATGGATTTTCTAAGGTGTCAACTAAAGCTTCTGACTTTTTTTATATTTTTTTCCAGCGGGAAAATCATTTTTGTACTATTATATAGGTAGAAACTTTTTGAAGGTGATGAAAATAATGAATCTAAAACAAACAGTCGGTATCGAAGCAGCCAATTATGTTAAAGATGGGATGATCGTTGGTCTGGGAACTGGATCCACCGCTTATTACATGATCGAGGAACTCGGTCGACGTGTCAAAGAAGAAGAACTATCGATCGTAGGTGTACCTACCTCAATTGCTTCACGCAAACAGGCGCTTGATCTGGGAATCCCTGTCAAATCGATCGATGAAGTCTCTCACGTCGACCTCACGATTGATGGTGCCGATGAGATCAGTGCAGATTTTCAAGGAATCAAAGGTGGGGGCGCAGCTCTGCTATTCGAAAAAATCGTTGCCACCTATTCCAAACAGGTCATCTGGATTGTAGATGAAGCAAAAATGGTCCAAAAATTAGGAGGATTTCCTCTGCCTGTCGAAGTCGTTCCTTACGGCGAAGAACAGCTGTTTCGTTTGTTTGAGGCCAAGGGATATCAGCCGACATTCCGAATGATCAACACATTCGAGAAAAAAATAACGGATTGTGGTCACTCCATTATTGACTTACATCTGGATACAATTGAAGATCCTTTTGTCCTTGCGAAAGAGTTAGATCACACGGTCGGTGTTGTCGAACACGGTTTATTTTTAAACATGGCAGATACAGTCATAGTTGGAAAAGCAGACGGACCCTTGACGATCCAAGCTTCTAAAAAATAGTCTTCGTTTTTCATCTTTCTGTAAGCTGAAAAACGTACTATCATTTTTATTCTCTATGTGATATTCTTCATATTATTTATACATTTAGAGGATGGGATAAAATGAACATAGTTGGATATATTCGTACAACAATTACCGAAGATACCACGCAAGAACAGTATTCAAAATTAGAGGAATACGGCTGTACTGAATTTTTCCAAGAGAACTCTCAGGATCAAAATTCTGCTCAGTTGGAAACACTCCTTGCAAAAATGAATCCTGGAGACACGTTGGTTGTGGATCGTCTGTTTCATCTAGGAAAATCCACAAGACAACTTTCCGAATGGATACTTCACTTGCAAACACTGCAAATCGATCTTGTTTGTCTGACAGAAGGCATTGACACTCGTGAAGAGACAGGAAAGCTCTATTTTCAATGGATGAACCAAATGACTGCCATGGAGAGTGAATTACTGAAAGAACGGACTCTACTTGGTTTAAGTAAAGCGCGCCAACAAGGAAAAATCGGCGGCAGACCAAAAACTGATCCAAAAAAAATTAAGAAAATTCGTTTTTTATTTTTCGAAAAAAAAGAATCGATTCAATCAATTGCTAACACGTGTAATGTTTCAATTGGAACCTGCTACAAATACATCAACCTAAAAGAATATGAAGTGGAACAGCTGCTCCAAAAATAAAAAGAAGGCAGGAATCGCTAGCACTAGTGATTCCTGCCTTCTTTTTATTCTATTTGATCAAACTTCTACCAGTCATTTCAGCAGGCAAATCAATGTTTAATAAATCTAACATCGTTGGTGCCAAGTCTGCCAAGCGACCGTCTTCTCTCAACTCAACCTCGTTTTTCGTAACGACTACTGGAACAGGTACTGTTGTATGTGCAGTATGTGGTTCACCTTTTTCATCGATCATTGTTTCAGAGTTTCCGTGATCAGCAGTGATGATCGCAAAACCTTCTTTACCTAAGATCGTTTCCACAACGCGACCGACACATTCATCTACCGCTTCAATGGCTTTCACTGTTGGTTCTACCATACCAGAGTGACCTACCATATCAGGATTGGCAAAGTTTAAGATGATTGCTTCAAATTTTTCTGCATTGATCGCATTGACTAGTGCGTCAGTTACACTATAAATACTCATTTCTGGCTGCAAGTCATAGGTAGCAACTTTTGGTGAATCGATCAAGATACGTTCCTCTGTTTCAAAAACAGTGTTAGAACCACCATTGAAGAAAAATGTTACGTGAGGATATTTTTCAGTTTCAGCAATTCTCAACTGATTGATATTATTTTTAGTTAGAACTTCCCCTAATACATTATCCATAGAAATTGGTGCAAAGACAACGTCTGTGTCCAATTTATCTGAGTATTGAGTCATTGTCACCAGTTTAATATTTTTTGGCTCTTCGCCACGTTCAAAGAACTCCCATTCTTTTTCAGTTAACGCTTGAGACATTTGTAAGGCACGGTCAGGACGGAAGTTAAAGAATAAGATGCCATCGTTGTCATTGATTGTTGCAACAGGTTCACCATTTTCAACGATGACATTAGGCAAGACAAATTCGTCGTTCACGCCTGCTTCGTAGCTTTTCGCTACAACTTCAACGGCATCTGTTCCTTTTTTACCTTCACCGTGAATCACTACATCGTAATATTTTTGAACTCTTTCCCAACGTTTGTCACGATCCATTGCATAGTATCTTCCAGAAACAGAAGCGATTTTCCCATGACCCAGTTCATCGATTTTTTCTTGTAGTTGTTTTACATAGTTGATACCTGAAGTTGGTGAAACATCACGTCCATCCAAAATCACGTCTACATAAGCAGGAACACCTTGTCTTTTTGCCTCTTCTAGCAAAGCAAACAAATGATTGATATGGCTGTGTACGCCACCATCAGAGACAAGTCCCATCAAATGCAAGTTAGAGTTATTTTCTTTCACAAAATCAAATAAATCTAATAAAGCTTTTTCTTTAGCAAATTCCTCATCAGCAATTGATTTGTCGATACGAGTCAAGCTTTGATAAACGATTCTTCCGGCACCAATGTTGGTGTGACCGACTTCTGAGTTTCCCATTTGTCCCTCAGGTAGACCTACGTCTAAACCAGAAGCCTTTAATGTGCTATGAGGATATTGTTTCCAGTAGTTATCCAAGTTAGGGGTATTAGCTAACGCAACGGCATTCCCAACCGTTTCGCTTCTCAAACCAAGTCCATCTAAAATCATTAAAATTACAGGTTTCTTGTCCATTTTGCTTTTTCCTACTTTCTCTTATCTTTTGTCAGCAGTAACTTATCCAGATCTCTTTCTCCTTAAAATCTTTGTACTACACAGAAAAAAGATGATCTAACCCCTTCATAATACCATTAAATCATTTTTTATGACAAGCCTTCAAAACCCGCTTACAGAAAAAATCTCATTCTTTTTCATTTGTTCAGCATCTGTGTTTCCTTCCATTCTAAAAAAAACTTAGAATTTCGGTTTCATTTAATAGTGGCATCTTTCCTATGAGAAGGGCTGCTTCAGGTCAGTCGTGGAACCATCGTGAGCCTGTCCATCGAGACAAAATTTATAGTGGTTCATCTTTTGATTATTGATACGAGTGGAAATCTTAGAGAAAATAGGTGTATAATGAATTTGGAACGGAAATTACAGAAAAGAAATAAATAAAGGAGAGGTTTTTATGCCAAAATTAATTTTTTCACGTCACGGATTGAGCGAATGGAACAAATTAGATCAGTTCACTGGTTGGGCCGATGTCGATTTAGCTCCAGAAGGTGTTGAAGAAGCAAAGGAAGCTGGCCGCAAAATCAAGGAAGCTGGCATCGAATTTGATATCGCTTATACTTCTGTACTGACTCGTGCTATCAAAACTTGTAACTATATCTTAGAATACTCTGACCAGTTATGGGTACCGACAATCAAATCCTGGCGTTTGAATGAACGTCACTATGGTGCATTGCAGGGCTTGAACAAACAAGCGACACGTGACAAGTACGGAGACGAACAAGTCCTGATTTGGCGTCGTTCCTACGACACTCTTCCTCCATTGTCAGATGCTGCTCCTGATCGTCGCTATGCTCAATTAGACCCTCGAGATGTTCCTGGTGGAGAGAACTTAAAAGTCACCCTAGAACGAGCACTTCCTTTTTGGCAAGACGAGATCGCACCGGCTTTATTAGATGGTAAAACTGTTTTAGTTGCTGCCCACGGTAATTCTCTGCGAGCTTTAGCCAAACACATCGAAGGCATCTCTGATGACGACATTATGGGGCTTGAAATCCCAACAGGTAAACCATTGGTCTATGAATTGAATGATGATCTGACTGTCATCGAAAAATACTATTTATAAACACAAAACCGGCTGAACATTTTATTCAGCCGGCTTTTTTTAGATAAATTGCGACGGTGCTGCAGATGCCTGATAGATACTGATGACGTCTGCTTTTTGCACTGGAACAAAGGCTGTTTCTGTAATCGTACTATGAGTAACTGCCTGCTGCGCCATTTTTTCAAAGTCATCTTCCGAGTCGATCCCTACTTCGGGCAAGGTCATCGGAACACCATTTTCCAAGAAGAAATCATACAATGCTTGCATCCCTTTCTTCGCCGCACGTTCCTCATCCGCCTCGTCGATTCCCCAAACTTCTCTAGCAAAACGAGCAAATTTCGGCAGACTCGTTTCATTCAAAATATGGGCCATCCATCTCGGAGTCAAGATAGCCAAGCCGATACCGTGGGTGATGTCATAAAAAGCACTCAATTCATGTTCCATCGCGTGACAAGACCAACTGCCTTTTCTTCCATTACCAGTCAGACCATTCAACGCCAGTGTGCTTGCCCATAATAAATTCGCCCGTGCATCGTAATCTTCTGGATGTTCTAGAGCGATCGGTAGGTAGTGAATGACTGTTTTCATCAGCCCTTCTGTGACACTGTCTTGGACCTCAGTTCCAGGAGTCGCATTAAAATAATTTTCCATCAAGTGACTTAAAATATCTGCTGAACCTGCCAGTGTCTGATAGCTGCCCACAGTGAAAGTATTGACCGGATCAAGAAAGGACACCTTAGGCAAAAGATTCTCTCCTGACACACTTAATTTTTGCTGAGTCTTCAAGTTAGAGATCACACCACCACGGTTCATCTCACTTCCAGTAGCCGCCAGTGTCAAAATCGTGATGATCGGCACAGCTGGACCGGAGTATCGGCGTTTCGCTACCAGATTTTCCCACAGATCTCCTTCAACAAAGGTTCCGGCAGCAATCGCTTTGCTACAATCAATAACAGAACCGCCACCGACTGCCAAAATCACATCGATCCCATGCTCCCGGCATAACTCTGCCCCCTTGGTCACGGTTTCGATACGAGGATTCGGTTCCACCCCGTTTAATTCAACAAGCGTGTTACCATTTGCTTTCAGCTGCTCCACGACACGGTCATACAAGCCGTTGCGTATGATACTGCCACCACCATAGACTAACAAGACATTTTTACCAAAGGCATCTAAAACCTCGGGTAGCTCAGATAATCGATTCTTCCCAAAACGAATATCCGTAGGGACATGAAACGTAAAGTTTTCCATCAAAAAGCCTCCTTTATTTGTTCTTGTCTTCTATTATCTCTGTCCACACTCAAGAAGTCAAAAAAGATTGAAGGACATCATCCCTCAATCTTTTCCTCCTAGCGAATCGCCGTTTCCAAACCAACTTTGATCATATCATCAAACGTCGTCTGACGTTCTTCTGCTGTTGTTTCCTCACCTGTGATGATGTGGTCACTGACTGTACAGATCGCCAACGTCTGAACATGGAATTTCGCTCCTAAATAATACAAGGCCGCCGCTTCCATCTCAACACCCATAACGCCTAACTCAGCCAGCTTCAATGTCTCAGTCACATCATCTTTATAAAAAGTATCTTCAGACAAGATATTCCCCACATGCGTAGTAAATCCCTGATCTTCTGCGATTTCATAAGCTGTCTTCAACAAGTGGAAATCAGCGATCGGTGCGAAATGGAATTGATCGAAATGCTTTTGGATCATTGATGAACTGGTCACCGCTCCTTGAGCAATCACTAAGTCCCGAACATGAACATCTTTGGAGATCGCTCCACAGGTTCCGACACGAATCAGTTTTTTGACATCGTAAGAATTGATCAGTTCATGAGCATAGATTGTTGCAGAAGGCATGCCCATTCCGGTCCCCTGTACAGAGACACGTTCGCCTTTGTAGACACCCGTATATCCCAGCATCCCGCGAACATTATTGTAACAGATCGGATCTTCTAAAAATGTTTCGGCAATGTATTTTGCACGTAGCGGATCTCCTGGCAGTAAAATTTTATCTGCAATTTCACCGGGTTTTGCTTCGATATGAACACTCATTTGTTTCCTCCCCCTCTATAAGGCAGCTAGCGTTTCTTTGACTAGCGCTTTAAATTCTGTTTTGACACGTTCGGTTGTTTCTACCACTTCTTCATGATTCAAGGTCGCCTGCATACCAGCTGCCAAATTCGTGATGCAAGAGATTCCCAACACTTTCAAACCACTGTGAACAGCCACGATCACCTCTGGAACAGTCGACATACCGACTGCATCTGCTCCCAGTGTACGTGCCATATGAATCTCAGCGGGCGTTTCATAGGTCGGTCCAGAGAAGCCCATATACACACCCTCTTTAAGATGTAGACCGTGTTTTTCTGCGACTTCTTTGGCTTTGTTTCGATAGTCTCCATTATAGGCTTGCGACATATCTGGGAAACGCGGACCCATTTCCTCTTCATTGGCACCGATCAGCGGATTGGCTCCCATGAAATTGATTTGATCAGTAATCAGCATCAAATCCCCTGGAGAAAAGGTCGTGTTCACCCCACCACAAGCATTGGTCACAATGATCGAATGGGCCTTCATTGCAGCCATCACACGAACTGGATAGGTCACTGTTTGCATGGAATGTCCTTCATAATAATGGAAACGCCCTTGCAATGCCAGTACTTTTTTACCAGACAAGGTACCGTATACTAACTGACCTGCATGTCCGACAACCGTTGAAACCGGAAAATGAGGGATCTCATGATAAGAGATAACAACAGCGTCTTCAATCTCATCTGCTAATTCTCCAAGACCTGAACCTAGAATTAAACCAAAATCGATTTCTTTTACACCTTTTTCTTTCATAAATGAAGCTGTTTCTACTAATTTTTCTTTCAATGACATTCTTTCATCCCCCCTATTTTAAATGTTTTAAGAAGCTTTGACCGTTTTCCGTTGCGGGCACCTCAAAGTTATCAGCGATCGTTGCCGAAATGTCTGAGAAAAAGCCTTGAGGTAATGCACCTTGACCAGTAAACTTCTTGCTATAAGCCAATAATGGTACATATTCTCTCGTATGATCTGTTCCTGGGAAGGTTGGGTCATTGCCGTGATCCGCCGTAATCAATAACAAATCGTCCTCCGCTAACCGCTCCAATAATTCTGGAATGCGTGCATCAAAATCTTCGATCGCTTGGGCATAGCCTTCCACATTGCGACGATGTCCATACAAAGCATCAAAATCCACTAGATTGGTAAAGCTCAGGCCCGTAAAGTCTTTATTCATTACTTCCAACAGTTTGTCTACGCCGTCCATATTGTCTTTGGTCCGCACAAAGTCTGTGATCCCTTGACCATTGAAAATATCATTGATTTTACCGACAGCGATCACCTCTTTGCCATGATCTTTTAAAGAATCCATGACTGTCTGACCAAAAGGATCCAATGCATAGTCATGTCGGTTGCTCGTTCGTTGGAAATTACCGGGTTCTCCTAAATATGGGCGCGCAATGATGCGACCGATCATGTAGGGTTCATCTTTCGTGATCTCTCGGGCATATTCACAGATGCGATACAGTTCCTCCAAAGGAATGATCTCTTCATGAGCAGCGATCTGTAGTACTGGATCGGCGGAGGTATAAACGATCAGATCTCCTGTTTCCATTTGATGCTGACCATAGTCATCAATGACCGCCGTACCGGAGTAAGGCAAGTTACAGACGATTTTCCGACCGGAGAAGTCTTCAATTTTTTGCAGCAACTCTTTGGGGAAACCATCTGGAAAGACTCGGAAAGGTGTTTGGATATTCAAGCCCATGATCTCCCAATGCCCCGTCATCGTATCTTTCCCAGCAGAGATTTCTTCCAATTTGGTCGCATAACCTTGATGAGCCGCAACGGCTTCGACACCGGTCAACGGCCGGATCGTTCCTAGCCCTAATTGCTCTAAATGCGGGATAGTTAATCCAGCTTCCTTGGCGATATGGCCGAGAGTATCGGCGCCTTTGTCATTGAATTTGTCGGCATCGGGTGCTTCACCGATCCCCACAGAATCCAAGACAATTAAATGAATACGTTTGAACATATGATCAACCTGCTTTCTGATATAGTGTGATTTGGTTCATAAAAATAGAAAAGAGCGGGACAAAGCAACAATGTCCCTTAGTCCCACCCCTCAATCGAAAAAGTTATTTTGATTTAATATAGTTCTTACCAATGCCTTTAGGTGCTGAAGCCTTTCCTAAGAAGACCACCAAGACAATGATTGTCAATAGATACGGAGCAATATTCAGATACACGTCTGGGATGTTTTTAACAAAGGCAATATTGCCTCCTTCAACACCCAAGATTTGTGAGAAGCCAAAGAACATTGCGGCACCCATTGCTCCCAATGGATTCCATTTACCGAAGATCATCGCTGCCATTGAGATGAATCCTTGACCTGCGATCGTTCCTACAGCAAAACGAGCAGAGATAGACTGGGCGAACATTGCGCCCCCCATACCTCCTAAAAATCCTGAGATCAACACTCCTGAATAGCGCATCGCATACACATTGATCCCTAGCGTATCTGCTGCCTGTGGATGTTCTCCAGCCGAACGCAGACGCAAACCAAAACGTGTTTTAAAAATAATGAACCATGCAAGAACAGCGATCAGAATCGCTACATAAGCCGGAGCAAAAGTTCTAGCAAAAAAGATTGGACCGATCACCGGAATATCCTTTAGGATCGGGATCGATGTATACCCAAAAATACGTGTGATACTATCTGTTTGTCCTTTTCCATAGATTGCTTTTACTAAAAAAATCGCTAGTGCCGGTGCCAGCATATTCATGACGGTCCCGCTGATGATGTGGTCTGCTCGAAAATTGATCGTTGCAACAGCATGCAATACCGAAAAGACCATGCCAACTACGCCACCGACCAGCACACCCAACCACGGTGTCCAAACACCAAATTGTCCAGCGAAGCTCAGATTGAAAACAATGCTGCTGAAGGCTCCCATGACCATGATGCCTTCCAGACCTACATTGACGATCCCGCTTCGTTCAGAGAACACCCCGCCTAGCGCAGTCAAAATCAATGGCGCTGCATAGATCAGCGTTTGTGTGACGATCGACCCAAGTGAGCTCATATCCATTAGATGGTGCCTCCTTCCTGATTCTCTTCATTCTCGATTTTTGATTTTTCCTCCAGTTCCGCCACTTCTTTTTTATTGCCAAAGAATTTCGTTAAAACAAAATGAATCACAAAACTGATCGCGACGAAGAAAATAATGATGGCAATGTCAATATCCACTAATTCAGACGGAATACCTACAAACTGCATCCCTTGTCCGCCTAGTTTCAAAATACTAAAGAGCAGTGCGGATAATAGAATACCAATCGAGCTGCCGCCACCTAACAAGGAGACTGCCATTCCATCGAAACCTACACTGATTGAAGCTCCTTGTGCTGAGAAATTACTGAATGTTCCTAAACCTAGGATCACACCGCCCATACCAGCTAAAGCCCCTGAAATCACCATCGAGATCACGATGATCTGCTTGCTGTTCATCCCTGCATACTCAGAAGCAAAAGGATTCAAACCAACTGCACGAATTTGATACCCAAGGGTCGTTTTCTTCATAACGAACCACATAACGACAAGAAAAATGAGTGCGAAAAAGATTCCTAGATTCAAACGAGAATTATTGGAGATGCTTCGTAAAAATTCTGTTTGTAACGAGCCGTTTGCTCCAACGAACTCTGTGATTCCTTTACTACGCATGATATCATCGCTCATGGAATGATTGATGATGTGTGTACTGATATGGAGCAAAATATAGTTCATCATGATCGTCACGATTACCTCACTCGTACCAAAGAAGGCACGTAAGACTCCAGGAATCGCAGCTGCTACTGCTCCTGAAAGGACACCCGCTGTGATCGCTGCTGTCAACACGACAACTTTAGGCGAATCAGGCATCGATAAGGCTACCCATACACTGGCTACCCAGCCGCAAAGTGCCTGTCCAGAAAGTCCAATGTTAAAGAATCCCGCTGTATTTGCGATCGCAAAACCTAAAGCGGTAAAGATCAACGGACCGGCTGTTACAAAAATCTCACCAATACTGCGTGGATTGATCATTTTTGTTTGAGGATTCAAAAATGCTGCTGAGAACATTTCCTTGTATCCTTGAATCGGATTGTAGCCAAAAGCAAACATGATCACACCACCCAAGATCAAGCCGAGTAAAACGGCAATCAGAGGAACGAGTAAATTTCTGATTTGTTCTGAACGTCTAGTCAATAGACTCACCTGCCTCTACTTGTTGTAACTCTTTTCTGGCTTCTTCCAATGAATAACCTGCCATCAGCAAACCAAGTTCATTTTCACTGGTTTCTTTAGGATCGACCTCACCAACGATTTTGCCGGCATGCAGAACAACGATCCGGTCAGAAACATTTAAGATCTCCTCCAATTCAAAACTGATCAGTAGCACGGCTTTGAATTTGTCTCGCTGCTCGATCAAACGTTTATGGATAAATTCGATTGCTCCCACGTCCAGACCACGAGTTGGATTGGCTACGATCAATAGATTCGGATCGCGACTGACTTCGCGAGCAATGATCGCCTTTTGCTGATTCCCTCCAGATAATGAGCGGACCGGAACTAATTCATTGACTGTACGGACATCAAACTCTTCGATCAGGTCCCGCGCATGATAATTGATCTCTCCATAATTCAAGACTCCCTTGTTACTGAAGGGCTCTTGATAATAGGTTTGTAAAGCGATGTTTTCTGCAACACTCATTTCAAGAACCAAACCATATTTGTGACGATCTTCTGGAACATGTCCCACGCCTGCTTCTGTGATTTTTCTTGGTTTAAAGTTCGTCACGTCTTCATCATCGATAACGACTTTTCCACTTTCTACTTTTCGGAGACCTGTTAATGCTTGAATCAGTTCTGACTGTCCGTTGCCATCGATTCCGGCGATCCCTACGATCTCTCCAGCACGAACCTGCAGGCTAAGGTCTTTCACCGCTTCCAGTCCACGATTTTCTTTGACGACCAGATTTTCAATCGACAACACTACTTCTTGCGGATCTGCTGCTTTTTTCTCAGTTTTGAAAGAAACTGCGCGACCAACCATCATGTCCGCTAACTCTTGTGAAGTTACATCGCTAACATTGACGGTGCCGATCCCTTGTCCACGGCGAATCACCGTACAACGATCAGCAACTGCTTTGATCTCATCCAGTTTATGCGTGATCAAGATAATCGATTTGCCTTCTTTGACCAGCTCTTTCATGATCGAGATCAACTCTTCGATCTCCTGTGGTGTCAATACAGCTGTTGGCTCATCAAAAACCAAAACATCTGCTCCACGATATAGAGTCTTCAAGATTTCTACACGCTGTTGCATTCCTACAGAGATATCTCGTACATAGGCGTCAGGATCTACTGACAAACCGTATTGCTCCGATACTCGCTGAATCTCCTGACGAGCTTTTTTACGATCTAAATACCCCAGATAATTTGGTTCATTCCCCAGAATAATATTTTCTGTGACTGTGAACGCATCAACCAACATAAAATGCTGATGAACCATTCCGACTCCTAATTTATTAGCCATCGTAGGACTGGTGATCGCAACCTTCTTGCCTTGTAACCAAATTTCGCCTGATGTCGGCTCCAATAGACCAGACAGCATATTCATCAGTGTCGATTTACCCGCTCCATTTTCACCAAGTAACGCATGGATTTCACCAGGTTTTACTTGTAGCGTTACATTGTCGTTTGCTTTGAATGCCCCAAATTCTTTCGTGATATTACGCATCTCAACAACGTAATTCTCTTCTTGAGCCAAATTCCTCACATCCTTATTTTCTTCTTTCACTTCAATAACAATTGATCATTGCAGACTTCAATCAACCAAAGGAATGTTCTCTTCCTTATCAAAACCCTTCAAATAATGAAGAACTTTGATAAACAAGATAGAAACTATGGTCTTGTCTGTCTTTAGACAAGACCATAGTTCAAGTTATTATTCGCCCGGTGTTTCAGGAACTTCGATACTACCAGCGATAATTTCATCTTTTACTTCAGCAACAGCTGCTTTAGCGTCATCTGAAAGGAAACCTTCTGTAAGATCTACCCCACCATCAGACAAGCCATAAACGATATGCTCGCCACCAGGGAACTCATCGTTCAAGGCACGAGTAGAGATATCCTGAACTGCTGCGCCTACACCTTTCAGTGTAGAAGTCAGTGTGAAGTTGTCGTCTACGTCATCAGAAGTGGTGAAGGCACCTTCGCCTTCTTGGTCACTATCTACACCAATAACCCAAACTTTGCTGTCTTCTAATTCAGCTTCTGTCAATTGTTCATTGATTGCGCGAGCTTCTTGGAAGACCCCTGCACCAGTACCACCTGAAGCATGGAAGATAATGTCGATTCCTTTTTGGTACATAGATGCTGCGATTGCTTTCCCACGAGCAGAATCATTGAAAGATGCTGCATACTGAACGTCTACTTCGATTTCTTTGCCTAATTTTTCAGCAGTGTCTTCTACACCTCGAACAAATCCAGCTTCAAAACGGTCGATTACAAAACCTTCTTCTCCACCGATAAAACCAACTTGATCTGTTTTCGTTGTATAAGCTGCCGCTACACCTGCCAAGTATGATGCTTCATGATCTCTAAATGTTGCAGAAACAACATTGTCCATGCCTTCGATCACTGAGTCAACGATACCAAATTGAGTGTCAGGAAATTGTTGTGCCGCTACTTCGATCTCAGGTTGTAGTAAGAAACCTACACCAAAGACTGTTTTAAAGCCATTTTGAACAGCATTGCTGATGTTCGTTGCATATTGAGACGCTTCATCTGATTGGATGTAATCAAATCCGCCTACACCACGAGCGATACCATGTTCTTCACCCCATGCTTGCAAACCTTCCCAAGCAGATTGGTTGAATGAACGGTCATCTACCCCACCGATATCTGTGATGATCGCTACACTGTGTTCTGCGTCTGTCGCGCCTTGGCTGCCACCGTCACCTGTCTCAGCAGTTCCCCCGCCATTATTGCCACATGCACCTAGTAATAACGCTCCTGCCATTACCACAGCACCTAAACTAAATAATTTTGCTTTTTTCATCTCTGTAAAGCCCCCTATAAAATAGTTTTTTATTTTTCAACAGTTCAAGACTGTATGAACAAATTTAAAGATGTTGCTATAAATCCTTGTTCGTAAAATAATACGGTAACAGTTCCTCGACTGTCGTTTCTTTGACTGCTCCGTCGTCTCCTAAAAGTGTGACTGGCATATCAGCTTCACAAAATTCAACAATCACTTGCCGACACGCCCCACAAGGAGAGATTGGTTCTGGTGTATGTCCTGCGACAACTAGATGCTTGAATGCCCTTTTTCCTTCAGAAACTGCCTTAAAGATCGCTGTCCGCTCCGCACAATTACTTAGACCGTATGAAGCATTTTCAATATTCAATCCTTGATAGATCTCGTCTTCTTTGGTCACTAGACACGCCCCTACCGGAAAATGTGAATACGGTACATAGGCTTTATCCAATGCTGCGACCGCAGTGTCTATCCACTCTTGCTTTGCTTTGGTCATCATTTCACCTCTTAGTAGCCTGTGCCACTTGCTCCAGAAATAATTGCTACACTTGCACTTGTTCCTAAACGACTTGCGCCAGCTTCAACCATTGCTAGTGCTTGAGCTTCATTGTGGATACCTCCTGATGCTTTCACACCCATCTCCGGTCCAACTGTTTCACGCATCAGATGTACAGCTTCAACTGAAGCACCCGCTGTCGAGAATCCTGTAGAAGTCTTCACGAAATCCGCTCCAGCAGCTTTTGCTAGTTCGCATGCCTTGATGATCTCTTCATCTGTCAGTAGACAGGTTTCAATGATCACTTTGACTAAGGCACGATCTTTGGCAACAGCAACGACTGCTTCGATGTCTTTTTGAACATACGCATCGTTCCCTGATTTCAATTGCCCCACAGAAATCACCATGTCAATCTCATCTGCTCCATTTTTAATTGCTTCTTCGGCTTCAAAAGCTTTCGTCCCACTGGTATTCGCTCCTAAAGGGAAGCCAATGACTGTACAAACGGCTACGGGTTCACCTTTTAACTCTTCTGCCGCCAAAGAAACCCATACTGGATTGATACAAACAGAGTAGAAGTGATATTTCTTCGCCTCTTCAATAATACGCAGTACTTCCGCCTTGGGTGTATCTGCTTTTAAAATAGTATGGTCCATCATTCGATTTAATTCCATTTTCTTTTCCACGTCCTATTCTGTGATTATTTCATGAATCAAAGGAGGCTCTGCTCCATTATTCCCAATTTCAATGTGCTGATACAACAACTCGGTCACTTCTTGAAGAGCTTCTGTATTGCTGTAGATCGTTAGTAGTGACTCGCCTTCTTCTACCGTATCGCCAACCTTTTTATGCAGCTTCAAACCTACTGCATGATCGATCGACTCTTCTTTTGTTCTTCTCCCAGCCCCCAGCATCATTGCCGCGATCCCTAGTTCATTGGCTACCAGCTTGGTGACGGTGCCGGATCGTTTTGCCAATAAAGACTTTTCATATTTTGCTGTTAGTAGTTTTTCTGGATGATCGATGACAGAATCATCTCCGCCTTGATTGCGAATCATTTCTTTGAATTTTTCCAGAGCCTCCCCTGAAGACAAGGCTTCCTCCAACAATTGACGGGCATCCTCCAAATTCTGCGCTTTGTCTGCCAGAACGACCATTTGACTGCCTAGAGCATAGCACATTTCGACCAAATCTTCCGGACCATTGCCTTTCAATGTTTCAATTGCTTCAACGACCTCCAAACTATTACCGATCGCTTCTCCCAAAGGCTGTGACATATCTGAAATGACTGCCATCGTTTGACGATCAGCCAATTTACCGATTCGAACCATCGTATGCGCCAATCTGCGAGCATCCTCCAGATTCTTCATGAACGCGCCGTCACCGGTCGTTACATCCAGAACGATCGCATCGGCACCAGCAGCAATTTTTTTACTCATGATCGAGCTAGCAATCAACGGAATCGAATTAACCGTTGCTGTCACATCTCGCAAAGCATATAAACGTTTATCAGCCGGGGCAAGATTGCCTGACTGGCCAATCACTGCGACTTGACTCTCGTTGACCAAACGTATAAATTCTTCCTCTGGTAATTCGATCTGAAAACCAGGGATCGATTCTAGTTTATCCAATGTTCCACCTGTATACCCTAGACCACGACCCGACATCTTCGCTACGGGAACACCGACACTTGCCACTAAGGGTGCGAGAATGAGTGTCGTCGTGTCGCCAACGCCACCAGTAGAATGTTTGTCCACTTTGATTCCCTCGATCGAAGACAGATCGATCACTTCTCCCGAATGAGCCATGGCCAACGTAAGTGCCGTGATTTCTTCATCTGTCATATCTTCATAAAAAATCGCCATGAGTAGTGCACTCATTTGATAGTCAGGTATTTGATCCTCCGTATACTTGGTTACGATAAATTGAATCTCTTCCTCTGACAGTGTGCCCCCATCGCGTTTCTTTTCTATCAAATCCACCATTCGCATAGACTTGAACCTCACTTCCTCGATTGTTTTCATTATACAATATTTTTTTATTAGGTAAAACACTTTAGTAAACCGTTTTACTTAACATACACAACTATGAAAACCCTTCCAAAGAAAGAATACATGACAACAAATGAATTGTCAAACATAAACTTAACGTGATTTTTACAAATCACATTAAGTTTGTTTCTTTTTTCACGCTCTCACGAATTATTAATTTTGTATCAAAAATTTTGTTCGGAATTCGGCGTTCTGGAAACTCAATCGCATCCACCAAAAATTTTGCTGCCGTAAAGCCAATGTCAAAGGTTGGTTGCATCACTGTTGTCAATGGTGGATTTGTATACTCCGAAAGTTTCAAGCCATCAAAGCCTATAACCGAAATATCTTCAGGAATTTTCTTCCCTAGTTCGTATATTGCCTGATAGCAGCCAATCGCCATCGCATCATTGCTACAAAAAATCGCCGTAAGGTCCTTCACTCGCAATAACTCCTTGGCCGCGGCATAACCACCCTCTACCGTCAATTCACCGGCAACGACCCACTGACGTTTGAAATCAATGTCTGCATCCTTCAACGCATGACGATAACCATTGTAGCGTTCTTCCAACTGATAATAGCCTGTATTTTCCTTCAACAGACCAATCTGTCGGTGTCCTTGGTCGATCAAGTAGCTGACTGCTTGATAAGCTCCTTCATACTCCTTTACGATCAATCGTCCCGCTTCACGACGATTCAATCCTCGATCGATTAAAATCAGCGGCATTCGATGATAAAACCCACTTTGCAAAGAATATTCTTCCGGCAATTGATTCGGCGTAGCCAAAATGATTCCGTCCACCGATCGATGAGACAGCTCTTTTAAAAAGCGGGTCTCTTTTTCAATACTCTGCCGTGAATTACATAAAATCAGCATATAGCCTAGAGGGTTAAGGTAACTTTCTGCACCTTCGACTACTTTTGAAAAGAAAAAATCTGTGACATCAGGAACGATCATCCCAATCGTTTTTGAATGACGGGTAATCAAGCTGGAGGCAAAAAAATCTGGCTTGTACTGATGTTCATTCACGATATCCAGCACTCTTTTTCTGGTAGCATCACTAAAGCGGCTCCCTTTATTGTTAAGAATCTGTGAGACAGTCGTCACTGAAACACCCGCCATTTCAGCGATTTGTCGAATCGTCAGCTTCACTTTTTTCTCCACCCTTCTCTATCACGCTTAGTGTATCAAATTTTTTTGAAAAAACATAGCGCCCTCTTATTCGAAAAAAAACGAGTCGCAGAAAGCAATTGCTTTTTCTGCGACTCGTGCTTGTCAGCTATTCTTTAGACTTGATCCAGTGCTTGAGCTAAATCAGCAATCAAATCATCGACATTCTCCAATCCAACAGACAAGCGGATCGTTTCTGGTGTCGTTCCTGTTTGACTTAATTCTTCTTCACTCAATTGTGAATGCGTGGTTGAAGCGGGATGAATGATCAATGATTTTGCATCTCCTACATTGGCCAGTAGAGAGAAGATCGTTGTGATTCCCACCAACTTCTTGCCAGCTTCTGCTCCATCTTTTAGTCCAAAGGAGAAGACTGCGCTAGTACCTTTCGGGAAATAGTCCTGCGCTCGATCGTAGTACTTATTCCCCTCTAGCGTTGGATAGTTTACCCAGGCTACTTTGGGATGTTTCGCTAAATATTCGGCTATTTTTTGAGCATTTTCCACATGACGTTCCATCCGTAGAGAAAGTGTCTCGATGCCTAATAGAATGGTCCAAGCATTGAAAGGGGAAATTGCTGCCCCTGTATCCCGCAAAAGAATCGTTCGTGCTCGGGTAATATACGCAGCATTTCCTACAGCTTCGGTCCAAGAGATTCCGTGATAGCTAGGATCGGGATCGACCAGTTTAGCAAACTTGCCATTCGTCCAATCAAAGCTGCCGGCGTCAACGATCGCTCCTCCGATCGACAGACCATGACCACCGAGGAATTTTGTCGCAGAATAAACCACGATATCGGCCCCAAATTCGAAAGGCTTGAACAAATACGGCGTAGCAAAGGTATTGTCAACGATCACTGGGATCTGCGCTTCATGAGCAATCTCACTGATTTTCTTCAAATCGACGATATTGATGTCCGGATTTCCCAACGATTCGACAAAGACCGCCTTGGTATTTTCTTGAATCGCCGCCTTTAATGCCTCTAAATCATCAGGATCCACAAAGGTCGTTGTGATTCCAAATTCCGGTAGTGTATGCGCAAATAGGTTGTAAGTCCCGCCATAGATCGTAGCCGCAGATACGATATGATCTCCCGCACTCGCAATATTTTGGATCGCATAGGTGATAGCGGCTGATCCTGAAGCCGTTGCCAACGCTCCTACCCCTCCGTCAAGTAAAGCCAAACGTTCCTCTAAGACACTGGTTGTAGGGTTGGTGATCCGTGTATAGATATTTCCCGGTTCTGCCAAAGCAAATCTTGCAGCCGCCTGATCCGCATCCTCAAAAACATAAGAAGTTGTTTGATGCAATGGTACGGCTCTACTTCCTGTTTCATCTACTGTTTGCCCGCCGTGTAATTGCAATGTTTCAAAATGATAGTCTGTCATCTTTTTTTCTCCCTTATTGTGATCGTCAACCTTCAACATCCAGCTGATCCATCTCGCCATTTTTTAATAAAAAACTACTTTCTCGTCAAAGCTAGCAACAATCCTTATTTAATGCTCATCATATATGAGATTACCATGAGAAACAAGCGTTTTCGTGATAGTTTTTATCTATCTCTAGGTACAGTCAAATAAAAAAACGTGAAGAAGAAACAGCTTTATGCTTCTTCTTTCACGCTCTGAATAATATAGTAACCTTTGTCTTTTTTGATGATCTCTGCATTGCCGAATGTGTCCTTCATTTTCTTCTGGGCACTAGGCGCTCCCTGCTTCTTCTGGATCACGATCGTCAAAGTACCACCGACTTTCAATCGTGGATAGGCTTCTGTCAAGATCTCATGCACAACTTGTTTTCCAGCCCGGATCGGCGGATTGCTCAAAATGGCTGCATAGCTTTCATGATTCAGTGTTTCATAAATGTACGACGAATGAATCTCGATCTTCTCGATCCCGTTGCGCTGGGCATTACGCTGTGCCAGATCAACGGCGCGCTGATTGACATCCACCATTTCAACCAGACGTTCACTCGCAAAGCTGATCGACAAACCAATCGGACCATAGCCGCAGCCGAGATCAAGGATCGGACCCTCTGGCAGCTCTTCCCAGTCAAAAGCATCGATCAGCACACGGGAACCATAATCTACCGTCTCTCTTGAGAATACCCCACTGTCCGTAACAAAGTGAAAATTTTTTCCTTTCAATTCAAAATCCCATTCTTCGAAATCATGGGCTGTCTGCGGTTTTTCGCTATAATAATGATTACTCATAGTTTCCCTCTTTCATCCTCAGTGTTTCTTTCATCATACCGAAAATTTCTCTCTTGTAAACTATCTTTTCTTTTTGGCAAGAGATTTTGCTCTGTTTCTTGAGTTCTTATGTCCGCTACTACTATTTTGTGTTAAACTATTTTCGAGTAATTGAAGGAGGTTCCCATGAAGGACAACGCGAACTACTATCAGATCCCTCGGGAAGAGTGGCAAGGTTCCTATACTAGAGAACACATGCCTCTGACGCAAAAAGAATTAGATAGTATCAAAAGTTTGAATGACCGTATTTCTATGCAGGACGTGGAGGACATCTACATTCCTTTATGTCATATGATTCAGCTTTATCGTAAAGAGTATGAATCTCTGACATTGAGTAAGGGGCTTTTTTTGCATCGTTACGTCAAAGTCCCACCATTTATTATTGGGATCGCCGGTAGTGTAGCTGTTGGCAAAAGCACGACTGCACGTTTAGTCCAAACACTGCTTTCTCGTTTGTTTCCCAGACGAAATGTCCGGATGGTAACGACAGATGGTTTTTTATTCCCAAATGAAATACTTGAAGAACGGGGATTGATGGAACGCAAAGGTTTCCCAGAAAGTTACGACATGGAGCACTTGATCGAATTTCTACATCAGGTCAAATCCGGTGAAGAGCACATTCAGATCCCGACATACTCACATCAAGTCTACGACATCGTCGAAAATGTTTATGAAACTCTTTCGCAGCCGGATATCCTGATCGTTGAAGGAATCAACATCCTTCAATTGCCAGCAAATCAACAAATCTATGTCAGTGATTTCTTTGACTTCTCGATTTTTGTTGATGCGGATCCTAAATTGATCGAGACTTGGTATTTGGAACGATTCGAATCTTTGCTGGATACAGCTTTCCTAGATCCAACCAACTATTATTATGAATTTGCGATCGGCGACCGGCAAGATGCGATCAAAATGGCTCAATCTGTCTGGAAAAATGTCAATCTCACAAATTTGAAAGAATATATCCTGCCGACCAAGAGTCGAGCAGATGTCATTTTGCATAAAACACACAAACACCTCATTGATCAGATCTTTCTAAGAAAGTACTGATGTATAGGACCATTGTTTTTGCAAATTCACTAGGTGTCCTTTATGATAAAGACAGTTCAATCAGTTAAAAAAATTTTCATAATTTTTTTCATAAATCAAACAGAATAGGGGTAATGAATTGTGACAAACGTTGACAACATGCCGAACGTTGAAAAAATCATCGTGTTAGATTACGGTAGCCAGTACAATCAGCTGATTACACGTCGGATCCGTGAATTCGGTGTTTTCTCTGAATTAATGAGCCATCGAATCACTGCGGAAGAAGTAAAAGCGATCAATCCAAAAGGAATCATTTTATCTGGAGGTCCGAACAGTGTCTATGATAGCCATTCTTTTGGGATCGATGAAAAGATTTTGGACCTAGGGATCCCTGTTTTAGGTATCTGCTATGGGATGCAGTTGATCACTCATAAACTAGGTGGGAAAGTCGAACCTGCAAAAAACAAAGAATACGGAAAAGCAGAATTAGAGATCGTCAATCTTTCTGCACAGTTATTCCAAACAACTCCTGAAAAACAAACAGTTTGGATGAGTCATGGTGATTTGGTCACTGAAGCACCTGAAGGATTTGAAGTCGTGGGAACAAGCAAAGACTGCCCGATCGCTTCGATCCAAAACAGCGAGCGTCAAATGTACGGCGTGCAATTCCATCCGGAAGTTCGTCACTCTGAATACGGCAATGAGCTACTGAAACATTTTGCCTTAGATGTTTGTCAATGTAGTGCTGACTGGAGCATGGAAAACTTTATCGACATGAAAATCGAAGAAATTCGTCAAACAGTCGGTGAAAAGAAAGTCCTATTAGGTTTGTCTGGTGGCGTCGACTCATCCGTTGTTGGTGTGCTACTACAAAAAGCGATCGGCGATCAACTAACCTGTATCTTCGTAGACCACGGCTTGCTGCGTAAAGGCGAAGCGGCACAGGTCATGGATATGCTAGGCGGAAAATTCGGTTTGAACATCATCAAAGTAGATGCCCGCGAACGCTTCTTGTCTAAACTTGCAGGTGTCTCTGATCCCGAACAAAAACGCAAGATCATTGGAAATGAATTTGTTTATCTCTTCGATGACGAGGCAACAAAAATTGCCAGCGACGGCAGCGTTGCTTTCTTAGCACAAGGAACTTTATATACAGATATCATCGAATCGGGTACAGAAACAGCACAAACAATCAAATCGCATCACAACGTAGGCGGTCTGCCAGAAGAGATGCAATTTGAATTGATCGAACCACTAGATACGCTCTTCAAAGATGAAGTCCGCGCATTAGGTAGCGAGCTAGGTATGCCGGATTCTATCGTCTGGCGTCAGCCTTTCCCTGGACCAGGTCTTGGAATTCGTGTTCTTGGAGAAATCACAGAAGAAAAACTGGAAGTCGTTCGTGAGTCAGATGCTATCTTGCGTGAAGAAATCGCTGCAGCTGGTTTGGATCGCGACATTTGGCAATACTTTACGGTATTACCTGGTATCCGTTCTGTTGGCGTGATGGGTGACGGTCGTACCTATGATTACACAGTAGGTATCCGTGCAGTAACCTCTATCGATGGAATGACTGCTGACTTCGCACGTATCCCATGGGATGTCTTGCAAAAGATCTCTGTACGTATCGTGAATGAAGTGGCTCATGTGAATCGTATCGTGTATGATATTACGAGCAAACCGCCTGCGACTGTGGAGTGGGAATAGTATAAAATCAAAGCCTAGACGTTAATAATACAACGTTTCTAGGCTTTTCTTTTTAATCTGGTACCCTCCGTGGTAACTATCTGGTTCCCATCTTTTTTATAATGATAGAAGTTTAATTACCAATTAGATTAATAACTAACTAATTAATTCAATTTTCTTGTGTCATTTCATCATAGATTTTTGAAAAATTATTATAAATATCTGATAAAATAAATCTTTTCTCAATTCGTGTATCCATATTTTTTATATTGATCATTCTATCAGCAAGTTCCTGCTCACCGAGTGTTAATACTAAGGTTGCTCCAAGCTTTTCTGCTGTTTTAAATTGTGCTTTCGCTTTGCGATTCATAAAGTCACGGTCAGCGGAAAAGCCAGCATTACGAATTGCTTGTGTCACTTTAAGTGATTCGGCGTTTGTTTCCTTACCTAAGCTAACTACATATGCATCTACGGTATTTTCTTTTGGAAAAGTTACTCTTTCAGCCTTTAATACCATCAATATCCGTTCGATCCCCATAGCAAAACCAAAACCAGGCGTTTCTGGTCCTCCTAGTTCTTCTACTAATTGATTATAGCGACCGCCCGCACAAATCGTTGATTGAGCCCCCATTTCCTTTTCATCACTCATAATTTCAAAAATTGTATGAGTGTAGTAATCTAATCCACGAACCATAGTGGAATCAATTTCATAGGCAATTTTTAAAGCATCTAGCATCGTTGTTACCATCTCAAAGTGGAATTTTGCCTCATTGCTTAAATAATCTAAAATCGATGGAGCTTCGGCAACAAATTGTTGATCCCGTTTATCTTTACTATCCAATACTCGTAAAGGATTTTCTTGTAAACGACGTTGTGAGTCTTCGCTTAGTTCAGATTCATGAGGAAGTAAATAATCAATTAACGCTTGACGATAGTTTTCTCGAGTTTCTTTATCCCCTAATGAATTAATCACTAAGCGAATTTTTTGCAAACCTAATTGTTTGAAGAAATCCATTGCCATAGCAATTGTTTCAACATCTGTAGCTGGGTTTTCTGATCCAAAAGCTTCTACCCCAATTTGATGAAACTGACGTAAACGTCCTTTTTGTGGGTTCTCATATCGAAACATTGGTCCAATATAGTATAGCTTATATGGGTTACTGAATTCAGGTCCAAAGAGCCTATTTTCAACATATGCACGAACAACTGGTGCAGTACCTTCTGGCCTAAGAGTCATATGCCGATTCTTTTTATCATAAAAAGAATACATTTCTTTAGATACAATGTCAGAAGTGTCACCTACACTACGTACGAATACTTCATAGTGCTCAAAAATAGGTGTTCTAATTTCGTTGAAATGGTAATTGCTAAATAATGTTCGTGCTTTTTCTTCAATGAATTGCCAATGTTTTGATTCAACCACTGGTAATATATCATTAGTTCCCTTTGGTCTTTGAAAATTCATATTTCCTCCTCGTATATCCCCTTTATTTTAAAATCTAGCTATATTTTATCATTATTAGAGTAGTATAAATACATCAAATTTAAATCTCAATTAATAATTAAATTACTCTTCAGATATTCAAATTCTGGCAATGTTAGTGAGGAAGCAAAATTAAATAAATCATTTCTTTCTTTAAAATGATAGAATACTATATATTGTCCCGTACACTTTATTACTTGATTAGCAACAGTAATTGTTTTGTTCCATTTTTTTCTTGGTGACGGTATAGGATCAGGGATAATCATGATATCATCATGAAAATACCAATCAAATGGCGGTTTAATATGTTCATATATAAAGTGATTTTTTTCTATGCCGTCAATTCTAATCAGTTCCTGATTTTCAATGTCAAAATATCCAATTGAATTTTTGGGTGAAAAGACTATCATTAAATCATTTGTTTTAGTCATGACTTATATCTCCTTATTTTTCTAATCCTGTTTTTCTTTTTGATACGATTGATTCCCGTTAAAATTGGTTAGGCTCTTATCTGCTGTCTTAATGTTAATTTTCCCACCCAATTGATCAGCAACCTCTCTGTCTATCGTTGGATAAAGATGGCTGTAAACCCCAAGTGTTATTTGGATATCTGAGTGCCCTAATCGTTTTTGAACTGCTAAAGGATTGGCCTTTAGCTCATTGATTAATAAACTTGCATGGCTATGACGTAATCCTTTAGGTTGTATTTCCTTAACTCCTGCCAGTTTAGCATGTCGCTTAATAATCCTACCAATTGTAGATTTCCCAAGTGGTTCACCTGTATAAGAGATTACAAAATCGAACTTACCATATTTCTCCTGTTTGCTTTTCCATTCCTTTAAAATACGAATAGTATCATCATCAATAGAAATAATCCTACGACCAGCATCAGTTTTCATTTTAGTTTTCCGTTTCCAATTTTTCCCATTAATAAAATCCAAATTATGCCAAACTCTAATCTGTTTACTTTCGAAATCGATATCCTCATACCACAATGCTGTAGCTTCATTAACCCTCATACCTGTCATGTAATATAGCCATACCATAACAAAAGACATATGCTCATAAAAATCTTCAATAGAAAATGTTTGTATTACTCTTTCAAACTCATCTTTTACCCAAAAGTTAACTTCTGGCTTTTGTTTAGGAATGCCTCCTACAATTTCCACCAGATTCTCTTTTAACAATCCATGCTTTTTTGCCTGTTTCATTGATCTAGAGAACATACCAAACTTTAATCGTGCATAGTTCTGACTGTGTTTTTCCAACAATTCATTTTTATAATCTAAAATATCTAGTGACGTTATATCACGTGGCTTCTTTTTACCAAATCTGGATTGTAATTCAGTTAACACACCTTCTCGTGATCTCCAAGTTGAGGATTCCACACCGTTTCTATATTCTGGAATATAGTATCTATCCATAAAATCTGAATAGGTCATATTTGCATTCGATAACGCACCTAGATCATGTTTCTTTTTCAATGCTGCTGTCCTAGCTTCATTGGCTTCACCAGCAGTTCTATAGCCTCTACGATGTTCTTGTATCGTCTTGCCTGTAATTCGATCAGTGCCAAGTTTGACACGATAGCCATATTTCTTAGTTTTTAAATCTTGGTATACACCAACGTACTTGGTTGTTCTTGTTGCTCTTTCAACTGACATAATCTATAGCACCTAAACTCACTCCAATGATTTCTTCCACCTTACTTTTAGGCACCACACCTAGGCGCTTATTCAAGTACAAAGTTAATCCCTCAGCAACCAACTGACTTTTTGCTTGTCTAATAATTGCTTGAGCTGTAGCTTTTGGGTACCCCAACGCAATTAGATCATCTTTATTTACCGTTGCTACTCCCATTCAATCACTCCGCTTCCAAGAATTTTATTGCGTCTTGATACTTTTTCATACGTTTGAAGTCTCTCCAACCCAATGGAGTTTTCAACTTCTTTTTTATTCGATCCATATCACTATTATGTTTAAGATCAGCTAATTTAACTATCCTAGCCCACTTATTAGTTTTCACTCGACCCAAGTAATGCTGATAATTTTCGTATTTTTCCTTTGTCAAAGCTTTTACAGCTTCAACTACATCAACAGAAAATATTTCTCTCAAGTCTTCTTCTGTTACTTCCGTGTCTTCAAGAACGTCATGTAGATAAGCTACTGCTAAAATCTGATCATTGTTCGTGACTTCTTTGACAAATTCACCGACAGTAACAAAATGGTTTGCATAATCGACACCCGCCTTATCTACTTGGCCTTCATGAGCATCTAAAGCTACCTTTAACGCTTTACTTGCAATAGTATCTGCCTTTGCTAATAATCTCATGGAATCTTCAACAACCACAGCATTTTTGGCCATAATAATATGTTTACCATTTCTCTCGACTAAAATATCGTAAGAGTATTTTCCACCTCGATATGTTGAGCCATTTCCTTCAATACCATGATTGTTTATGCCAGCAACATAGCCAACATACGTGATATCTATCTTTTCATTCACAACCTCTACATAATCGCCAATATTGAAAATTTGCTCCTCCATATTGCCCCCTACTTTCTTATTTATTGATAAATCTTAGTGATAGGTGTTGTAATTCGCAATGTACTATTTCCAGCGCCCAAAGGTTCAAGCAACAAGTATCCTTGTTTCCCCACCTCTAAGCTGATAATTTTTAATAGATATATTTTTTGGGAATCTTTCCTCAGAGTATTATCACTAAAGCGCTGTATCCATCTTTTTCCATCATCTTCAATCATCAAAGTGTAATTGCTTCCTGACAATGTATGAAAAAAATACTTTCCCTGTGGGCTGTCATTCTCTAGCTTATTCATTAGCGCTCCCCCTCTCGTCTATTAGTTTTATCTTTCTATATCTTACAGGATTGACAATTAACTGACCGTCTTTGTAAATCCTGCTAGTATATTCAGTTTCATAAAGAACAACTTTTGAATCAAATTCAAGCTTTTCTTTCATGAATTGCTTTGTTTCATCTGGCTTCTTTAAGTTTCTTGAACACAGATATGCCTTTTTCCCAAAGCTTTCAAGAAGTTCTTGACCGATACCTTTTTCCATATACTTTGCAACATACCGCCCCGCATTAGAAACCTCGTCTAAGTTATCAAGGCGGTTGATCCGAACTGCCCCCAATCCCCACATTTCCAATAATTCTTTATGTGGTACAAAAGGAACTCCAAACAATAAAATATGCACATGCCAAGCTTTTCTTTGCTGGCGTTCCAATACTGCAAGATATCGTAGTTTACTTTTTTTTGAATTAAAAACTTGGTAATTATAGCGTTTGATAAATGATTTAAAGTAATTGCAAAATTCGTCTCTATCCTGAATATTTTCTTTTGTTGTTAACGTTAGAAATGAAGTTCTATCATCGAAGTTACAATCAACTAGTCTAAGTATTCTCCATTTTGCTTCTTGTCTAGTCTTATTCATTCTATCCAGACGTTTTTCCTGTTCCTCGGTAGTGAGTTCATCAAAAGTTTTTCGCTTTGTTTTATCTTTATCTATGTTCAGTTGTTCATTAGTTTCAAGCAATTCACCTTTTGTAAATATTGGTTTTTCATATTCCCATATTTCCACATATGATCTTGTTCGGACTATTTTTTGGTTGTAACCTGACAAAAAAATCAGTCCCTGCTGGCGGTTTTTTCGCCTTAAGATTGTCTATATAATAAATAAACTAGGAAGCGAATTTCATTCGCTTCCGTAGCACTAAATCTAAGTCCAAGAGCAGTCGTTCCACTGACACGCTACGCTTGCTCAACTCCGTTGGCAGTCCCTGCTCTTGGGCTTAGATAAGAGCTACATTGCTCTTATTTCGGTGTTATACTCTCTGGCTCATGTAGTATCCTCCAGATTACTTGCTTCTGATGCACATCTAATTGTTCGATAGGAACTTTTTCACATGCGAGTTTCCACCACACTGTATCAGTGATTGAACAGTCTCCACATGTACGAGGCGAGACGATTCCAAATGTTCCCATCCGCCTTGGATAATCCCAACCTTGATTATAAGCCATTTCTTCATCAAGAATCGCAGTCTTTCCGCAAACTTCACATATATGGATCAACTCCATGATAGCTCCCCCTAACACTTAAATTACTTAACTGGTAAGACATCAGCACATGAAAACCAAAGATTGCCATTAAACTGACCCACCTGTAAATCTTTTAGTACCACTGGGGTAGCCTTATTATTTTTCAAATCCGCTACCGAAACTGTAGGCGCAAGTGATTTCACCTTGACCTGTATCATCTCCATAAAGAAATCCGAGTTTTCATCTTGAATAGACACATTTAAGCGATATGCTGAAAGTTTTTGCGTCTCACGATCTAAGACCTCGCTGTATGATTTGATCGCAACCATGTTATTCCCTAAGGGCTCTGCTGAAAGAAAATCGTTTAATTTAATTGCCATTGTTATTATTCCTCT
Organism: Enterococcus olivae; assembly: GCF_053760925.1. Classification (NCBI taxonomy): domain Bacteria; kingdom Bacillati; phylum Bacillota; class Bacilli; order Lactobacillales; family Enterococcaceae; genus Enterococcus; species Enterococcus olivae. Next base: position 129,471 of record NZ_JBSMVT010000006.1, read on the forward strand.
TTTCATCTTTAAGTTTCCCAAACTGGGATCAAGTTTTATAAGTTTTTATTTTTATCTGGTTTTTTAAGTTCATCATCAGCAAATTACGCTGATGAAAAACCGATTTTTCAATTGCAATTAGAAAACCACTAATTACAATCAAAAAATCAGTTGCAATTGGTTGGTTTAGATATACTTTTGAAGTTCTGCAATAAAATCGAAATTTTCCATGTCGATATATGGGCTTTCCCAGTATTGAGCTTTTTCTTTCCCGCTCCCCTGCATATAAAGGAGTCCAGCGCCTTTCACTTCAATTGGTGGGATCTTATCAGGGGTTGCAGACCCAAGCACCATTTTGTAGCCTTCTGAGCTATTTTGGCCTAAACTAATCCGCAATCCTAGGTTATCTCTAAGTTCTGTGCTTAAATTGGAAGCGTTTACCTGCTGGCCTGCGATCAAAATAAAATATCCTGCTTGTCTACCAAGTAATACAATCTGCTTGATTCCGTCCATGACCTCATTCACGACTTCCTTACTTTTTTTATCCGTTCCGCTAGCCGAGAAAGCCCCGATTTCATCAAACAAAATCCAAGTTGCCTTGAAACCATGCATTTGGAAGTTTGCCCCATACTGAAAGTTGTCATTCATATATTTATAACGTTCTTGCATTTCAGTAACTGCTAACCTTATCACTCGTGCAATATTATTAGGAGTTGTCGCAACTTTTTCATTGCCTAAATAATGAGACAATGCCCCTAGATCGCTGTTCTTTTGGTCACATAAAATGACATTCGCTTCTTGCTTCAAGAACTGAATCAACATAAAACTTATGAAAACGCTTTTACCGCTTCCAGTTCCGCCTGAAACAAGTATATGTGGGCATTTAATAGGGTTGTAAACGACACCGTTTCCGAGATTTATTTCAGTTGTTTCGATCACTTCTTTCTCATTTGTTGAAACTACATGTAAGCGTTTTGGTACTACCGTCTGAAAATGATATTCAACAACACCTGCTCTATTCAGTTTCTCAGTTAGCGGGAGATTTAAAAGGGCTGATAATTCGGTATCTAGTGTTTCTAAACGTGAGGAGAAATTATCACCGCATTTTATGGCATAGATAATCAATTTATCGGGTAATTCCTCATAAGAAAATACAGCCGATCTGAGAACGTCTTTTTCAGTATACAAATTGTTATTCAGAATAAATTCTAACAAAAGTATGTCCATGCTAAATTCATTGCTTATCTTTCTCCTTATGTGTCGAATCCAATTCATTTGCTTAATGGCAACGATTATACCCAACAACCAAACGAGGAGTATTACAATAGCGTTATTTAACGTAAACGACAGTATCACCATAAACAGTACCATAGCCAAAATTATTGATCTAATTCTTCTCAGAATAATCGGGTAATCTAGAAAAGCGTTACGGTTCTCTAAGGAGACATATATTTCTTTTGTAGGTATATTTCTTCTTTTTATGAACTCTTTTGCGAAATCGAACATAATCATTTACTTATTACCTTCTGCGAAAGAAACTTAACATATTTTTTATGCGAACTTTAGTAAGATAATAAAGAAAAGCCAGTACTGAACAGCTCCCTAAAAGTAATAAAGCCGTCTGCAATTTACTTGGATTCATTCCCAGCAAGAGAAGTAAAATTGCTAAAACAAAAAACAAATTCTGTTTCACATTATCACTCATTGGTTTCTCCCTTCCCTCAAATACGTCATAATGAGCTCTGGCAACTGTACTAGGACTAAGATTCCTACAAACGTTATTGCCCCCGTGACACTCTTAGATAGATCAAAATGCTGAATCTTTCCTGAAAAGCCTACCGCTACTGATAGCAATAATAGTAATGTGAATGTTGATACTCGCCATGGATTGTAATTATTTTTCAATAGAAAACCTTCTTTTCGTTTATTTTAATGATTTACATAACAGGAAGGGGCTATTAACCCCTATTTTTTTAATGATAAGCAAGAAACCCGTGATATTGACCATTTTCTATATCGAAAAGCATTGTATTTTGAGAGAACGGATATTTCTTGTTTTCAGCATATTCCAAGGCTATAAGTACGTCTTTCGCATACCGCATATTAACTGTCCCTTCACCAGTGAGTTTTCCTTCTAACGCTCGCTTTGCTTTCATAGCATCTTTAAAATTCGGCACTTTGGTTTCACCTGAGATTAGACCAGCGATTTCCTTCAATTTCCGTAAAGTTTTTTCTGAATACGTTTCTAACATTTTAGTTCCTTCTTTCTTCTATTATTCATAAGTGACAGACAACATAGCTTTGTTGGTGATCCTCTGATACGACTAGCCATTTGTTACACCACCTTTACAACTGTACTTGCGTTCACGATGTCATATTCAAGATAATCGAGGATACTCAGATACTGATCTGGGAGATATAAGGCATATTTTTCAAACAGCTCTTCAAGCCTACTAACGTCGATTTCAATGCGTTCTATCTCTTTTCCGTCTGTTGTTTCATACATATCTACACTCCTCCTCTCCTCTCTAAAATTGCCAGTTTTCTGAATTTATTTCCTCCCACTCATCACAGAAATCAATATAAGCTTCGATTTCTTCTTGAGTCGCTCCATGGCTTTGTAATTCCTCGATATATTCAAACATGTTTCTTACACCTTTCTTATAAGGTTCTTGCTTCTTTATCTAATTCCTTCATTCGTTTGTTGAACTTAGACGCCAATTCATTAGCCTCTTTATTGAAAGCTTCTATAGTAGGCATTGCTGATTCCCATTTTTTATCAAAGGCTTCTCTTTCCTGAGTATATTCTTCTAACAATTGATCTCGTTGCTTTTGATGTTGGGCTCTAGCTTCATTTTGATTAGATTTACGAATAATTTCTTGAGCTTTCTTTGCTGATTCTACACTATCAATATTTACTTTCATGTGATCTCCTCTTTCTGTCTGTTTCTATCCCCTTCAAAAGGGGACAAAATTAGTATAACCCGTATTGTCCCCTTTGTAAAGCGACTTTATTTAAAAAAAGAAAAAAAGTTAGCGATCTGTTTCGATCAACTAACTTTGTTTTATCCAATCTTTCTCTCTCTTTTTAAAAGAGCAGCTCTAACCATAACTCTTATTACATAAGAAGTCGTAACATATGATACTTCTGGTAGATAATTAGGCAGAATCTTTTTTAATTCATTTATACCATCCACTACATCTTGGCTCAATACCAAATTGGTTTTGATTTCCAGTGATTTTTTATCTACATTATTTTTAGGTATTCGCTTAGTTCTTATAACTTCTCCCCAAGTATCATTAGCAAAATCTTTTGTCTCTTCATATGCTATTCCAACTACAAAACCGTTAGTAATTCGTAAACCTGAATAAGTCGACTCATTTTCTAAATTTTGCTTTAATTCACTAATACCATCAATAGTTTCTTTTGCTAATCTTACACTCAATCTCATCCGTCTAACCTCCAATATATCTTTTATATAATTTTATCAAATACAGACACAGTTGTCACTTTATGAGGGGGACAAAATACACAATTTAATAATCATCTTGGGTAACTGTGTGGTAACCATCTATTTAATTTTAAATGCTTTTATATCAATTATAGAATTCATTAATGTCTTCAGAACAACAAACCACACTTGTTAGGCATTTGCTACTAGTCGAGTGGGAATAAAGAGTCAACATAATATGAATGGGGAATGCCGATATATCAACGTTTAACAATATGTATAAATACTAATTATCATTAAAAAGTAGGGTGTTCCCTACCTTTTTCCCTACCAAAAAATCCTGTCATAATATAAAAGTGGCAGGATTTTTTTAATTATTTATCATAAATTCATATCATTAACCTTGATATTTTTTTACTCAAGATATAAAATATTATTATAAAAAAAGAAAGGAACTCAACATTATGCAAACACTTACAAAAGTTGAAAGGGAAGTTTTGGAAGTTTTTTGGGATTCATCCAGAGCTTTGTGTGTCACAGACGTTCTTCTTATTAATCCAAATTTAAATAAGAATACAGTTCGTGTTATCGTTCGTCAATTGACAAATAAAAAGTTATTAGAAGTAACACATATTGGAAAGAATAAAAAAGCTTTGACTCAATTTTTTAGTCCAACAATTTCAAAAGAAGATTTTGTTCAGCAAGATCTTTCTGAACAAAACCTACAACATTTAGTAGCTAATTTTATTGAAGGAAGTGAGACGGAAGAAGAGTTAGACAAATTAGAACTATTAATTGCTAAGAAAAGAAAAAGCTTAAAAAGGAAGTGAGATAAATGAGGTTGTCCGTATCTTCTCTATTTATATCTCTTATAATCGTATTATGTTTAACTATTATCTTAACTTTTCAATTGAAGATAGAACGAATTGGAAAATATATAAAATATAATTCCTTAATATTAGTTTACTTCTTTATTTTTTGCCGATTACTGCTTCCATTTGAATGGAGTTGGACAAAGACAATTCCTTCACGGGTCATCATGCCTGCTTTTCAAAATTTTTTCGCTATAGAAATACAAGGCATCAGTATAGGTTACGTTCTTCTACTTATATGGTTTATTGGTTTTATAATAAGCATATTTTTTTTAATAAAAGAAATAATTGGTATCAATAATTACTCAAAAAGAACAGAGCATAAAAAAAGTACTGGACAATTGGATTTTAGCTTCGTTAATAAAGTTTATAGAGAACGAATTTATTCAAATTCAACCATCGACTCACCCATTCTAGTAAATGTACTTCGACCTATGATATTAATACCAAATATTGAATATTCAAAACAAGAATTAAAATATATAATTTTGCATGAAACCTGAATAATTCATAGCTCAATATTTAATCTATTTTATCGAACGAATAACCTATTTTGAAATAAGGTCAGGTATTTTCTCTAAAAATAATCTGTTTTCAGACTGTATACTCTTGGATAAAGCTTTTTAAAAAACTTTTACCTATTTAAGGGCAGACTGCTCCCTTGAAACAGAATTGGGTAAAAATTTACTCGATAATTAGTTTAAATCCATTTTCTGGATCGCCTTAGGCGCTCGAAAAC
>NZ_JBSMVT010000007.1:0-130203 GCF_053760925.1 Enterococcus olivae
CTATGCCGCTTGATAAAATATTTGAAATTCTAACAATTGGTACGCCACTACTCTTGAAACTTCCACCCTTAAATGCGAAACCACCACGTAGAGGAGCTATTTCTCCCAACCTACGCTGTTCCCAATCAACCGTATCTCTTAATTTTCAACGCTTTCATCCCTCTTTCTATGCTATACTTTATTTAATACTTACTAAAAATGAGGTGTTTACATGGCGCGTTTTACAGCGGAACAAATTCTTGAAAATAATTTAGTCCAATCCTTGATCAATGGAGACTCACAATGGGTTTATCGCAAGGATTTACATACAGAAGAAGAATTATGGGAGAATTTCCGTCAAAAGCTAGAGGTGAACAATAAGGATGTACTACAAGGTGTTCCTTTAACTGAACAAGAATTTCGCCAAATTCAAAACCAGTTAAATTTTTCTAGTTTTTATAAAGCGGCGATCTGGTTGACTGGAGAAAATGGTGTAGCAAAAGTTGAAGTTCAACGTGAGGATGCCAAGTTAGGAACGATTCGCTTGCGTGTGATTAATCGTCAAGATATCGCTGGGGGTATTTCTTCTTACGAGGTCATTAATCAATTCAAGTCGGACAAACGGTCGATACAAGATGCAAATCGTCGTTTTGATGTGACGCTATTGATTAATGGTCTGCCGATGATTCATATTGAGTTGAAAAATCGTTCTCATCCGTATATGGATGCTTTTCGTCAAATTAAAAAGTATTTGAAAGAAGGAAAATTTACTGGGATTTTTTCATCTGTACAGATGTTTGTCGTGACCAATGGAACAGATACGAGGTATATTGCTTCTGCACAGGATACCAAGTTGAACGAACAATTTTTAACGAAATGGGTCGATGAAGAGAATCAACCAGTCACCGATTATCTCGAGTTTACACAAGATGTGTTGTCTATTCCGATGGCGCATAAAATGGTGACGCAATACACAGTAATTGATAATGAGAAGAAAGCTTTGATTTTACTCAGACCTTATCAAATTCATGCAATTGAAGCAGTCAAAAAAGCATCTGGTCAACATAAATCTGGTTATATCTGGCATACGACCGGTTCTGGGAAAACTTTGACGTCTTACAAAGTCGCTCGAAATCTCTTGCAGATTCCTTCGATAAACAAAACAATTTTTATCGTCGACCGAGTGGATTTGGATCAACAAACGACGACTTCCTTTACGTCCTATGCTGAAAATGATGTGATTGCAATTGACGAAACAGATAATGTAAATGATTTGATTAAGAAATTATTATCTGAAGATCGTAATGTGATCGTGACAACTATTCAAAAATTAAACTATGTCATGCACCGTTTCGTGAATCAAGTGGGAACGAAGCTATATGAGCAACTAGCACAGTCAAAAATTGCTTTTGTCGTGGACGAGTGTCATCGTGCAGTCAGTTCAGCGAAAAAAAGAGAAATAGAAGAATTTTTTGTACAATCCCTTTGGTATGGTTTTACAGGGACACCAATTTTTGTTGAAAATGCAAAAAAAGCAGTGGGCGACTTGCCTCGCACGACCGAACAACAATACGGAGAACGATTGCATGAATACACCGTTAAGGAAGCCATTCATGACAATGCAGTCTTGGGCTTTCAAGTGGAATATAAATCGACGTTTTCTGAAGAGCAACTAGATAAAGCGATTCTTGCGTCAGATGCAAACGGAGATTTAGATGTTGATTTACTAGGATTAGCAGAAAAAGAAGCCCATTTACCTAAAAAAATTTATGAAGATGAACGGCATATGTTGGAAGTTCTAGATTCGATTTTAAACAAGTCTAGAAAGAAGCTTGGGTTTACAAAAGGTGTGGGGCAAACCTACAATGCACTTTTAACAACTTCCTCAATTGCGCAAGCACAACGTTATTTTGACTTAATTCAGAAAGTAAAGAAAGGCGAGACCTCTTTAAAAATTGATGAGGAGACAAAACGTGTGTTGCCTGACTTCCCGAAAGTAGCGATTACTTATTCAATCTCAGAGAATGAAGAAGTGTCAGTGATGAATCAGGATAAGATGAAAGAAGCGCTACAGATTTATAATCAAGAGTTTGGAACGAGTTATCAGATTGACACCATGCGTGGCTATAATCGCAATGTGAATGACCGTTTGGCTCGCAAAAAAGAGAAATACCAGGCACGCTCAGAGCAGCTTGATTTGGTTATTGTCGTTGATCGATTATTAACAGGCTTTGACGCACCTTGTTTGTCGACGTTGTTTATTGATCGACCACCGATGCAACCCCATGATTTGATTCAGGCTTTTTCAAGAACCAATCGTTTATTTGATAAAACTAAAAAATATGGACAAATTGTCACGTTTCAAACGCCTCAAACTTTTGAAGAGAAAGTAAAGGACGCACTAGTTCTTTATTCAAACGGTGGTGAAAGTGAAGTATTGGCTCCCGACTGGGATGAGGCGAAAGCTGCTTTTATAGAGGCAATTAGAGAGTTAAAAGAAGCAACACCTTCTCCAAGACAGGTCGATATTGATCGTATGAGTTTGGCAGAGTTGAAAAAGTTTGTTAAAGCTTATCAACGACTAGATAAAACGTTCACTGCAGTTCAAGTCTATACAGACTATGATTCTGAGCAATTGGGAACTATTTTTCCAATTGAATTTAGCGAAGTAGAGGAGTTTTCAGGTAAATATCATAATGCTTTAGAGCGAATTAGAGAGCTGATTGATGAACCTGATGGTATAGAGATTGAAATTGATATTGAATATGAATTAGAGTCTGTTAAGACGGAAAATATCAATTATGAGTATATTTTGATGCTTATCCAAGCCTTTGTACCAAGTGGAGATGATGAATATGAATTAGTTGCGCGAGAAGATGTAAAGGCTTCTCTAGAAGTGAGTCGTTATATTGATGATTTAGCTAAAAACAATGCGAAATTAGCAGAATTAGTGAAACATTTATGGGATGATATCCAACTGAATCCAGAGAATTATCGAGATCAAAATGTGTCACTTATTTTAGAAAACATGCGACAAGAGACCGAATACCAAGCCATTCAAGATTTTTCTCAGAAATGGTCTGTGGAAGAGGATGCTGCGGCGTATGTTGCTCTGAATTATAATCCTAAGAAGAAAAAACAGAGTGGCGAAAACGAGATGAAAAGTTCTGCTGACTATGAGCACTACAAGCAAACCGTGGAAGATCCAGTTTCTAAACTGAGGTATTGGAAGAATGTCCGCTCAGATTTTGAAAAAATGGTCAAAAATGAAATATTGCCTTTGAGGGATAGGTAAATGAATTAGAAAAGCTGAATAAACTGATAGTAAAGTTATTTAGCTTTACTATCAGTTTTTATATAATCATCTAAAAACAAGCAAGTAGCAGGGAGAACGACAATACCACTCCAAAGAAGTTCCCTACAAAGCTTACTCGAAAACAGCTATCACTGCTTTACTAGAAAAAAGTTTCTAGTATTTCTAGTAGTTCCTAATATTTTCTAGTAATAAAATGTTACTCAAAAAATTCAACCCACAACTCATTAACCCCACAAACCAACCAACGACCGCCTAAATCCCACAGGCGGTCGTTTCGTACAGAGAATATTTGAGAAACCAACAACCAATAAACTAATAATGAAACTCGTTGATCACTTTCTTGTCTTGAAGGATCTGACTGATTTTTACTCGTCGGTAATTCGTGGCGTAGCATAGTGACTCTCGATAGGTTGGAAAGGTCTTTTCTTTGACTTCTCCGCAGGTAGTTTGTATTTTCACCACATAACTCATTGCCTATTCCTCTCCTCTTCAAAAGAATAACAAATTGTCTGAAAGTCATTGATTTCTCAATCGATTGTTTTTCTAAAAAATAAGTCTGTTCTGAAAATATTTTTACAAAAAAAGACTCCGTTTTTACTGAAACTTCAGCAAAAGCAGAGTCTTTTTAATTAGATTATCCCCAGTACGCCGCAGCGATTTTTTGTCCTTGGTCGATTTTCGCCCATTGCTGCTCGGTAGACAATTCGTTTCCGCAGTCGCAAGAAGCAAAGCCACATTGATGTGAAAGGAAGAGACGTTCTTTTGGCAGGATCTCGCTGGCTTTGTCCAGCAGGTCGATCACGCGTTGTTCATCATCCAGTGTAGAGGTCTTGCTGGATAATAAGCCAAGTACGACTTCGACATTTGGTCGATCCTTCAAGGCTTCCAGTGCCGAGATATCACCGGCACGATCGTCGTCCCATTCTAAGAAGAAGCGGTCATAATGCTGATCGCGTAGAAATTTTTCCGCGATTGCTTTATAGGTTCCACTAGCTGCGTGACGGCTTTGGTAGTTTCCACGGCAGTTATGTGTCCAGACCTTCAAACCTAATTCATGGGCAAAATCTGCTACTTCATTGTTGATCGCGACGAATTCGTCGGCTAGATTTTCCAGTCCGCCGTTCCCTGCAGCAAAGAAGCTCTTGTCGTTGTCTTCTGCGAATAGCTCCCACAAGCAATCATCGAACTGAACGATTTCTCCGCCAGCTTCTTTGTATTCTGTCAAAAATTCTTTGTAGGCATTGATTAGGCCTGCTCGTAGCTCGTCTTTGTTTGCATAGACTTGTCCTTCACCAACAAGATCATTAAAGACGGTCAATTCTGTAAAGGCATGGGCAGCTCCCCAGACAGTGATTTTGACATCGCGGTCTTCGGCTTGTGCTTTCGTTTCTTTGTAGAGGTTCAAGTAATGATGGTTTTTCCCGGATAAAGGAGCAGTGATGCGAATGCCGATGTCCTTGCGGGTCTCAAAATGTCCGCCGTCCAGATCTTCAAAGGCATAGCCTTGATCAGCGATGTAGCGCTCAACACCATCCAAGCCCCAAAGGAAGTCCAGATGCCACATAGAACGTCCATGCTCGCCATCTGTCAGGACGGTTAGACCGTGTGCTTTTTGATCAGCAATCACGTTTTGGATCGAAGCGGCTTCTGTTTCTTGATAGCCATCGAAGGCTTCGTAAAAAGGATATTGGATATCTTCACGGAGTTCGATTTTATTTTTATAATCTAATAAGTCATGAGGGCGCAAAAGAGAGCCTACTAATTGAAATTTATCTGTTGTCATGTCTGTTTCCTCCAAAATTAAGTCGTGAACCCATTCTAGCAAGAAACAAATAGAATAGATAATACATTTTATTTGGGAATGGTAATAGATAAAATCTATAACCGAACAATCCGTTCTTCTTTTTTGCGCTGATTTCTTGCTATAATAGATATGAAAATCAATCATTCTGTCACTAAAAGAGAAACAGCGAGGTCCCTTATGAAGCAAACACAATTGAAGCAGCTCAAAAAAACACTGACTGATTTACCGCCGCTCACTGACATGGCAGAGTATCTGCAATCTGCCGTTTTGGTGCCCCTGCTTTGGATCGAGGGGGAATACCATTTTGTTTTTGAAAAACGAGCCCCACAGATTCGTCAAGGAGGCGAGGTCTGTTTTCCAGGTGGCAAGATTGACGCGACCGATCACTCGCCGAAAATGACCGCTATTCGTGAGACCTGCGAAGAACTAGGCTGTGCCAAAGAAACGATCGAATTGTTGGGAAATTTGGGTATGCAGATCGTACCAACAGGCATGCTGGTCCATGCTTATCTGGGGATCGTGCATGAAAAGCTGGAGCATTTTCAGATCAGTGAATCGGAGGTCGCCGAAGTTTTTACCGTACCGGTCGCCTACTTCCTGCAAAACGAGCCGGAGCTCTATAACTGTGAAGTTCGGGTCCATCCCTATGCCATCGATCGTGAGACTGGAGAAAAGGAAATCTTTTTACCGTCGGACACACTGAATCTGCCGTCAATCTACCATGAACCTTGGGGTGCGGCACGGCATAAGGTCTATGTGTATCGTTACCAAGAGAAAATGATCTGGGGGATCACTGCCAAAATCATTTATCATTTGATGCAACAGCTACAAGCAATCGAAAAAGAGGAGGACAAGAAACCATGAAAGCACTGATCGTTTACGCACATCCCCGAAAGGAAAGCTTTTCTCATGCACTACTGCAAAGAGTCGTTGCAGCATTGGAGAAGAAGCACATCGAGGTGGAGGTCAGAGACCTGTATCAAATGGGTTTTGATCCAATCCTGCAGGGACCAGACATGATCTATACTGCAGAGGGCGCTTTTGTTCGGGAGAACGATACCTATCCGGAAGAGATCCAAAAAGAGCAGGAAAAAATCATGGAAAGCGATCTGTTGATCTATCTTTTCCCGATCTGGTGGAATGGCATGCCAGCGATCATGAAGGGCTACATCGATCGGGTCTTCCAGCATGGTTTTGCCTACAGCTTTACTTCGGATGAACCGAGAAAACGATTTGCCGGCAAACGGGCGCTGTTTTTGACACCGACTGGTCAGCCGCAGAATCTGGAGGGGGAAGAGACTAAATTGACAAGAGCGATCAAGACCTTGACCTCTGAATGGCTGTTCAACAGTATCGACGTAGAGATCGTCGACCATGTGTTTTACGGACGGGTTCCCTATCTTTCTCGTGAGGAACTGGAAAACTATTTGACAGCAACAGAACGCTTGATCGAAGAAAAAATATAGCACGCACAAAGGAACGATGTCATCAGTAAAAGCAAAACAAAAATATCCAAACAAGTTAGAAGGAACCATTCTTCTACTGTTTGGATATTTTTGTCTTTAATTGGTCCGTATTTCGATCCAATGTTCGTCTTGGGTGACGTGGATGTAATAGGATTTTCCTTGAAACTGGATTGGCAAGTGGATCTCGCGGATCTCTTTTGGCAGATGGGGTTCGATCTGCAGGCTATTGTCTTTGATCGTCAAATTACAAAAGCCATAAACGATCGATAGGAAGGTGCCGCCCATGGAAGCCGTATGAATCCCGTCTTTGGTATTGTGATGCAGATTGTCCAGATCCATCCGCGCGTTTTCCAAAAAGTAGCGGTAGCCTTTTTCTAGCTCGCCCAGTCGGCTGTAAACGATGGAAAAGGTCGAATAAGACAGAGAAGAATCGTGTGTGGTCACCTGATCATAGTATTCAACGGTTTTGCGAACGGTCTCGGGATCAAATTCATCCTGAAACAGCATCAGTGCTAAGACAGCATCGGCTTGTTTGGCGATCTGGTAGCGATAGATCACGAGCGGATGATAGTTTAGTAGCAAGGGATACTGGGTCTCTTCTTTGCTGAAGGGCCAGTGGGCTTTGTTCAAGAAATCGCGGTCTTGCGCCAAAATCCCCAGTGTTTCATCAAAAGGTTGTTCCATGATTTGGCTGCAACGGATCATTTCTGACAGTTCTTCTTCAGTCAAATGCAGACGTTCCACCAGTTTTTGATAGGCTTGTGGTTGTTCTGCTGCGAGTGTTCTCGCAATCTTGGCGGTCCATTCCAGCTGGTGTCCCACCATCCGATTAGTGTAGTAATTGTCGTTGACCAGTACCGTGTATTCGTCGGGTCCGGTCACCTTATCGAGATGGAAACGACCGTTTTTCTCATAACCGATCTCTAGAAACAAGCGTGAGGTCTCGACCAACACATCTAGTCCACCGTTGAGCATCAGTTCAAAGTCATCGGTATATTGGAAATAGCGAATAAAGGCATAGGCGATGTCGGCATTGATATGATGCTGTGCGGATCCCGCCTCAAAAAAGGCCGAGGATTCACTGCCGGAAATCGTGCGCCAAGGATAAAGAGCCCCTTGCTGATAGCCAAAAAGTTCTCTATTTTTCCGAGCGCCCTCCAGAGTATTGATCCGAAAGCTCAAGATTGCTTTGGCCAGCTCTGGTTGAAGGTGTAGGAAGACGGGGAAAATAAACATTTCAGTGTCCCAGAAATAATGTCCTTCATAGCCACTACCACTCAAGCCTTTGGCAGCAATGCTGGTCTTGCCATCGGTTCCCAATGATTGCAACAAGGCGTAAGAGCTGTAATTGACACTCTCCTCCAAGTCCGCCTCGCTGACGATCCGGATCTGCGCATCCTGCCAAAAATCTGCCAGATAGGCTTTCTGTAGCTCCAAGACTTCGTCAAAGGTTAGTTCCAGTCCAGAATGTTCTTCTCCTTGACGTGCATAGCTCAAGATTTTGACGTAGCTCTCTGAAGCGAGCGTTGACTGTAGAAGGATCCGTTCTGCCGTCTTTTCAGCTGTATGGGGCACATTGAGTTGCCATTTGACTTCTGCCGGCAGCAGGGCTTGTCGGGTCTGGAACTGACAACTTTGCTGCACCAGATCGACGGCGGTGACTTCGACGCTGGTCAGCTCATGACTCATGCGAGGATCGTCTTTGTCGATCGACCGGATCGGGGCGATGTTCAAGTGTGTTTCCAAGGTGATTGGTTCCTGATGATCGACGCGTTCAAAATCGAATTTATGCAGAAATAGATTTTTGTGTACGAAGGAAACCAGACGTGTTATTGTGATCCGAGTCGTTTTTTGTGAAGGAGAAGTCCAAGTCAATTCGCGGACCGTCACTCCTTGGCTCATATCAACATAGCGCTTTGAGTCACGAATCGTACCCTCATTGATGCGGAAGCGTTCATCGCCGATCGTGATCAAGGTCGTCTGACCATCGATCACACTGATCATCGATTCACCTGTAGGCGTAAAACCAAACATTTTTTCTGGGTATTGGATCTCTTTGGTGTCATAAAAGCCGTTGATATAGGTTTCCCGGTTGGTCGCATAATAATCATAGTAGTCTTCCTCTAGACTGCCACGAATGCCTAGATGCCCGTTGCCGTTGAAAAAGAGGCTTTCGGCTTTCTCCACACTTTCTTTGTCGTAGTCGTTGATAAATAACTTCATGGTGTCCCTCCTTGGTAGTGAGTGCTTTGCCTTCAGTTTAGCACGGTCTGGCAAGAGAACATAGCCTGTTTTTTTGTTCTTTTCATAGCTAATCAGGTAAAATGACTATAAGGAGTCATGATAAAGAAGGAGGGAAAGCAAATGAGAAAGAAAAGTGTCTACTACAATTTCGACTGGGTAGGCTATTTGTTGCTGTTTATGGGAGTTCTCTTCATGATACCGGCCTTTGTGATGCAGGTCGTGCCGTTTGGACCTCACAATTTTAGTTTTACGCTGAATGGTGTGCCCATGCCTTACAATGAGGAGAATTTACAGATGTTTCGCCGCATTTTTCTCTTGGCATTTGGTATTCCGGCGCTGATTCTGGTGCTGATCGGAGGGATCGTCCTCATTCGTCGAATCATCAAAAATAATCGCGACCAGCGCTTGAAGGAAATGGAACAGCCGATCGTCTGCCACAATTTAAATCTGGAATATTCTTCGGTGCAGGTCAATTATCAAAATAAACGCTACCTCACCTGCTCGTATACAGACGACCGCGGAGACACCTATTTGTTCAAGAGTCGGATTCTGCGTTACGATCCGCTGCCGTATTTGGACGGGACCGTCAATGTCTATCAAAATGAATTCAAACCGAAGCAATACTTTGTCGATGTCGAGGGCAGCATGCAACCGGTGTATGAAATGTAAGGCTAGCGAACAACCGCAGAACATAAAAAATAATCCAATGAGAACGATTCATTGGATCTTTTTTATTTTTACGACATTGTCTGTCTAAAAAAGATGACAAATTCTGATTAGATGCTATGATTAGAGCATAAAATAAATCAATTGGCACTATAGGGTCCGATAGCGACTAGAAGTTAAGTAAGATCCACCACCACATAGTGCTCACCTCCTCGGTTGTTGTTTTCTTAAGTAAATGATAACGTGGAATGTTGCAAAGGTGACCAAACACCGCTTAAAAAAATTTTTTTAGTCGTTTAAGAGGCAATCAATTGAGAATAAAGGAGAGAGTGGCATGGAAGTTTGGGAAATTGTTGAACGCGTAAGGAAACAAAAGGGTATTTCCATTGCAGAAGTTTGTGGCGACGAAGTTAGTCGCTCTGTTTACGAGCGTTTTGTCAAAAATACGGCAGATACTACGATCACTAAATTCACTTATTTCCTACAACGCATCAATCTGGATTACGATGAGCTGAAAATTTTTAACTACCCAGAAGAAACCAATGCCATTCATCGGATGATGAAAGAAATGATCGTTGCCTTTATGAGCCGAGACACTGCTGAGCTGCAGCGAATCGCTGAATTTTGCCGAACCAAGGAACGCATGCTTTCCAAACGCGAAGAACATTTGATCAGCCTCTGTGAGATCCTGGCTGCCCGCTTGAACAATCAAGAGATCGATGTACGAGATTCAGATGTTTACCAATATCTGATTAACGCGCAAACCTGGACGCACTATGAATTGGTGCTTTTCAATAATTGTATGTATGCCTTCACACCAGAGTTCGTGGAGATGATCCTGGAGCGAGCGCTGATCAGTCTCTCGGTATACAAAGACAGTCGCGATGGAAAAAGTGAAAGCTTCCGAATGCTCTCCAATGCGATCGTCTACTTTATTCAAAACAATCAACGGAGCTTCGCTTGGAAATATTTGGAACGATTGGATGAATTCTTTTTGGAAGAGGACATGTATTTTGAGAAAAATTTGAGATTGTTACTGAACGGTATCTGGGACACGATCAGAGGAAACGAACAAGGAAAGGAAAAAGTACGTCAGGCTCTCCAAGTTTGTGAATTTTTATCTTCTCGTCAGCATTATCAAATGAATTATGAGTTATTGTTGTATATCGAAAAAATGTTCAAGGTAGATTTTGCCTTACAATAACCTTTTTTATACATCGTATACGAACATCAAGTTCGTATGCGGTGTTTTTTGCTTTATGCGCAGCCTTTTTCGGTACAATAGAAAATAAACGGTAAACTAAAGAATGATTGCAAAAGTAATTTTATGAACAGAGTAAAGGAGGAGAGAACGATGAGGAGAGCGTTGATCGCTGGACTGGATTACTATGATACCCGTCCTATGTTGTCCCATGCTACGGCAGATGCCCAGCGTGTCGCAGATATCTTACTGCATCATGGAGATGGTACACAAAATTTTGCTACTTCTGTGTTAAGTGGAAAGGATGAAGCACATCGTATTTCGGCTAGGGAATTAAAGATCGCGTTGCTAGACTTGTTTACAAAAGACTGTGAGACAGCTCTCTTCTATTATTCCGGTTATGGTTATTTTCGGCAAACAGAAGGGTATCTGATCACCTCGGACTGCATGAGAGACGATGATGGACTGTCTTTGCATGATGTCTTTGCGATCGCCAACAAATCAAAGGCGAAAAATAAGATCATCATTCTGGATGTCCGTCACAACGGACCGGTTATAGAAAGTTGTCAGGATGCAGAAAAGGTCTTTCATGAAGGAGTGACCCTGTTGTGGAATGATCAAATCTATGATGCCTCGGAAACTACCAGTCGCTTTACTAAATTAGTTGTAGAAGGTCTGCAGGGAGCAGCAGTAGCCAATGAATGGGGAGAGATCACCCCTAGCAAGGTCTATGCTTACATGGACTCGGTGTTAGAGGCTCAGGAAAAGCGGCCCTTGTTTTATACCAATACCAAAACATTGGTATCGTTGCGAAGAATCCAAACCAATCAAAATAGCACCTCTGAGCATCCAAGTACCCATACCAAGATTGCCAAGCAAGAGAGGTTGGATTCCCCATCCAATCTTCAGCACTTTGAGAGGAGCAATCTGGTCAATTTAGAACAGTACCAGTATTTTGAACCAAAAAAACCCAAAAAAGAAGAGAGGTTTTTTCAAATGATGAAATCTTACTGGTATCTATGGATCTCTGGAAAAAATTAGAATGAATGAAAACACTTTGCCAGTCAAGGTGTTTTTTCATTTCCACTGAGCTATACTATAATAGAAGAGACAATTTCCAGAAAAGCGACACTCACTTAATATAAAAAATTAGGAACAGTGTGACGATGCAAAATCAATTGGAGATTGAAGCGAATAGAAGGATACTTATAAAGACAAAGGAGCGCTGATGACCCTGCAAAATTTATTGAAACAAATCAACCAATTCAGAGATGACCGCAATTGGCGGCAATATCACAATGAGAAAGACTTGGCTTTGTCGATCTCGATCGAAGCAGCAGAACTGCTGGAGGACTTCCAATGGCTTTCTTCTGAAGAAGCGATCGAAAAAAATCTAGACAATATCAAGGAAGAGATTGCGGATGTGCTGATCTATACCTTGATGCTGACAGACAATCTGGGCTTGGATGTGGCAACGATCATTGAGGAAAAGATCGAAAAAAATGCCATCAAATATCCCATCGACCCTAAATAATTGGAGGACACTTATGAAACCCTTGATTTTTGATATGGACGACACCTTGTATGACCAGCTGGTGCCTTTTCAGCGGTCTGTAGAAAAAAACTTTGACTTTTCAGTAACAGATATGGAAGCCTTGTACCTGACTTTTCGTAAGTTTAGTGATGCCATGTTCCACCAGTCAGAACGCGGAGAAATTCCGATGGAGGAGATGCGCATCTATCGCATCCAGCAGGCTTGTCAGGAGTTTGGTTGGACAATCTCAGACGCAGAAGCCCAGGCTTTCCAGAGCGACTACGCCCGTTTCCAAGGAGAGATCGAACTGACTGACGACATGCGAAAAATCTTGGATCATTGCTTGACCAACCAGATTCCATTGGGGGTCATCACCAATGGACCGACCGCTCATCAATGGCGCAAAGTCCATCAACTGCAGCTGACGAACTGGATACCAGCGGAACATATTTTCATCTCTTCAGAAGTCGGTGTGGCCAAACCCAACAAAGAGATTTTTCAATTGGTCGAAGAGCGTTTGTCTGTACCGGCTGCCGAGCTGACTTATATCGGTGATTCCTATGCCAATGATGTGATTGGTGCCAAGGATTCTGGCTGGCAAGTAATCTGGCTCAATCGCAGAAATCGTGCACCCTTGGAAAATCCTGCCAGACAGGATCATTGTCTGACGAAAGAACAAGCAGTCTTTCCCCTGATCAAAAAATTATTTACCGAAAGATAGACGGCAACGTCTGTCTTTTTTTGTACGCGGGATAACCGTCGATAATTATTTTTTATTTTCACAAATTAAAATTTTTTAATAATAGAAATCAAGCAATCTATAAGGAATAGTCGATCGTTATCTCTAGTTTTGTTGGATAAAGTAATGAATGTTTATGTGAAATACAAATCAAAAACTTGTGAAATTATCGTGAATAATTACACGAATTCTATTGGAAAAGCCGATTGCTTGTGATAATATGATAGAGTTGCAAGGAAATTTTACACAAGTATAGGAGTATCGAAATGATTGAACTAATCACAACTGTTGAATCGATAGCACAAGCAAAAAAAATACTGCCCTTCGCAGATACGATTTTCTTTGGTGAAGAGACGTTTGGTCTGCGTTTACCACATTCTTTTTCAAGAGAAGAGCAAAAAGAGCTGGTTGTCTTGGCTCACGGGGCAGGCAAGCAAGCGATGGTGGCGGTCAATGGACTGATGCACCCGGAAAAAATGAAGCTACTTCCTGAATACTTAGCTTTTTTACACGAGATCAATGTAGATAAAGTCTCTGTTGGAGATGCCGGTGTCGTTTATGTATTGAATAAGCACCCAGAATGGGATCTGCCCTTCGTTTATGATGGAGAGACTCTGGTCACTAGTTCGCGTCAGATCAATTTTTGGGCTAAAAAAGGAGCCATCGGTGCGGTTTTAGCCCGAGAAGTGCCCTTTGAAGAGATGAAAGCATTGGCGGAAAAAGTCGAGGTACCGGTCGAAGTGCTAGTTTATGGTGCGACTTGCATCCATCAGTCGAAGCGTCCGTTATTGGAAAACTATTATCATTTCACCCAGCAGGATGAAGAGAAAAATAAAGAGCGGGGGCTGTTCTTACAGGAACCGAAAAAAGCAGAGACCCACTATTCGATTTTTGAAGACAGCCACGGCACCCATATTTTTGCCAGCAATGACGTCTGTTTAGTCAAAGAGTTGGAGCAACTACAGGAGACCGGTTGCCAAACATGGAAGCTAGACGGTATTTTTACACCGGGGAATGCTTTTGTTGAAATCGCTCGTCTATATGCGCAAGCCAAACAAGCCGTAGCGTCAGCAGAATGGTCCGCAGATTTAGCCAGTGAATTATATCAAAAAATCCAAGCGCTACATCCAGAAAATCGTGAATTGGGGACTGGTTTTTATTATATCGAACCAGACAAAATCAAATAAATAGAGAAAAGTAAGTAAAAGGAGCCATTCAAATGACAGTCAAACAAGCATTGAAACGTCCCGAAGTCTTAGCTCCAGCTGGGACTTTGGAAAAATTGAAAACAGCGATCCATTACGGTGCTGATGCCGTATACATTGGCGGAAATGCCTATGGATTACGGAGTCGTGCCGGAAATTTCACCTACGAACAAATGGCAGAAGGCGTCGCTTTTGCCAAAGCGCATGATGCCAAAGTTTATGTGGCGGCCAACATGGTGACCCATGAACAAAATCAGGAAGGGGCGGGAGAATTTTTCCGTGAACTGCGAGATGTCGGGATCTCAGCTGTGATCGTTTCTGATCCAGCATTGATCGAGATCTGTGCGACCGAAGCACCTGGTTTGCCGATCCACTTGTCGACACAGGCGTCTGCAACCAATTATGAAACCCTAGAATTCTGGAAAGAAGAAGGTTTGGAACGGGTCGTATTAGCACGTGAAGTATCAATGGAAGAAGTCGCAGAAATTCGTAAACATACCGACGTGGAGATCGAAGCCTTTATTCATGGCGCGATGTGTATTTCTTATTCCGGTCGTTGTACCTTGTCGAACCATATGTCGATGCGGGATGCGAACCGTGGCGGTTGTTCGCAGTCTTGTCGTTGGAAATACGATCTCTTTGACATGCCTTTTGGGACAGAACGACGCAGCTTGACAGAAAACGGCGCGGTAGCCGAAGAATTTTCGATGAGTGCCGTAGATATGTCGATGATTGAGCATATTCCTGATTTGATCCAAAACGGTGTCGATAGTTTCAAGATCGAAGGCCGGATGAAATCGATCCATTATGTCTCCACCGTAGCCAATGTCTACAAGGCAGCCGTTGACAGCTACATGGCAGATCCTGAAAACTATGTCTGCAAACAAGAATGGGTCGATGAATTGTGGAAAGTCGCACAAAGAGAGCTAGCGACTGGTTTTTACTACAATACACCAAGTGAGAACGAGCAGCTGTTCGGTGAGCGTCGCAAGATCCCTCAATACAAATTTATTGGGGAAGTGCTAAATTACGACGAAGAGACAAACATAGCAACGATTCGTCAACGGAATTTATTTGAAGTTGGCGATGAGATCGAATTTTATGGACCAGGCTTCCATCACTTTGAACAAACCGTTGAAGCGATGCTTAATGAAGAAGGCGAATCGATCGATCGAGCACCGAATCCTATGATGATCGTCACGATGAAGGTTGCTCAGTCAGTTCAGCCAGGCGATATGATGCGTAAGAAAAAATAGCAAAAAGCGAAGCGCGTATGTAGCGAACGCCAAAAGTTAGACTAAAAATCTAACTTTTGGGATTCACTACAGCAGTTTCGCTTTTTTATTTGAAGATAAACAACAAGAGCTGTAACAGGGCAAAGGCAACGAAAAAGGGCGGGACGTAGCGAAAAACCAGCGCACTGAAGCGTTGTCCAGCATTTCTTTCCTTGGCAAATCGAGGATCGTAACGGTCTTTTTTGAACTGCTCCGGCAAACGAGCCAGAAACAATCCTTTGGTAAGACGCAGGAGAAAAGCAATCAATAGTAGTAAGGACGTTACAAAAATACCAGCAACAACGATTGTACTAAAGGTATCTAAATGGTTGAGCATCATTATCCCCTCACTTTCACTTCTAGCATAGTCAGAAAGTCAAAGGTAAGTCAAGAAAAAGTAACAAAAGAGCAGGATTGGTTTCCTAGGCCTTTCATTGTAGAATAAAGAAGAGAGGAGCGGGTGTGATGAAGATTCAGAAAGCAAAGCAGTTGACTACTGCTCATAATCAATTGTTTTTAGAGGCAGATCCCGCCAAAGAGTTAGTCGCTGCCTATGTCAAACGTGGGACAGTCTTGGAAGCCATTATTGATGAAAAGCTTGTGGGTGTTTTGGTATTGTTACCGACACGACCAGCCACCTTAGAGATCGTCAATCTGGTGGTTTTGGCTGAATACAGAGGACAGGGAATCGCGCAACAGCTGATTCAGGAAGCTTTGTCACAGGCTAAGGCCGGGCAGTACCAGACCGTCGAGGTGGGAACCGGCAGTACCGGTGTCGAGCAATTGTATCTTTACCAAAAATGTGGCTTTCGGATGACTCATATCGACCGTGATTTTTTTGTCCGTCATTATCCGGAACCAATCATTGAAAATGGCTTGGTTCTAAGAGATATGGTGCGCTTGGCACAAGACATCTGAAATGCTTGACGGATAGTTCCGTCAATGATAGCGTGAAGAAAAAGAGTCTAGGAGGAAAACATGTGAAAACATTTGATTATATCGTAATTGGTGGCGGCAGTGGAGGGATCGCCTCTGCGAACCGTGCCGGAATGCACGGCGCCAAAGTATTACTGATCGAAGGCAATGAATTGGGCGGCACCTGTGTCAATGTGGGTTGTGTGCCTAAAAAAGTCATGTGGCAGGCCAGTGACATGCTTGAAATGATTCAGCGAGATGCCCCAAGCTACGGGATTTATCCACAGGTGGAAACATTCAATTTCAAAGAGCTTGTGGATAAGCGTGAAAAATACATTGAATTTCTTCATGGTGCCTATCAAAGAGGCTTAGACAGCAACAAGGTAGAAGTGGTCAAAGGTTATGCACAGTTTGTGGATAACCATACGGTAACAGTTGCTGGAGAAAAATACACGGCACCGAACATTCTGATTGCTACGGGAGGAAGAGCCTCTGAGCTGGATGTTCCTGGTGGCGAGTACGCGATCGATTCCAACGGTTTCTTTGAACTGACAGTAGCGCCGAAACAGATGGTCGTGCTAGGTGCTGGCTATATTGCGGCAGAGATTGCAGGCGTGATCCACGGTTTGGGCAGTGAGGTTTCTTGGGCTTTTCGTAAAGAGCGACCTTTGCGCAGCTTTGACAAAATGCTTTCAGACAATTTACTGGAGATTTACGAAGAAGCCGGCATCCAAACTTATCCACACTATGTTCCTCAAAAAATCGAGAAAAAGGCTGACTTATACACAGTGACCTTTGAGAATGGGGAAACATTGACAGGTGACTGTGTGCTGTTTGCTGGTGGTCGTCAGCCAAATGTTGATCAGTTAGGTTTGGAAAACACTGATGTAAAACTAACTGAACAAGGATTCGTTCAAGTCGACAAATTTCAAAACACAACGGCAGAGGGCATTTATTCAGTAGGAGATGTGATTGGCAAGCTCGATCTAACTCCTGTAGCGATCGCAGCAGGTCGTCGCTTGTCGGAACGCTTATTCAATGGCCAAAGCGAACTGTATTTGGACTACGATTTGATTCCTAGTGTGATCTTTACCCATCCACCGATTGCGACTATTGGTTTGTCCGAAGAAGAGGCGATCGAAAAATATGGTGAAGACGAGATCAAGATCTATCGTTCACGTTTCACACCCATGTATTTTGCTTTGAATGACTACCGCGAAAAATGTGAGATGAAGCTAGTTTGTTTAGGCAAGGAAGAAAAAATCATTGGACTCCACGGCATTGGTCGGGGTGTCGATGAGATGCTACAGGGCTTTGCAGTTGCGATCAAAATGGGCGCCACCAAAGCAGATTTTGACAATACGGTAGCGATCCATCCAACAGGTTCAGAAGAATTTGTCACGATGCGCTAACATTCGTTTCAGAAATATCGAGCAAAAATACGATCAAACAGACAGGAGAGCAAGTAGATGACACAAGCGCAAGAAATCCTGCAACAAATCAGTGATCCCACAACCAAATTAGGTGATTTGCGAAAGCTAGCAAAAAGCCTCAAAACCAATCATGAGTTAGCAATGGAGCTTTGGGCATCAGGAGAATATTCTGCCCGTCAGTTGGCCCTCTTGATCCTAGACAAGAAACAGCTCACACAGGAAGTCATTGATGTATTGGATCAAGACATGCAGACTTACAACGAATCAGAAAGTACGCAATTGATCGACTGGCTAATGGCCAATCAGCTGATGAAAAGCAAGCAGACGATCGTCTTAATGGAATCCTGGATGGACAGTGATTCTCCTCTGCAAAGACGAGTGTTTTGGTATTACCAAGCTCGCTTGCGTTGGATGGGACAAACACCACCACCAAACACGGCATTTTTGTTGGAGAAGATCGAGGAAAGAATCGTTGAAGAAGTGCCTGCAGTCCAGTGGGCAATGAATTTCACGGCTGCCCAGATCGGAATCTTTGAAGAAGCCTATCGGGCACGGTGCATCCAGTTGGGAGAAGAGACCGGCTTATACAAGGATGACTTCGTCTCTAAAAACTGTACGCCAAACTATTTGCCGCTATTCATTGAAATGCAGGTGGCCAAACAGCGTCAGTAACCAAAAAACGGCTGTGAACAGAAGTCAATTGAACAGTAAAATACCCGAACGGTAGCAGATTGTTTCTGAGGTCTCGTAGGTCCTCGTTGCACAATCATTCTACTTGTTCGGGTATTTTTTTCTCTTCTGTCAGAGCCGTTTTTTTAATTTTCTCTGGTTAAGATGCTTTCAGTGATCGCCAGCAAGGTTTCTTTTGTTTGCAAAGAATTGGCCGGCAGCTTTTGGATATTTTTGAGTGCTTGCTCAGTGTAGTCTGTGGCTAACTGCTGGGCTTTGGCTACTCCACCTAAGTCATGGACCAGCTGATGGACCTGCAGGGTATCTGCGGCCGTCATGGCGTCTTTTTTCTCCAGTAGTGGGAGAAGTGCCGCCCGATCTTCTGCTAGGGCGTAGATCAGCGGTAGAGAGTAGATGCCTTGTTTGACATCTTCCAGAACGGGTTTGCCGATCGCGTCTGCTGACTGGGTATAATCCAAAATGTCGTCAATGATTTGAAAGGCCATGCCGATCTGGTGACCGATATCCTGTGCTTTCTTAGCAAATAGTGCACTTGTGCCGCTTTCCAGGGCGCCGATTGAGCAGCTGAGGGCGAACAATTCGGCTGTTTTGCCGGAGATGTTTGTCAAATACTCCTCAAGCGTCACATCGAATTTGTAGTGATCTTCCATTTGTCCCAGCTCGCCGGAAAGGATTTTCTCCATGCTACGGGAATTCTTTTGCAGACTTTTCATCGAGCTGGCGTAATTCGCCATTAATTTGAAACAAGAAACGAACAAGTAATCTCCAGCATAGACCGCTGTGCTGTTGCCAAAGGCCGAGCGGATCGTTGTTAGATTTCTGCGCAGGTCTGCTTCATCGACGATATCATCGTGGATCAGGGTCGCTGTGTGCAGCATCTCGATCGATGCGGCCAAAGCCACGGCTTTTTCACGGTCTTGCTCCGGTCCAAATTGTGAAAACAGTAGCTGATACGCAGGGCGCAACAATTTACCGCCGGCTTGAATCATGTCTAAGATTGCTTGCTGTACGGGTTTGTTTTTCAGTTGAATAGATTTTTCCATTAGAGTCAGAGTTTGCGACAACTCTGGCTGCAATTGTGGGTACTCCTTCCACATTGGATGAATTTTCATAAAAATCTCCTTGTTCGTGTTAAAGTAGTAAAGTTTTTGTCAAGGTGTGGCTTGCCGTCTTTGTCGATCATTTCGTCGGCCATTTCACCTGTGTTTGCTCTTCGTACTCTAGCTGGAAACGCCGCAGCGTGCTGACTTGCCGCAGTAGATAATTCGCGGCGATCCCGATCGCGATTCCAGACAGAATACCTAGAAAGGAAAGCACGGGCAGATAGAGCATGACGGTCCAAGATTGAGCGATCCAAGAAGCAGTCACTAGTTGACCAACATTGTGCATGAAGCCCCCGGTCGCGCTGATGCCAATAATACTGACTCTTTTAGGTCCAAGCTTTTTGACAAGCAGCATCCCAAAGTAACTCAAGAGGGCGCCGCTCATACTGTAAAGAAAAGTAGAGACCGTGCCACCTAGTAGCGTGGTTAAGATCAGACGCATCCAAACAAGTAGAAAACTTTCTTTCTTAGGCATCGTGAACAGGGCGATGATCGTGATCAGATTGGCTAATCCAAGTTTGGCACCGGGAGCAAAAGCGAAAGGATAAGGGATCATGTTCTCGATCAGACCGATGATCACGCCTTGCGCGACGAGTAACGCGATAAAAATGATTTTTCGTAAACGATTCATAGTCAGGCGATCAGTAATCTAAATCGCCAATGTCACTCCCATCTAATGCTTGGATTTCAATCACGACTCGGTGAGGCAGACAAACGATGGTCTCGCCATTGTTTGAAGCCCAACCCCTGCGGACGCAAATTTGGTCACCGCAGTCAGCTTCTTGAATGCGGATCTGGTCGTCTTCGATCTCGATCAGATTGTAGTCGCCGTGAGGATCTTCATATAAAAAAGTATAGCGCTCCTGTCCCTCGTACAAATCAAAGGAACGGATCTCTTTGCCATCAACACGCAATACCGCTTGCTTCTCACTGGCGTGCGCGGTCTGTTGAAAGGAAAAGATAACGATCGGTAAAAAAGAGCTAAGAATAAGGAGTAGAACGATCGCGCCATCCCATGGTTTTAACTGACTGCTTTGGATAAATTCTTTGATTTTCATGAGTGGCCTCCTTTTAATTATTTCCTTTTTCATTCTAGCATAAACTGGAAAAACTGTATAAACATTTTGAAAATGGCTGGAACCTTAGATAGATGTCCCAGCCATTGAAATTCTTATTTATTTTGATCCGTACATGGATTTCGGTGTACCGTACCACCATTTACCTAGTGTACGTTGCAACCAAGGGATTACCCAACGGTCTAAACCAACCGCGCGTCCAGAGCCGTTCATCAAAGCAAAGGCAACTGGAATGAACCAGATGTTTACCCAGTAGAACATACCTGATAGACAGAAGGTAACAACAAGGACGATGGTGGAAGCACTGAACAACCAAGTGAACAAACCAGCCATCAATGCCAATGCGATCCCGATCTCAACGAAGACCATCATTTTTTGGAAGAACATAGCGACTTCCATGTTTGGCATCATGACTTTCATGATGCTTGAGAACCAGTCAGGTGCTTGATCAAGGACTGCCATTGGCTCATGACCGTAAGCATAGCTTAGACCAAAGTGAGCAGCAGATTCAACCGCTTCAGCACCTGCATCGACAACACCACTTGCTGCACTTTCAGCGTCAGTTCCGCTGGCAGCACTTGCTGCATCCGTTACATAGTCCCAAGTCCAAGGGAAGACACTGTTTCCAGTGAACCAAGAACCTTCGCCGAACCAAGTGCTAGGTTTCAACCATTGACCGTCACCAACGATTTTCGTGAAGGCTTCTAGGAACCAAACCAAACCGTAGAAGATACGCAATGGAACACTCCATAAGACGTTACCGTAACGAGAAGTATGTCCGCGGGCAACTGTACGATCATCTTTGATGTGGAAGATTTCGTGCATCAAGTATTGGAACATATAGTAGCCAGAACGAATATCAAAGAAGTATTTCAAGTTGACGATGTGCTTCATGATGATCGCCAAGAAACCACTCAAGTGGATCTTGTTGAACAAGTTCGCTACACCCCATTTGGCACCGATCGATACCATAAAGCCTTGATAGTTTCCTTTGAATTTGTGTTTTTCGCCGCCTTTGATCTCAGACACGATACTGCTTGCTGCAGTGTGTCCTGTTTGTTCAGCTGCTTGAACGATTTGAGGTGTTGGTGTATTTGGGAATTCTTCGTAGTACACCAAATCTCCAATAATATAGATATTTTTATCTTCATAGCCTTTTGCTTGCATGTATTCATTGGCAATCAGACGTTGTCCACGTGCAGATTCCAAACCGAAGTCAGCAGCGTCAGAAGTTGCTTTGACACCCGCAGTCCAGATCAAAGTGTGCGTTGGGATCTCTGAACCATCTTTTAATTTGATATGGTCAGGAGCCACTTCCACGATCGGTGCGTTCAAGACAAGGTCAACATTTTTTGATTCCATGTAGCGTTCAGCTTTGGCAGCATCGTTGCGGCCTAGCATATTCAAGATCGTCGGCATTGCTTCAACGACTTTCAACGTGATTTCACTAGGATCTAATTTAAAATCTTTGGCTAAGCGATCTTTCCAGTCAATCAGTTCGCCGATCATTTCGATTCCAGTAAAGCCGGAACCGCAGACAACGAAAGTCAACATCGCTTTACGAACAGCTGCATCTGGTTCGATCGCTGCTTTGGCAACGGTTGCCAAGATGTGTTCGCGAATACGTAGTGAATCTTCGAAAGACCATAGTGTGAAGCCATTTTCTTTAACACCTGGTGTTCCAAAGTCATTCGGCTCGCCACCCATTCCTAGAATAAGGTAGTCGAAAGAATAAGAACCAAGTTTTGTTTGAACCACTTTGTTTTCTTTATCGATCGCAGTAACCGTATCAGTGACCAATTGCACATTCTTTTGACGGGCAAACAAACGTTGCAAATCATATTGAATAGCATCCGGTTCTACACGACCACCAGCGACTTCATGCAGCTCAGTCATCATAGTGTGGTATGAGTGACGGTCAATTAATGTGATGGACACATCATTGTCTTTTTTTAGCTTTTTGGCTAAAACTTTTGTTGCGGATACCCCTGCGTACCCTGCACCGACAACGACAATGTTTTTCTTAGACATTGTAAATCTCTCCTTATAAGTAAAAAATAAATTAGTAATAATTACACAATCTCCTTCATTATATAGAAATTTCCTTTATTTGTCTAAACTTTTTTAAAAATTTCACAAAAAAAGATCTTTGTGCAATGAAAGGACGAAAAAGGTTATTGTTTTTGGGAAAATTGTGCTAAAATATGGGTGTTATCAGAGGTAACGATTGGATACAAACAAAGGAGAGATGTTTACATGAAAAAAATCAAATTTGCATCATTAGCAGCGTTGGTACTTGTAAGTGGGAGCCTTTTAGCTGCATGTAGTTCTGATGATGATTCTGCTACAGATGCTTCAACAGTAGAAACGTCAGAAGTTGTCGAAACAGAAGCATCTGAAGAAGATGTTGTTTCAACGGCATCGATCAGCGATCAAGCAGACGTGATCGAAGCTGCACTTAGCGCAGACGGAAACTGGATTATTGCTCTAACAGACGATGTTACATTTGATTCTGATGTGACTGTTGCAGGTGAATTCCACAATAGAGGCGATGACGCAGAGGATGTTTACCGCAAATTAGCCTTGTATGATCAAGATGAAGATCGTAACGTAACAGCCGAATACACATTGACTACACCGAAATTAGTTGTTGAATCACCAAACTTCAACATCGTACACGGAACAGTCGTAGGTGACATCGAAGTGAAAGCAGAAGGCTTTGTTTTAAATGGAGCTACTGTAGAAGGAAACATTACTTTTGACACACAAGAACTACAAGATTCAGCTGTTCTTGATCAAGAGGGTGCTTCTGTAACAGGCGATGTAACTGTTGCTGAATAAGCTTATCAACACAAAAAACTTCCACAAACGGTGGGAGTTTTTTTTTGTCTAAAAACTATGTGAAAATATTTTCAAATAACTATTGACTTCCATTCAATTTCCATTACAATGTTAGATGTATCACAAATAAGTTTGTGAAAAAATAAGTATTAGGGTAAAAGGTGGAGAGAAAATGAAAGCAAAAAAATTAGTAACAGGCTTTGCGGTATTGGCTTTGACAACACTCGTATTAGGAGCATGTTCATCCGATGACAGCAATAGCAGCGCCGACAACAGCACAGAAGCGACATCTGAAGTAGTCGAGAGTACCGAAGAAACAATAGTTGAAGAACCAGCAGCTGGTCCTGTCTTAGTAGATGGTACCTACACACTGGAAGAACAAAACTACAGCAATGATTACCGTGTCGTATTCACAATCGACGTTGAAGGTGGTCAGATCGTAACTTCAATGTACGACAATGTGAACGAAGCAGGCGAATCGAAAACAGAAAATGAAGACTACAATACAATGATGGAAGACAAAGCGGGCAATTCACCGGAGAAATTTATTCCAGAATTTAATGAAGCCTTAGTTGCGCAGCAAGATCCAGAAGCGATCGAAGTGGTTTCAGGGGCAACTCACAGCTTCCATTCCTTCCAAAATTATGCACAACAATTGATCCAAGCAGCGCAAGCGGGCAACACTGAAACAATTGAAATCGATAACGGTGCAGAATTAAAAGACGGTACCTATACACTTGAACAAGAAAATTACAGCAACGGCTATCGTGTCGTGTTCTCGATCGATGTTGAAGGTGGCAAGATCGTCGCTTCAAACTATGACAACGTGAATGAAGCAGGCGAATCTAAAAAAGACGACGAAAACTACAACGAAATGATGGAAGACAAAGCCGGCAACTCACCGGAAAAATTCATTCCAGAATTCAATGAGTCATTCGTAGCTCAAATGGCTGACGAAGAGGGTGTGCCTGGAGACATCGAAGTGGTTTCAGGAGCAACTCATAGCTTCCATACCTTTGTTCTTTATGCAGAACAATTGATCAATGCGGCAGAAAAAGGCGATACAGCAACCATTACTGTAGACAACTTTGTCGCTCAAAACTAAAAGCAAGCAATTTAGGAAAGTGGCTGGGCGAATCGCTCAGCCTTTTCTTTTGTCTAAAATTCTTTTCAAGGAAGAAAAAACAGGCTATGATAAACAAAAAGTAATAGAAAGAGGAAAAGCATGAAGAAAAAATTTGCCTTATTCTTGGTAGCTGCTGCGATCATCGGCAGTTTGGCTGCTTGCAGTGATAAAGAAAATCAAGGCTCTGAAAACACAGAAAGCTCCGAGGTAGCTGCAGCAGCTGGTCTACGCCAAGACCCTTACGCACAAGAGGATTTCTTGTTGGGGACCTATATCCGGCTCCGAGTGTACGATGAAGGAAAAGAGGATGCCCTACAACCGGCGTTTGATCGAATTGCCGAACTAGGAGACAAGATCACGATCAACCAAGCAGGCTCCGAGATCGACAAAATCAATGAACAAGCTGGCGTGGAATCCGTGGAGGTCTCTGAGGATATTTACGATTTGCTGAAGCATGCCTATCAGTACAGCGAAGAGTCTGATGGTGGCTACAACATGGCGATCGGTGCCATCACGCAATTATGGCGGATCGGTTTTGACGATGCTCGTAAGCCAGAACAATCGGAGATCGATGAGGCGTTGGAACACATTGATTATCGAAAAATCCAATTCAATGATGCCGAACAAAGTGTTTATCTGGAAGACGAAAAGATGATCATTGATCTGGGAGCGATCGCCAAAGGCTACATCGCCGATGAAGTCGTCAAGGCTCTGGAAGAACAGGGTGTGACTTCCGCGATCATTGACTTGGGCGGAAATATTTTTGTGATGGGTCACAGCTGGCGAGGAACGAACGAAGACTGGAACGTGGGAATTCAAGACCCTAACAACAACCGTGGAACGATTCTAGGATCAATCAAAGAATCCGATAAAACGATCGTGACCTCAGGAATTTATGAGCGCTTTTTAGAAGTCGATGGCGAGCGATATCACCATATCTTTGATTCCAAGACTGGTTATCCTTATGACAATGACATCGCCAGTGTCACCGTCATCACAGACAAATCGATCGATGGCGATGGTCTGACCACCGTGATCTTTGACAAAGGGGTCACAGAAGGGCTGGCTTACATCGAAGAGGAAACACCTGAAGGAACCGATGCGATCTTTGTGACCAAAGAAGGTCGGGTATATGTCACAGAAGCTATTCAAGAGACCTTTGTATTAGACGAGAATTCCGGTTACGAGATGGGTGACCGTAGTGAATTAGAGTAAACAAGCAGGAGGAAGCACATGTCATTGAAAAACTTTTTGGAAGTGGTCGAGATTCGGACGAAGGTCGCCAGCTTTTTCCCTTTTATTATGGGCGTTCTCTTTTCTCTTACGTATTTTGAGGAGAGCCATTGGGGCTATACCCTACTCTTTTTTGCCGGTATGCTGATTTTTGATATGGCAACCACGGCGATCAACAATTACATGGATTTTGAGAAGGCGAAATCAGAAGAATACAAGTACCAGCAAAACGTGATTGGACGTGAGAACCTTTCGCCAACATTGGTTCGTCGCATGATTTTGTTGATGATCGGACTGACCCTGTTGATCGGACTACTGTTGAGCTGGTTGACTGGTTGGTTGCTGCTAGTTATGGGAGCGATCGTTTGTTTTATCGGTATTTTTTATACCTTTGGACCGATTCCTTTGTCACGGATGCCACTGGGAGAAATCTTCAGTGGTGTCACGATGGGGTTAGGAATCTTTGCGATCACCGTCTACTTAAATACCTTGCAGCAAAAAGTCTTCTTTTTGGCGATTGATTTTCAGGAAGGAACCTTTGCATTGAACGGACAGCTTTGGGGAATCTTAGCTGTTGTTCTAGCTTCGCTACCATTGATTTTCACGATTGCCAATATCATGCTGGGCAACAATCTACGGGATCTGGAAACAGATATCAAGAACCATCGCTACACGCTGGTTTATTATATCGGTTGTAAGCAAGGGGTCTTGCTGTTTCAAGGGCTGATGTATGGCTGTTATCTGGCGATTTTCCTCGGTTGGATTTTGGGTGTGTATCGCTGGCCGATCTTAGTGACCTTTTTGACACTGCCAAAAATCTATAAAAATTTAAAAGAGCATCAGGAAAGTCTGCCCCATCCAAGAAGTTTCGGTTATGCGATCAAAAACATGGTGCTGTTCAACAGTAGCTATGCTTTGGGTCTGCTACTGAGCTTGTTCTTCTAAATAAAAGAGTAAAAAGCCGCTGAATGCCAGGTTCAACGGCTTTTTCAATGGATTGATTGGAGACTGATTTCTCCAGAGGACAAGACTTTGGTTCCCTCTGATGTTTCTACGAGCAGCTCTCCTAGATCTGAGATGGCCATCGCTTTTCCGGTGTAGTTTACACCCTGTTGCGTGAAGCTAACGACTCTGCCCAAAACAAAGGATTTTTGCCGGTAGACTTTTAAATAGCTGGCATCCGGCAAACCATCAAGTAGATCAAAAAAGTTTTGCCAGATTAGTTGGATCAATTGATTACGAGAGACCGGCAGCTGTCCATCAGGAAACAGCGAACCAGCTTTTTTTTGTAGCTCTTCTGGGAAGGTCTGAGGCGGAATCGAAAAATTGAGCCCCATCCCTAAAACCACATGACTGATCTGTCCGGTTTCAAAATCACTCATGGCTTCCGACAAGATGCCACAAATTTTTTTGCCTTCCAAATAGATATCGTTGACCCATTTGATCTCGGTCTGTTTGCCAGTCACTTCATCGATGGCCAAAGACACCGCGACTGCTGCCAGCAGGGTATATTGAGGCAATTCGTCAAAAGACTGATTGGGATTCAGCAGCAAACTCATATAGATCTGACCCTTAGGAGAAAAGAAGGGTCGTCCGAAGCGACCGTGACCGCCTGTCTGTGTTTCTGCTACGAATAATGCGGGAGTCACTTGTTGATCCATAGCTGCTAGCTTGGCATCCTTCATCGTTGATTCAGTCTCATCCAGTAAATAAATGTTGTCAGCGAGCAAGTTCGTTTGGGCGATCTGTGAGGCTTCCAACACATCCGAAGCTAGGTACTGATACCCGTTAGCATGGCGTTCGATATGATAGCCCATTTTTTCCAGCTCGCGGACCGCTTTCCAGACTGCCGTCCGTGAAACGCCGATTTCTTGTGCCAGCTTTTCACCAGAATAAACAGAACCCTCTTGTCGTAATAAAGCTAGGACTTTTTGCTTGGTGTTCATCAAAAAGGATCTCCTTTCCCACTGCTTGTCAGCTTGTTAATACTTTTTTCTAAAAATATCCATCTTTAGTTGATTGTCTTCGTAGACGATATCGGCACTGTCGATCATCATCCCTAAAAGATTGTAGTCTTTTTCTTCGTGTAGACTTTGATGACCGCCCAGTAGTTCGTCATAATAATTTTCCAAGTTCATGTCTCTGGGAACGTTGAGCATCTCTAAAAAATCATAGATATCATCGGGGATCTCCTCGCAGTCTCCTTGGATCTTTGCCAGAAAACCGTCGTCTGAAAAAGCTAATTCAAGGGAAACCTGGTCGATATCGTGAGAAAAGAAATAAGTGAGTAATTCGTCCACGATTCGTCTAGACTTTTCTTTTTCCAGCATACTTTTTCTCCTTTTTTACTTGTGATAGTTTATCCAACAACGGTACCATAAAAGCGGCGACAAAACCACAAGAAAATCCGTTGTTGTACAAATTTAATCCCCCGTGTAGATAGGTCACATTGGAGACCAATGTCATATGGAAAAAGCCTGCGAAAATCCCAACTACAGGACCGTAATATCCGCTGACAGGAGCCAGACTCGTACCGAAGATCGCCGACAGCAGGACAGTAAAGGTATTGTTTGAAAGCTCAGGAGAAAACTTGGAAGCCAGAACGACACCGATCAGGATAGGTAGACTATTTTTCCAGTGATTCCCGAACGCAGAGAAGCCGACGACTGTCAGGATCCCGCCGACGATCGGTCCTGAAAACTCTCCACCCATCAAAATGACGAAGGTCCAAAGAATGATGCTCATCAAGGCCATATTGATCAAGGTCGCACCGATTCCGGAGATCGCGACGAAGTCTGTCACCAAGGTTCCTGAAGACTGAAAGATTGCTTGCATCCCTTTGAAGGACTTATCGTTCAGCAAAAATCCTAGCAGGAAAAGTAGCAGTGAAAAGACGATCAGCAATGTCGCTGAAAGGAGATGGTAGTCTGTCGATACAATCGAAACGACCGCTATTTCTCCACCAAACAAACGATAGACACTGGTTACGATCATGCCGACGATCCCAGCAGTAAAGCCTACATTATAAAGCGAAAATCCTTGATGGAACTGCAGAAAGTGAGAAGACAGTGAAGGCAGCATGAAGCCGACGAGAATCCCGACTGCATAGCCCAGTGTCAGACTCACAGGCAATGGTAGGCCTGTGCCAAAGGTCAGGTAGCTGATGATCGGAGAACCGGCGCTACCGAATAAGGCCACCAGCAAGTATTGAGAAGGCGGTCTCTTAACGAATCTTGCATACAAAAGCACGCCTAAAATAATCGGTACAGAATTAAAAAGATTTTTCCCAAAGAAAGAAAAGCCAGAGACCGTAAAAAAAGCAGCGATCAGCGGTCCGCTGACAGTCATGCCTCGTGAGTAGACGAGTAGGATGCTAGAAAGCGTCAAAAGTCCACTGTTTAAAAAGGCGCTCCCAAAATTCCCAACGGCAAAATAATCAGTCATGAGATTACTCGGAGAGGTCAAGATACGGAGCGTCCCTGACCACAGTTCTGCAGGTGTCTCGCTGAGGACACCGATCAGGATCAGTAGAAGACTATAAATGATCAACAGGCGATATTTGAGAACCTGTGAGCGTAATTGCGGCTGTTTGTTGCCGGTATGTAAACTAATCGATTTCTTTTCCAAGCAGTCACTTCCTTCTATAGTTAGTTGTCTACTTTAACAATATAGGTTTTGCTACGTGGAAGTCAATATAATTTCAGTTTACTTGGATATTTTTTGTCCAAAAGCTTTTGAGGGGTGACTTTCAGGAATACCCTTCGGAAATTTTTCTCGTGGTGCCGGACCGCCGGGAGCCTTTTACAAAGTCTCTTGGCTGCTGGCGTTCAAACTCTGAGTAAGTGGTGACCCACTAACTCAGAGTAATTCATCCAAGCTCCTTTAAGGCACGACGAGAAATTTCCTACGGCTATTCCTTCCAGTTTCTTGCAAATATCGAATAAATTAGAAGAGCAAAGAATATCAAATGAGACGGTATGACTAAGGCGTCACAGACAACTTTCAAAAGTTGACTCGGGGTCGATTTTTACAAAAACTTCTATATATTCTTTCTACATGTCAAGTAGAGGCACTGCGATAGTCAATCTATGTAGTGACAAAAAACGTCGGAAACTGGAAGAATGTCTGGTAGGAACGCCCCTCATCGTGCACCAGAGATGAGGATGAATTAGCCAGCGTTGCAGCAATGTACTTTTGCTGCTTACGTTGGCTTTGAACGCCGAAAGCTGCGAGACTCTGGAAGAGGCTCAAAGTGATCTTGCACAATGAGGGAGATTTTCCGGACAGCCAGTCTGCCAGTTTCCCACATTCCCGCATACAAACACATTGTTTTTCGATAAGAATCAAAAGCAAGACTTGCTCTTGACAAGAAATAAAGTTCTGTGTATAATAAGTAGTTGCAAAAACTATCTGAACAGCAATGAGCAGGAGCGAAATATTGTCCGTTCCGGCTTCGTAATAGGGAAACAAAAGTAGATACTTCAAAAAAAGAAGCACTTCTATTTTTGGTTTTTTTTTGCCTAAATGCCGCAAAAAATGTTCGTTGTAACAAGAATTTAACATTTGTTACGAAAATGTAATTATCAGATCAGTATTTTGAAAGACTTTTTAGAGGGGTGAAGAGCTTGGCTGGACACGTAGTAAAATACGGAAAGCACCGCGAACGCAGAAGTTTCGCACGTATCAGTGAAGTATTGGAATTACCGAATTTGATTGAGATTCAAACAGATTCTTATCAGTGGTTCTTAGATGAAGGACTAAGAGAAATGTTTGAAGACATCTTGCCAATTGATGACTTTAATGGAAACCTGTCCTTGGAATTTGTAGATTATGAGTTGAAAGCACCGAAATATACAGTAGAAGAAGCCCGCGCACACGATGCGAACTATTCTGCACCACTACATGTAACGCTGCGTTTAACGAACCGTGAAACAGGGGAGATCAAAGCCCAAGAAGTCTTCTTTGGCGATTTCCCATTGATGACTGAACAAGGAACATTCATTATCAACGGGGCAGAACGTGTCATCGTTTCCCAATTAGTCCGTTCACCGGGTGTGTATTTCCACGGTAAAGTAGACAAAAACGGAAAAGAAGGCTTTGGTTCAACTGTGATCCCTAACCGTGGCGCATGGTTAGAAATGGAAACAGATGCCAAAGACATTTCTTACGTACGTATCGACCGTACGCGTAAGATCCCATTGACAGTATTGGTTCGTGCCTTAGGTTTTGGTTCAGACGATACGATTTTTGAGATTTTTGGTGAAAGTGAATCACTACGTAACACGATCGAAAAAGACTTGCACAAAAACGCAAGCGACTCTCGTACCGAAGAAGGCTTGAAAGATATTTACGAGCGTCTTCGTCCAGGAGAGCCAAAAACAGCAGACAGCTCACGTAACTTGTTGAATGCACGTTTCTTTGACCCACGCCGCTACGACCTAGCAGCCGTTGGACGTTACAAAGTAAACAAAAAATTAGATCTTAGAACACGCTTGTTGAACCTAACACTAGCCGAAACCTTGGTTGACCCTGAAACAGGCGAAATCATCATTGAAAAAGGTACCGTGTTGACTCACCAAGTCTTAGAAGGCGCATTAGGCGAGCACTTAGTCAATGGACTAAACTCCGTGACTTACTACCCATCAGAAGACGGCGTAGTCACAGATCCAATGACCGTGCAAGTCATCAAAGTCTTTTCTCCGAAAGATCCGGAACGTGAAGTAACTGTGATCGGTAACGGCTATCCTGAATCAAATGTACGTACGGTACGTCCAGCAGATATCGTTGCATCAATGAGTTATTTCTTCAACTTGATGGAAGAAATCGGCAACGTCGATGATATCGACCACTTGGGGAATCGTCGTATCCGTTCAGTCGGTGAACTATTGCAAAACCAATTCCGTATTGGTCTAGCTCGTATGGAGCGTGTGGTACGTGAACGTATGTCTATTCAAGACACAGAAACACTGACACCACAACAATTGATCAATATTCGTCCAGTAGTGGCAAGTATCAAAGAATTCTTTGGTTCTTCTCAGCTATCACAGTTCATGGATCAAACGAACCCACTAGGTGAGTTGACCCACAAACGTCGTCTATCAGCCTTAGGACCTGGTGGTTTGACGCGTGACCGTGCCGGCTATGAAGTCCGAGACGTTCACTATTCTCACTATGGCCGTATGTGTCCGATCGAGACACCTGAAGGACCAAACATCGGTTTGATCAACAGTATGGCTTCTTATGCGAAAGTCAACAAATACGGATTTATCGAAACACCTTATCGACGCGTAGACCGCGAATCAGGCAGAGTAACCGATCAAATCGATTACCTGACAGCTGATATCGAGGACCATTACGTCGTTGCTCAGGCAAACAGCTTGCTGGATGAAGATGGAAACTTCGTCAATGATGTCGTTATGGCTCGTGCAACCAGTGAAAACCTGGAAGTATCGATCGATAAAGTCGACTACATGGACGTTTCACCGAAACAGGTAGTTGCGGTCGCGACAGCATGTATTCCTTTCTTGGAAAATGATGACTCCAACCGTGCCTTGATGGGTGCCAACATGCAGCGTCAGGCAGTACCTTTGATCAATCCACAAGCCCCTTGGGTCGGAACTGGGATGGAATACAAATCTGCCCATGACTCGGGAGCAGCCTTGCTATGTAAACATGACGGGATCGTTGAATACGTCGATGCGTCTGAAGTCCGCGTTCGTCGCGACAACGGTGCATTGGATGTTTATCACGTAACCAAATTCCGTCGTTCAAACTCAGGAACAAGCTACAACCAACGTCCATTAGTTTCATTAGGTGAAAAAGTGGATGCTGGCGATATCTTAGCCGATGGACCATCAATGGAAAGCGGCGAAATGGCATTAGGTCAAAATGTCTTGGTTGCCTTCATGACTTGGGAAGGGTACAACTACGAGGATGCCGTGATCATGAGTCGTCGTCTAGTTAAAGATGATGTCTACACTTCTGTTCATATCGAAGAATACGAATCAGAAGCTCGTGATACAAAATTAGGACCTGAAGAAATCACTCGCGAAATCCCGAACGTAGGGGAAGACGCATTGAAAGATCTAGACGAAATGGGGATCATCCGCATTGGTGCCGAAGTTCAAGATGGCGATCTATTAGTAGGGAAAGTCACTCCTAAAGGGGTTACGGAACTTTCTGCAGAAGAACGTCTATTGCATGCGATCTTTGGTGAAAAAGCTCGTGAAGTCCGTGATACATCACTACGTGTGCCTCACGGTGGCGGCGGAATCGTCCATGACGTGAAAATCTTTACTCGTGAAGCAGGCGATGAATTGTCTCCAGGCGTGAACATGCTCGTTCGTGTGTATATCGTTCAAAAACGTAAGATTCACGAAGGAGATAAAATGGCTGGACGTCACGGAAACAAAGGGGTCGTTTCCCGCATTATGCCGGAAGAAGACATGCCTTTCTTACCAGACGGTACACCAGTCGATATCATGTTGAACCCATTAGGGGTACCATCACGTATGAACATCGGACAAGTATTGGAATTGCACTTAGGGATGGCAGCTCGTCAGCTAGGTATCCACGTAGCAACACCAGTATTCGATGGTGCATCAGATGAGGACGTTTGGGACACTGTTCGTGAAGCCGGCATGGCCAGCGATGCGAAAACTGTTCTTTATGACGGACGTACAGGTGAACCATTTGACGGACGTATCTCGGTTGGGGTCATGTATATGATCAAACTTGCCCATATGGTCGATGACAAGCTACATGCTCGTTCAATTGGACCTTACTCATTGGTTACACAACAACCTCTTGGTGGTAAAGCTCAATTTGGTGGACAACGTTTCGGAGAGATGGAAGTTTGGGCGCTGGAAGCCTATGGTGCAGCGTATACCTTACAAGAAATCTTGACCTATAAATCAGATGACGTCGTGGGACGTGTGAGAACATATGAAGCGATCGTTAAAGGTGAACCAATTCCAAAACCAGGCGTACCGGAATCCTTCCGCGTACTGGTCAAAGAATTGCAATCACTAGGTCTGGATATGCGTGTCCTAGATATTGAAGAACAAGAAATCGAACTTCGTGACATGGACGACGATGACGATGATTTGATCACAGTCGATGCGTTGACAAAATTTGCCGAGCAGCAAAATGCCCGCGAAGCCGATAAAAACGCACAAAGCGGAGTGGAAGTAAAACCTGCTGATGAAGAAAACAAACCAGTAGACGCTCCATTAGATTAGACAGCAACACCTCACAGAGTTAGCCTCGTTTGAAAGCCTTCGAACGAGGGCTGTCTCATGAGGGACTTGTTCGTCTGTTTGTAGCCATGAAATGAAATGGAGGGAACCCCTTTTGATCGATGTAAATAAATTTGAAAGTATGCAAATAGGTTTGGCTTCTCCCGAAAAAATCAGAAGCTG
This sequence comes from Enterococcus olivae, assembly GCF_053760925.1. Lineage (NCBI taxonomy): Bacteria > Bacillati > Bacillota > Bacilli > Lactobacillales > Enterococcaceae > Enterococcus > Enterococcus olivae. Next base: position 34,266 of record NZ_JBSMVT010000007.1, read on the forward strand.
GTCTTACGGTGAAGTAAAAAAACCTGAGACAATCAACTATCGTACTTTAAAACCTGAGCGCGAAGGGTTATTCGACGAGCGTATTTTCGGTCCTACCAAAGACTGGGAATGTGCGTGTGGTAAATACAAACGTATCCGTTACAAAGGAATCGTTTGTGACCGTTGTGGTGTCGAAGTAACTCGTTCAAAAGTTCGTCGTGAACGTATGGGTCACATTGAATTAGCTGCGCCAGTTTCTCATATTTGGTATTTCAAAGGTATTCCGTCACGTATGGGTCTTGTCCTAGACATGAGTCCACGTGCGTTGGAAGAGATCATTTACTTTGCTTCTTATGTTGTGATCGATTCAGGAAATACAAGCTTAGAGAAAAAACAACTATTGACCGAACGTGAGTATCGTGAAAAACGTGATCAATACGGTCAAGAATTCAATGCAGCGATGGGTGCTGAAGCCATCAAACAACTGCTTGATTCTGTAGATTTAGACAGCGAAGTAGCCGAGCTGAAAGAAGACTTGAAAACAGCTTCTGGTCAAAAACGTACGCGTGCGATCCGCCGCTTGGATATTTTGGAAGCCTTCCGTGCCTCTGGAAACAAACCAAGCTGGATGGTTATGGATGTTGTGCCAGTTATCCCACCGGATCTACGTCCGATGGTCCAATTAGAAGGTGGTCGTTTTGCCACTTCTGATTTGAATGACTTGTATCGTCGTGTGATCAACCGTAACAACCGCCTAAAACGTTTGTTAGACTTGAACGCACCGAACATCATCGTGCAAAATGAAAAACGCATGCTGCAAGAAGCAGTGGATGCGCTGATCGATAACGGTCGTCGCGGTCGTCCAGTAACTGGACCAGGGAACCGTCCGTTGAAATCTCTTTCTCATATGCTGAAAGGGAAACAAGGTCGTTTCCGTCAAAACTTGCTAGGTAAACGTGTCGACTATTCAGGTCGTTCGGTTATCGTTGTTGGACCTTTCTTGAAGATGTACCAATGTGGTCTTCCAAAAGAAATGGCCATCGAATTGTTCAAACCATTTGTCATGCGCGAGCTTGTTCAACGCGAGATCGCTTCAAATATCAAAAATGCAAAACGCAAAATCGAACGTGGAGAAGACGAAGTTTGGGACGTACTAGAAGATGTGATCAAAGAGCATCCAGTTCTATTGAACCGGGCACCTACTTTGCACAGATTGGGTATCCAAGCCTTTGAACCTGTTTTGGTCGAAGGACGTGCGATCCGTCTGCATCCACTTGTTTGTGAAGCCTACAATGCCGATTTCGATGGGGACCAAATGGCGGTCCATGTACCATTGAACGAAGAAGCGCAAGCTGAAGCACGTATGCTGATGCTAGCTGCACAAAACATCTTGAATCCAAAAGACGGTAAACCAGTTGTTACACCATCACAGGATATGGTTTTGGGTAACTACTACCTAACAATGGAAGAAGATGGACGTGAAGGTGAAGGCATGATCTTCCGTGACATGGATGAAGCAGTCACTGCATGGCGCAATGGCTATGTCCATTTGCACTCTCGTGTTGCTGTGAACCCAACAACCTTGGGTGAAAAACCATTCACTGAAGCACAAAAACAACGCTTGATGGTAACGACTGTCGGTAAGATCATCTTTAACTCGATCATGCCGCCGGAATTCCCTTATTTGAATGAACCAACAGACTTTAACTTGACAGTCCAAACACCTGACAAGTACTTTATAGAAGCCGGAACAGACGTCCCAGCATTTATCAAAGAACAAGAATTGATTGGCCCATTCAAGAAGAAAAATCTAGGGAACATCATCGCCGAAGTCTTCAAACGTTTCCGCGTGACCGAAACATCACGCATGTTGGACCGTATGAAAGACTTAGGTTACAAACATTCCACTCATGCAGGGATCACTGTAGGTATCGCTGATATCATGGTGCTGGAAGAAAAACACGATATTATTGACGAAGCCCATAAACAGGTAGAGTCGATCACGAAACAATTCCGTCGTGGTTTGATCACAGACGATGAACGTTATGAACGTGTTATTGGCGTTTGGAATGCAGCTAAAGATTCGATTCAGTTGAAACTGATGGAGTCTCTAGATGCGAAAAACCCAATCTTCATGATGTCTGACTCTGGAGCCCGTGGTAACATCTCCAACTTTACGCAGCTTGCGGGTATGCGTGGATTGATGGCCGCTCCAAGTGGGAAAATCATGGAATTGCCGATCATCTCGAACTTCCGTGAAGGTCTGACTGTCTTGGAAATGTTTATCTCTACTCACGGGGCTCGTAAAGGAATGACTGATACAGCCTTGAAGACAGCCGATTCAGGTTATCTGACTCGTCGTCTAGTAGATGTTGCCCAAGACGTAATCATTCGTGAAGACGATTGTGGCACAGACCGTGGCTTGGATATCTCAGCGATCCGCGAAGGAAACGAAGTCATCGAATCACTGGAAGAACGCTTGGTTGGACGTTATACACGTAAATCAATTTCTCATCCAGAAACCAACGAGATCCTTCTGGAATCGAATCAATTGATCACAGAAGATCTTGCGAAACAAATCGTGGAAGCTGGTATCGAAACAGTTTCGATCCGTTCAGTCTTCACATGTAACACCAAACATGGTGTATGTAAGCATTGTTACGGACGCAACTTGGCGACTGGTAATGAAGTAGAAGTCGGCGAAGCCGTAGGTACGATCGCTGCGCAATCGATCGGTGAACCTGGTACTCAGTTGACCATGCGTACCTTCCATACCGGTGGGGTTGCCGGAGATGATATCACTCAAGGTCTCCCTCGTGTCCAAGAAATCTTTGAAGCGCGTAATCCGAAAGGGCAAGCAGTCATCACTGAAGTAACAGGTGACGTGGTTGACATTTCTGAAGATGCCGCTACACGTACGAAAGAAGTAACCATCAAAGGTGAAACTGATACAAGAACCTATACAGTGCCGTACACTGCACGGATGAAAGTCGCTGAAGGCGATATGATCCACCGTGGTGAACCATTGACAGAAGGTTCGATCGATCCAAAACATCTATTGCAAGTTCGTGACGTACTGTCAGTAGAGAACTACTTACTACGTGAAGTACAACGTGTCTACCGTATGCAAGGGGTAGAGATCGGCGACAAGCATATTGAAGTAATGGTTCGTCAAATGCTACGCAAAGTCCGCGTCATGGATCCAGGTGAAACAGATATCCTACCAGGAACACTGTTGGATATCGCTGACTTTAAAGACCGCAACTACCAAGCAATCGTTTCAGGACGTGTCCCTGCGACTTCTCGTCCGGTCTTGCTAGGTATTACCAAAGCATCTCTGGAAACCAACAGCTTCTTGTCTGCTGCGTCCTTCCAGGAAACAACACGTGTGTTGACTGATGCTGCGATCCGCGGGAAGAAAGATCCACTTCTAGGCTTGAAAGAAAATGTTATCATCGGTAAAATCATCCCAGCTGGTACTGGTATGCCTCGTTACCGCAACATGGAGCCAAAAGAAGTCACTGTTGCCAGCGAAAATGTCTACAGCATTTCAGACATCGAAGCACAAATGGCTGCGGAAGATGCAATGAATGAATTAAGCTAATTCATTAGCAGTACAAAACGAACACGTTTCTCTGTCTTTGATGACAGAAACGTGTTCGTTTTTTTTTGGGAATTAGTTAGTTAGAGTCATTCCCGAGTTCTTACAGCCTAAGAAAGAGCGTAAAAAAGCCAACCCTATTCGCAATAGGATTGGCTTTCGTGTTATTCATGTAAGTCTAATCTCAGTTGAGTCTGCCGCTGCACTGCGAGAAGGTCTTGCTTAGGTCGAGCCGTGGAACCGCCGTGAGCCTGTAGTCTCACGGCTTTCAAGCTTCAGAGGCACAGTAACCAATAAAATTGGCAACTGTGCCTCATTCACATTGAATTCTACACACGGCGACAACGCAAGTCCTGCTCGTAGTCGATCGGCCCATATCTTTAAGCAAAAGATGATTGATGGCTTCGTCCAGATGTTCATAATCATTCTGCGTGAGTGGGATTTGAATCAGGATCAATGTTTGATTTTCTTGGAAATCTATTTCAGGATAATGCACGGTTCCAACAATCAAGTCACTCTCTTTCAAATCTGAAACGAAGTGAATCGTATATTTACCTAAAAAATAATTATTGATAGAATTTTTGGTATGCTCAAATAACAGCGGAGAAAGATCTGTATATAAGTATAACTTGATCTCGGGTAAAAAGTTTGTTTCTGGCAGAAGATACGAATATAGCAACAAACTATGCATATCAAAATGTCCTTTGATCCAGGTACCACTATTATGAGAAAATTCCTCCCAGAATTTTTTGAATTGAGCCAAGTAATAAGGGTGTGTTTCATTATCCTGAGTAAAATGAATGCCCGGAAAAGAAAACAATAAGCGGTCATCCACAGTAAAGTAAAAGCTTCCTAGATATAATTTAAAAAAATAATCATATAAAAAAGCAATTTTTGTTGGGTCTACCGGAATAAAGTATTAAAAAAAAAGCCTGATCCAAGTGTTGAAATCTTGCTTCAATTCCGTAAATTCTATCCCAGAAAAATCTAAAGGAATCTCATAGTTGGTTAAATTAGAGTTATGCGCCATCAATAATAAGAATTGCCAGTCCTCATCTTGCCATTCGCTTAAGAATTCTGGTTTTTTCGGAAAATGAATCGCATCAAAGTAAGGGAAACTTTCCTCTGAAAAATCGAGATTGTGCCCCGTTTGGACTGCTGAATTCGTGATAAACAGATGGATACCTAAAATTTCTTCTTGAAAGGGTAAAAAGTTCAGAGAGATTTTGATTGACTTTTTTAGCCAAATCCAAGTAGTCATCCAATGCATCAAGCCAATAGATTTCTGAAATCTATTGGCTTGATGCATCATGTAAAGCAGAATGAAAGAAAAACAACGAATGGTCGATTCTTTGCCTTGTAGATTCAATTGCTGTGACAAGGTGATATGTAGTCCATACTCATCTAAAGAAGTATTGATCTCCTTGATTTTTCTTTGAAGGGTAGATAGACTGACAAACTGCGTTTCACAAAATTCTGAAGTCGAAACAGATCGTTCAAAAAGCAAGGTCCGATAGACACTGTAAGCCAGATTCTTAGAAACGATATAGTTGAATAATTTTTGGAGATTATTGTCAGAGTCTCTCTGTAATTTGACACCGTTGCGCTTACTGATGATCAAGCTGACTTCTTGTTCAGGATAGCATTCCTCTATATACGTTTTTAATTCACACAATAATTTCTTTACCTGACTGATCGTGGGATCTTTCAACAGCTCAACTAATTGCTCGCTGGAAATATACTCCGTGTGATCATCCAGTACTTGGAGAATGTTGAACATGATCCAGATCGAGGGGTTAAATCCAAGCATAACACAAAAAGTTCAGAGAAACCAACGATTCTCGAACTAGAAGGAGAATTCTAGTTTTATTTTTTTCGAAAAGGCTTACTTGATTTAACTATTTACGAAAATGACCGATAAAGAAAAGAGTATCATTGAAAGTGAATTTTGGGAGAAGAGGTTTGAAAGTGAAGAAAAAACAAAAAAGTATCAGCGGTATCATCATTTTGGTCTTATTCATCGTAGCTTTATTACCAATCGCTGTCATGTTGGCGAGTTCTTTTATGACGACGACCAATTTATTGAGAGAAAGAAATTTAGAGAGTCAAATTAGTGGGACTGAAGCAGTAATGACTGAAACGGAAGGTCTTTTAAATAATACGGAGTCTCGTTTGAATCATTTAGCGGAAGAAGCTGTCTTTCAGGGAGCATTTGATTTAACAAAAATTCGTCCAGTTCTAAGAACATCAATGGGTGGAGACACAGATATCACAGCAATCACCTTTGCTACTTTTGACGATCAGTTTATAGCGACCAATGATTTGCCGGATGATTATCGTCCGAGTGATCGTCCTTGGTTCCAAGATGCGGTTTCAGGGAATGGACAAGGTGTTTGGTCTGTTCCTTACCAAGATTTAGTGACTGGTCACTTTGTCAACACGATCTCTAAGCAAATCTACAACGATCAAGGCGATTGGGGCGTACTTAGTGTTGATGTTTCTTATGGAAATTTAACAAAAATGCTGGAAAGTCTGGATATCGGACGTACGGGACATATCTCACTGATCACGAGTGAAGGAATCATCGTGGCAGATACCGATCCCGAACGTATCGGAGCAGACGGTGGTAGCGAAAGTCCTTTGTTCCAAGTTGTAAAGAACACTACCGAGCCGGGCTTATATTTAAGAGACGATCTGCCAGAAGGTGTCGAGAGCTTCTATTTTAACAAAGGGCATAGAGGAGACGACCTTATCTGGGCTTTCTCGACGATCCATACTGGAGAATATACACCAGAGATTCGAGCATTACTGATCTCTTCGATCATCGATTCGATCATTATGCTTCTGATTGTCACTGTGTTTGCTTTTATCATCAAAAACGTGATCCAAGAAATCCTGATGGTCTTGGTCAATCTATTTGGCGAAATGAAGCAGGGAATCTATCGCAAGATCTCTGAGAAACAACCAAAGACATCAATCACTAACCTTTCTCAGAGAGCTAGAAATCTCTTGCGCCCAGATGCCAATGGTAATGAGATCCATCGTTTGGCAGCGAGTTACAATGACATGGTTGATGGTGTCGAAGTCTTGACGAACAATTCTCAGCAACACAGTGAACGAGTGGCTGATATGGCAGATGCTTTATTGGAATTAGCACAACAGACGACTTCAGCAACTAGCGAAGTCACTGATACGATCACTGGTGTAGCAGAAGTCACTGGAACGCAAGCACAAGAAACTGAACACAGCGTGACTCAGATGCAACAACTGTCAGAAGTGATCCAGCAGCTGACTTCTAGCGTATTGGCATTGGATACGCAGTCACAGGATGCCAACTCAAGTAATCAGCAAAGTATGGAAGTGATGAATGCCGTCAACGCTAGCTGGCAAAAAGAAATGGAACAAATGTCGCAGTTGGTCAACGGAATGGATGGCATGAATCAAAGCATTCAGGCAATCACTCAGATCATCAATGTGATCAACGATATTTCTTATCAAACCAATCTGTTGGCATTAAATGCTTCGATCGAAGCGGCTCGTGCCGGCGAATCAGGCAAAGGTTTTGCCGTCGTTGCTTCTGAGATTCGTCAATTAGCAGAACAAAGCAAAAACTCGACCAAAGAGATCGAGACGATCATTGGGACGATTCAAAACCAATCGAAACAAATGGTTGAACAAACGTCACGTTCTTTGGAAGGCGGCGAAAATCAAACCCATCTGATCAATCAGGCGATCACTTCAGCACAGGATGTCTTCGAACGTACGACAGCGATGTTCGACAATATCCAAAGTATCGAAGGCTCGACCGATCGCATCGTGAACATTCAAGGCAATGTCCTAGGGAATCTAGAAAGTATTTCGGCTTCTACCGAAGAAAATGCTGCCGGAACCGAAGAAGTTTCTGCCAACGCCGAAGAAGTTCTGGCGACGATGGAAGAATTTGTCGGACACGTCGGTGACTTGCAAGGAATTGCAGATGAATTGAAACGAATGATGGCCGCTTTGACGATCATTAAAGAGTAAATGTAAAAACGTAGGGCATTGGTTTTCGAAATCGATGCTCTATGTTTTTTCTAGCTCTTCAATTGTTTCTTTCGACTAATATTCTTTCCAACTAATAGAAAATATCAGAAAGGCTCGATGTTAGGTCACTAGCAGACGTTTTTGATCCAACGCACAGCAGTTTTCCTTTCCCTCTAGAAAGCAAACAGGACTTATTGTATGATAGATAAAAGAAGTGGAAGTAGGGGGAGAAAAACGATGCCGACAATGAATGATGTAGCGCAGCTTGCAGGAGTCTCAAGGGGGACGGTATCGAACTATATCAATGGTGTCAAGGTTAAGGAAGACTCGCAAAAGAAGATTCAGGCAGCGATCGACGAGCTAAATTATGTGCCAAATGTGACGGCTAGGGAATTGAAAATGAATCGCTCCAACTTAGTGGTATTCATCATTCCGTCGACACTGACGCCTTTCTTTGCGGAGTTGACTCATGAGATGCAGCAAGCCTTGCGCAAAGAGAATTTTAAAATGCTGCTGTGCAATTCAAATAACGAGATCAAAGAAGAACTGGAATATATTCAAATGGGGAAGGAGCAAAAGGTCGCAGGAATCATCACGATCTCCTATAGTGATCTGGCCCCTTATCTGACGACCGACTTGCCGATCGTTTCCATCGAGAAAAAGTTGTCCGATACGACGCCTTGTGTTTCTCCGGAAAATTATGAAGGGGGGGCATTGGCTGCGGCGAAGCTGATTGAAAAAGGTTCTCGTCAGTTGTTGCTGATTACTAGAAGTACGGAAAAGACGGCGATCAACTATGGCAAACGTGCGCAGGGCTTTATTGACTATTGTCAGAAGCAAGGTGTGTCTTATACGATTTTTGCCTCTACGCATCATGAGGACAAATTTTACCCTGAGTTGGCAGCGTTTCTGACTGCCGAACATCAAAAAGGTTTTGCCTACGACGGTATTTTTGCGGTTGCCGATCAGTATGCGGATTTTTCTCTAACTACTCTGGAGGAGCTGGGCTATCAGATTCCTCAAGCGATCCAGATCATTGGTTTTGATGGGGGCAAAATGTACCCAGAGCAGCAGCGTTTCATCTCTTCGATTCGTCAGCCGATTCCTTTGATCGTGGAGCAGTGTATCGTTTCGCTGAAGAAATTGTTGAAGCAAAAGAAAAAACGCCCGAGTGCCACGGTCTATCTGCCGGTGTATTATATCAAGGGCAAAACTACAAGAAACTAATTCAAAAAAACCTTTGATAAAAAGGTTTTTTTATTGTATAGTGAAACTATAAATTTGGAACGTTCCAAATGTAAGCGTTAAGTATTTATTTGGAAGGTTTTTCATTCATTGGATTTGGAACGTTCCAAAATTTTTGAAGGAGGAACATTATGAAGAAGTTTGCGATCGCTTCACATGCAAAAATGGCTGAAGGTATTCAAAGTACGCTGGAATTATTTGCTGGAAAAGATTTAGATGTTACCTATATGTCTGCGTACGTGGAGGATGCACCTGAGATCGAAGAGCAAATCGCCACATTTTTTGACAATTTAAAAGACGAGGATCAAGCAGTGATCTTCACGGATATGTTTGGAGGCAGTGTCAATCAAAAAATGACTCTTGCAGCTCAGGACAAAGAGAACGTCTTTATTGTTGCAGGCTTTAATTTGCCAGTGATCATTGAAATTATTTATGGTGCCGATGTGTATACGAGAGAAAATATTCAAGCTTTGTTGGAAAATGGGAAAGATGCGATGCAGTTAGTGGCAAATGTAGCTGAAGCTACACCAGCTGTAGCAGAAACTGAAGTTGTTGCGGAAGAAGTTGCTGAAGAAAAAGTCGAAGCACCAGTTTTGGATGGGATCATCCCGACGACTTTACGTGTGGATGAGCGCTTGATTCATGGTCAGATCGCAATGGTTTGGTCTCGTGAATTGAATCTGCAGGGGATTTTAGTCGCTAACGATCAGGCAGCAGAAAATGAAACACAGCAAATGGCCTTGAAAATGGCAGTACCGTCTGGCATCAACGTACTGATCCGTTCAATCGATGATGTGGCGGAGATCTTAAAAGAGCCTCGTGCCAAAACGAGACGGATGCTAGTTCTTGTTCGTACGGTTGGCGATGCGTTACGTTTAGCCAAAAAAGTACCAAATATGAGTTATTTGAACATTGGGAATGTCGGTAAAGCTGTGGAAGGGGACAAACAAACCTTGACACAGTTCGTGATGCTGACACCAGAAGAAATGCAAAGTCTAGGCAAGCTGGTAGAGATCTATCCAGAAGCGGCCTTGCAAAATGTACCAGCAGATAAAAAAGAATTAGCGTCATCATTTGTAAAGTAGAGGAGAGAAAAGGATGTTATTAGAAGCAATTATTGTAGCTGTCGTTGTCTTCCTGACAGTCGGAGGACAAGAACTTTTAGGATTTACTATGCTTGGCCGTCCAATCGTGATCGGTCCGTTACTTGGCTTATTGCTGGGTGATATTCAAACTGGTTTACTGGTGGGTGCCGCTTTGGAAACCATCTTTATGGGTGTGGTAAATATCGGTGGTGCCAGCTCTGCAGAACCAGGTTTGGCCACTGCCTTAGCAACGGCTTTTGCGATCAATATGAACGCAGGGGTAGAAGTAGCGATCCCGATCGCTGTACCGCTGGGAATCATCGGTCTGCAAGTTAAAACTTTGTTGTACGTTGGGGTCGTTGGACCTTTTGCAGTGAAATTCGACAATATGGCGCAAGAAGGCAACAGCAAAGGGATCGCGAAGCTACACTTTGGTTTGTGGGCGTTGCAATGGTTTATTTATTCATTGATTCCATTTTTTGCGATCTTATTTGGTTCCAATGCGACACAACGTGTACTGGAACAGATTCCAGAGGTGATCGTTCATGGATTGAGTATTGCCGGAAATCTATTGCCTGCTGTTGGGATGGCGATGTTGTTGAAAATCTTGTGGGATGATAAAGTAGCAGTGTATTACTTCCTTGGTTTTGTCTTGATCGCTTATTTCCAAACACCACTGATTGCAGTGGCAGTCTTGGCAGTGATCATTGCGGTTGTCAGCGCGAGTCGTGATCTTGATTTGAAACAGATCAAACAACAGCTGACAAGTGTACCAAAAGGTGTAGCGACAATGTCTAAAAATAAAGCAGATCAAGAATTAGACGAATTTTTCAAATAAACGGGAGGAACGAAAACCATGGCGAAGCAATCAACTGAAACAACCAATGAAAAGAAATTATTGAAACAACTATACTGGCGTTCCTTTACGCTTTATTCTGCGGTAACTCCTTCAAAACAAGGAGCCTCAGGGGTGTCCTATGCCTTACAGCCTTTTGTGGATACTTTTTATAAAGGAGACGAACAAGGCAAGAAAGAAGCAATGGTTCGTCAAATGTCTTATTTCAATACAAATATTGCGATGTATCCTTTTGTTTTAGGGATCGTTGCCTCAATGGAAAAAGAAAACAGCGAGAAAGAAGATTTCAATTCAGAATCAATCAATGCGATCAAAACAAGTTTAATGGGTCCTTTAGCTGGGATCGGGGACTCTGTTTTCTGGGGTGTCTTGCGTACGATTTCTGCAGGGATCGCGGTTGGTCTGGCTCAGGCAGGTAATGTCTTAGCACCAATCATTTTCTTACTATTGTTCAATGTACCTGTTCAGATTTTACGCTGGAAAGGTGGTCAGCTAGGCTACTCACTAGGTTCTTCTTACATCTCAAGTTTGTATGAGAACGGCTTGATCAACATTTTGACCAAAGCGGCCAGCATTGTTGGTTTGGCGATGGTTGGAGCGATGACGAGTCAGATGGTCAATCTGGAAATCAAATGGAACATGGTCATGGGTGACGAAGTGGTTATGAATACGCAGGAAATGCTGGATCAGATCTTTGTCGGCTTGATCCCACTGCTGATTACTTTGTTTAGCTTTTACTTGATGAAAAAGAAAAATATATCGATCAATTATTTGATTTTTGGCATTATTATTTTAGGAATTGTGTTATCTCTCTTAGGAATTGCCTAAGAAGAACGAAAGGAGACGAAAAATGCGTAGTGCATGGTGGAAAAATGCGGTTATTTACCAAGTGTATCCAAAAAGCTTTAACGACACGAACAACGACGGAATCGGTGATTTGAAAGGGGTTGAAGAAAAGCTGCCTTACTTGAAAGAGCTAGGCATCGATGCGATCTGGCTTAGTCCAGTCTATCTTTCTCCACAAATTGACAACGGTTATGATATCGCTGATTACTATCAGATCGATCCAATGTTTGGGACTAATGAAGACATGGATGATTTGATTGCAGCAGCGCATGCGTTAGACATCAAGATCATTATGGATTTCGTGGCGAACCATACGTCGGATCAGTATATTTGGTTCCAAGAAAGCCGGAAATCAAAGGACAATCCATACAGTGATTTTTACATGTGGAAGGATGCAGGTCCTGACGGTAAAGAACCTAACAATTGGGGATCAAGCTTCGGCGGTTCAGCTTGGACTTGGGACGAATCTCGTCAGCAGTATTATCTACACTATTATGCGAAGGAACAACCGGATCTGAACTGGGAAAATCCTAAGGTTCGCGAAACGATCTATGAAATGATGCATTACTGGAAAGAAAAAGGAATAGATGGCTGGCGCATGGATGTCATCACGTCGATTTCCAAAGATTTAGATTTTCCAGATAACGAACGTCCATTGACGACTTCGAATCAGCAAAACGGTCCTCGGATGCATGAATTTATCCACGAGATGAATCAGCGTGCGTTGACACCGTTAGACATGATGAGTGTCGGTGAAGCACCGGCAGCTAAAGCAGCAGATGCACATCTGTTGGTTGATCCGAAGCGGGAAGAGTTGGACATGGTCTTTACCTTTGAACACATGCATATCGACCGCAAGAAGGGCGATATCAACGGTCGTTGGGCCTTGCAGAATCCAGACATCGTTGCTTTGAAACGAATCATGAGCGACTGGCAGGTCAATTTAAGAGATCGTGGTTGGAATGCTTTGTATTTTGAGAACCATGACCGTGCTCGTATCATTTCTCGCTGGGGAAATGATGAAGAGTATCGTTACGAATCCGCAACGGCTTTTGCAACGATCTTGCATGGAATGCAGGGAACACCGTATATTTTTCAAGGAGAAGAAATCGGGATGACCAATCCGAAATTTGAATTGGAAGAATACGTGGATATCGAGTTGCGCGGCAATTACGAGCACTTTGTCTTGAATCAACAAACCTTGACGAAGGAAGCTTTCTTACAGGCTGTTCATAAAGTGAGTCGTGACAATGCTCGGACACCAATGCATTGGAATGACCAAGAAAATGCCGGCTTCTCAACGGCGACACCGTGGTTCAAGGTCAATCCAAACCACAAAGAGATCAACGTAGAGGCAGATTTGGCTTCAGAGCATTCGATTTTCCGTTACTATCAACAATTGATCGCTTTACGTCACAAAGAAACGATTTTAAAAGAAGGTACTTATGAGTTGCTTCTGCCAGAACATCCAGCTGTCTTTGCCTACAAGCGTCAAACAGCGGATCAAACCTGGATCGTGCTTGCCAATTTGTCTGAAGAAACACAAGAAGTAGACGAAATTTTTGGGGACAAAGCGTATCGCTTTATGATCCAAAACCAGCCTAGAGAATCTGTGATGGGTGCATTACGTCCGTACGAAAGTTTTATTGTCGAAGTGACTGAATAAAAATAGAGTAATACTAAAAAAGCAATCCGAATGTGGACTGCTTTTTTAGTTTCGTTCATAAATATATGAAAGAGTTTTCTGTTTCAGCGAGATTGCGCATGTTCTAAGAGTAAAAATGAGGGTCGCTGTTAAATAAGGGTGACTTTTTTTGTAGTAGGGATGAGTTTGTCTTGCCAATGGATGGTGTTGTATTGAATATAGGTGGCGCCGGTTAATTGATTTTGTGATTGGATTTTCTTGGAGATGCGATGTGCTGCCAGTTTTCCGATCGTTTCGATAGGTTGATGGATCGTGGTTACATTTGGATAGAGACTGTCTAGTCCGCCTGTGTAGTCGAAGCTGGCAAAGGACAACTGTCGATCTATCGGCAACTCTTGCTGATAAAGAGCCTGCAATCCGCCGATCGCCATTTTATAGTTACAGGAAAAAACAGCAGTGACTTCTTGGTCCAGTAGTCGTTGCATCCCTTTATAGCCGCTCGCTGTGGAGTAATCACCGTAATAGAATTCTATATGCTCTACAAAAGCCTGATTAGCATAAACAGCATCAGTCACGCCTTGCAACTGTTCCTTGGTGATGAAGGTATTTTGTGGCGAAGCGATAACGCCGATCCGTCGATGACCAGACTCGATCATGCGTGCCAGAACTTTTTCTGTAGTGGTTCGATTATTGAGTAGAATTGAATCTGCTTTTGCCAAACTGATTGGCGTGCTGATCGACACAATAGGCAGATCGAGTGCTTCCAATGATTGCTGCTGTTCCTTTGATAACTCAATCTCAGAAAGGAACAGTCCCTCTACTGGATATTGCAGCAGATCAGTCAATCGACTTTCCAAGAGTTGGGGGTCATTTTTTAAGTCTCGAACGACAAGGTTGTAGCCTAATGCTGATAATTCCTTGGTGAGCGAGGAAACGAGTAGTGACGTAAAGGAGTTTTGCATATGACTGAGTAACAGACCAATCGAGCGTGTCTGCTTGATTGGAGTCAAAGGGCACGAGGAGGCAGTCTTTGGATTCTTTGTTGACGACAGTGCAAGAGCTATTTCAGAGTGTGACAATCTTTTTGATCGATTCATGGCATCCCCTCCTTTGAACAATGTAGTTATTATAATCAATCGGTTGAAAAGAGTGGGAAGTTCAGTCTTTGATGAAGGGATTTTGTTCTAATTTACTTTTTTTAGTACATTAAGGGAAAATATGGGGGCAATGAACAACGGATCAAGGAATCTTAGACAATGGATGAAAAATTTTGTCAAAAGAGGTAGAATAGAGGAAACAGAAAGTACAAGGAGGAAGAAGATGGCAGAGGTAGAAAGTTTTACACTGGATCATACGAAAGTCAAGGCACCTTATGTGCGCTTGATTGCAGAAGAAAAAGGGACAAAAGGCGATGTGATCGCTAATTATGATTTGCGTTTTTTACAACCAAATGAAAAGGAGATGCCAACAGGAACGATCCATACATTGGAGCATTTGTTGGCAGATTTGATGCGTGACCGTCTAGAAGGTATCATTGACATTTCGCCTTTTGGCTGTCGGACAGGCTTCCATTTGATCACTTGGGGCGTTCCTAGCGCCACAGAAGTTGCGAAGGTCATGACAGAGGTCTTGACGATCATTGCCAACGAGACAAAATTTGAAGATATTCAAGGAGTCTCTGAAAAAGAATGTGGCAATTACCGTGATCACTCGCTCTTTGGTGCGAAAGAATATGCCAAGCTAGTCATTGAACAAGGAATCAGCGACGATGCCTTTGTCCGCAATGTGGTGAAATAAAAATATGGTGAAATAAATTTGTTAAACAAGCATCGTTTTTCTTCTGAATAGGAGAGAAACGATGTTTTTTGTAGCCCTAAGATAGTTTCACTGTTAGACATTTTTTCAAGCGCATGTTAGACTTGTGTTCGAGAGGATGTTTCGTATGTTTTTTAAATCCTATTTGAAATTTATCAGAAAAGCAGCTCTTGACAACCAGTGAAGATGAAGCATTGTTAAGAGCAGGCTATAGCCGCTTCATCGAAAAGGCACGTTTTTTTGCCGTGTTTTCGATGGAGGATAGATGGTGGTGCTGTAGACGATGTGTCTGCAGTTTTTTTCTGCCAAAAAACACCTACAAGAAATGGAGAGACAAGATGTTAAGTTTAATCGATATTACACAACAATTTGGAGATAAAATCTTATATGAAGAATTAAATCTGCAAATCAATAAAGGGGAGCATGTCGGCTTGATCGGGCAAAACGGTGCCGGAAAATCGACCTTGATCAAGATCATTACAGGAGAGATTTTGCCGGATGATGGCAGAGTCGAATTTGCTAAAAACCATCAGTTGGGCTATTTGGATCAGTATGTTCGCGTGGATGAAACGCTGACGATCGAAGAATTTCTAAAAACAGCCTTTCAGAAGGAACTAGATATTGAGCAAGAAATCACAGCTTTGTATACTAGCTACAGTGAAACAATGGAAGACAAGCTGTTGGAGAGAGCCGGTCGCTTGCAGACACAGTTGGACCAAGGGGAGTTTTATCAGATGGGTACCTTGATCCAAGAAATGGCTTCAGGCTTGGGAATCGATGTCTTGGGATTGGACAGTTTTCTGAAAAATCTAAGCGGAGGGCAGCGCTCTAAGGTCATTTTGGCTAAATTACTGTTGGAAAAACCGGATGTGTTAGTCTTGGATGAGCCAACCAATCATTTGGATGATACGCATGTCCAATGGTTGACGAACTTTCTACAAACATTTTCAGGAACCTTCTTGGTGGTTTCTCATGATCGGGTCTTCTTAAATGAGATCACGACCCATATTGCGGACATTGAGTTTGGCAAATTGAACAAATATACTGGAAATCTGACCAAAGCCTTGAAGCAGAAGGAAGCGAATCGCGAGAGCTATCTGCGTCAATACGAAGCCCAAAAACGTCATATCGAAAAAACCGAAGCCTACATCCGTAAGTACAAGGCAGGTTCCCGCTCGACAATGGCTAAAAGTCGTGAGAAGCAGTTAGACAAGATTGATCGGTTGACGCCACCAAGTGACACAGCAAAACCGAATTTCCAATTTCCATACAAACCAATCGTCAGTACCTTGGCATTGACTACCGATGAGTTAGTTGTTGGCTATGAACGTCCGTTGTTGCGACCAATCAATCTAACGATCCGTTATGGAGAAAAAATCGCGATCCGAGGTTTCAATGGTATCGGAAAATCGACCCTATTGAAAACCTTGATTGGTGAAATTTCAACACTTAGCGGGGAATTTCAGTTTCCTGCAAACACGAAAATCACGTATTTTTCTCAAGAATTGGTCTGGGAAAGTCCCTTGGAAACACCTCTGCAATACCTAGGTAATCTTTATCCGAAAGCGACAGTAAAAGAATTACGCAGACAGCTTTCTTGTGCAGGATTAGTTAATCAGTTGGCACAGGAACCTTTAAAAATGCTGAGTGGTGGAGAGCAAACTAAGGTAAAATTGGCACAAATGACCATGACAGAAGGAAATTTTTTAATTTTGGATGAACCAACGAACCATATCGATCAGGAAACCAAAGAAAGCTTGCAACAAAGTTTAGCAGAATATCCAGGAACAGTCGTGGTCGTTTCCCATGAGCAGGAATTTTATGAAGAATTTGTTGAACGTGTCATTGAGATCGAAGGGTAGGACGTCTATGTTTGAGCATTTTAAGGAAATGAATCTGACTGTCGCTGAGTTACCAGTGGAATTTGTAGCCGACAAACCGGTGTATACTGCTTATCTAAGGGAGCTGCCCTTTCTTACAGCTGAGGGGCATTCAAAAAAAGAGATGTACCGTCAATTGATGGAACGCTATCAAGAATATGCCGAAGCGCAAGTACCGGAGGAATCGACCGAGGAAATGACTTCCTCGTTGCTT
Organism: Enterococcus olivae; assembly: GCF_053760925.1. Taxonomy (NCBI): domain Bacteria; kingdom Bacillati; phylum Bacillota; class Bacilli; order Lactobacillales; family Enterococcaceae; genus Enterococcus; species Enterococcus olivae. The sequence goes on from NZ_JBSMVT010000007.1 coordinate 51,455, forward strand.
TCGATCGATCAGCTGATGAAATATTATGACGGAGAAGTCTTTGATGGCTTTGAGATCGACTTGGATCAGGATGCAGAATAAATAAAAAAATCATGTGGCGAATGTCCACATGATTTTTTTGTTTTTAAAGAAAGCGGCTGAATAGAAAGGCCAGCAAAAAGCCTGTGATAATATCTAGCGAAACGCCTACAGCCTTTCGGAGGGTTTGTTGTTTTGCAAGGACAAAGAGACTTTGTCCCTTCTGCTTATTTATTGCTAGATAAGGAATCGTGTTGGTGATCAGCAAGAGCAGAAGCCAGCTACTTGTTTGTAGATGGAAAAACTGTTCTGCTAAATAAAGTAAGATGGCACTGCTTAAACTAATCTCGGTTGCTAGTCGAGCATGGCCTAAAAATTTCGTTTCTTTTATTAATTGATCGTTCTTGTTGATTTCTTTCATCATGTTTTCGTCTCCTTTGATCAGTTCATCTAAAGTGAGATCGTAAAGATCACTGAATAAAATCAAGCTAGTTACGTCTGGCAAACTTTTGGAATTTTCCCAACTGGAAATCGTTTGTCTACTGACATGAATTTTTTCTGAGATTTCTTCCTGAGTATAGCCAAATTGTTTGCGAGTCACTTTTAGTTTATCACCAATGTTCATTACGCACCTCCTGATTTCAATATAGTGGACTGAAAGAATCTCCGCTATCAAAGGCTCTTGACATTTGTCGTTTTTCTAAAGGAGTAAGGGGAAGTTGACACTTGGAGATTACCTAGGTAATTCCCGAGGGAAAGAAAAAGCATTGCATAGAGCAATGCTTCGATCAAATCAAATATTGGATGGACAGAATAACAACGCCACTGAGCAAACTGAGGAGTCCGACAACAACTAAGATTTGCTTCACAGGCAGGTTTCTTTTTTTGCGTTTCTTTTGTCTACGACGAGTCTCAAACTCAGTTTCTGCTCCGTCTTCTTCTTCTGTGTGACCTGGAATAAAGGCAGACATCAGTAAGAAAATTATTCCCAATACAATTGCTCCGGCAGAGAGAATCGTTAGCTTGGTGATTTCAACGATATTGAGCAGGGTAGTTAGAAAAGGAAATCGTTCTAAATTTTGTTCTAACTCGGATTCTTCTACTACGTAAGCAGCCTTGATCGGAGTCACGGTATCTGACACGACCGGAAGTTCATTTTCCAAGGTGATCTCGCCGTCAGTCAAGGTGAATGAGGCTTCTTGATCTTTAGGGGTCACTACATAAAAATCATTTTCTACTTTGATCGTTTCTTCGTTGACTGTTTGTGAACCAGCGCCTAATAACTCAGTATAGCTGTAAGTATCAAAGACGGACGTGAGCAAGGTATCGCTTAAGGCGAACAAGGATTGTTTGCTCTCTGGATTGCTTAGATCACCTACGCCCAAGAGAACAGTGATTGTATGCCAGCCGTCACGTCGAGCAGTGGTAATTCCGTGATAGCCGCTCTCTGTGTCACCACTGTATTTCAATCCATCTACACCGCTAGAGGCAAAGGTACCACCTGCTAGTAATTCGTTTTCCGAATCAAAGGATTCTTCATAGAGAGAGTCTGGCAAAACGGTGATCGTCGACTGGTTGGTGATTTCTAGCAGTTCAGGAAAATCTTTGATCAGATGATAGGTCAGGATCGCCAAGTCTTTGGCTGTTGACTGATTGCCCGTATAGAAATCGTAGCTTTCTGGTTGGTAATAGCCGTTGAATTCGATTGCAGGGACACCTGTTGCGGTATTGAACGTTGTTTGGGTCATCCCCAGTTCTTCCGCTTTTTGATTCATTTTTGTGACAAATGGGCCATCTTGTTCATCGATCGTATGGGATAACATAATTGTGGCAACGTTGGAAGAAGGCACGGCTGCTAGCTGGATCAGGTCAGCGATGCTGTATTCCACACCAGCGATCACGTTGTTGTTTCTGATCGTTGCGAGCTGTCCGATCGCCTGTTGGTTGTCGGTGGTCGTTACCAGAGTATCTAGCGTAAGGTCGGTGTCCTTGAGTGCTTCAAAGGTCAAATAAAGTGTCATCAGATTCGATAGACCGACAGGGTTGATCTCTTTTTCAGCATCTTGTTCCCATAGGATTTGGCCGTTCTCTGCTTCAATGACGATACCAGCTTCAGGCAAATTCGCTTCGGGTATTTGATAGCCGGCTTCTTGCGCTTGTTCTAAAAGCGTGTCCGCCAAGACGGAAGTCGGTTGCAAGACAGAGAAAATACTGAACATTAGAATACACAGTCCGATTATTTTTCTTTTCAAGATAAAACTCCTTTACGAAGGTTGATTGTTTGTCTTATTTTATCACAATTTTCGCAAAAAGAAATCGTTATCCAAAGGTTAAAGAAAGTTTAAACAAACGGCAGGATCCAATTGACCCAGATCCAACTGAAGGGCATGACAAGAATCATCGCCGGAATCATATCGGCAGTGGGGAACATCTTAAGATGAATCATTCGAAAACCTGTGGCCAACATCAAAAAGCCACCGCATGCTTTGAAGTCAAGAATCATTTCCGGAGTTGTTAGCGGAAAGATAAATTTTGCCATCAAAAAAAGACCATAAAAAATAAGGAACTGAGGAATAGCGATCACAGAAACGACATACCCTAGATTACAGGCGAAAATGACAGCTGTAAAAAAATCAAGAATCGATTTGGAAATCAAGATCGAGTGATCGCCGGTCATACCAGAATCCAAGCTGCCGTAAATCCCTGTCCCGCTTGCACAGAACAAAACAATGATCGTGACCAGTGTCTGGATAAATTCCTCTTGTGAAAGATCAAGATGTTCCGTTGGGAAGAGTCTTGCGATCGGTCGCTGCATCAAGGCCGCACTTTGATTGATTCGATCACCTAGATGGATCCATAAGCCGATCCCTGTTCCGATCACCAAGGCAAAAATGACCGGCGGCATATACTTCATCGGAGCGATCGCATAGATCCCCATTCCCATTGAACACACACCAAAAATCATGGTTAGATTCATCTTGAAAGTATCGGTCAGCCGATTACCCAGCAAACCTCCAAATATTCCCCCCAGCAAAATCGAAACGGTATTGATTATTATTCCTGTTGGCACCCTGTTAACCCTCTTTCTTTTTCATTGTATCTAGTCTATCAGATAGCAGTCCGAGCAAGCAATTCTTTTCAAAAAAGAGCTGTGAAAAATAGTTGTTACCTTATAATAAGCTGAAAAAAACCTTTGAAAGAAAATTCAGAAAATAACAGATTTTTGAACAATGGAAAGCGCTGTGATTGCTGATGAACCGGACTTGACCTCTAAAAAATTCACAAAATACTCATGTTGCACAATTGGTTAGATAAAAGTGAGTCTGGAATTAGATTGTGATGTAAGCGGTTGTAAGATATGATGAGAATGTAAAAAATAACAGAGAAAAGCATGCTGGTTTTAAGTGTTGTTTTTGTACAGACAAAAAATAGTTAGTTGGAGGGAAACCAAATGAGAAAATTGAAAGTATTAGTTGCATGTGGCGCAGGGATTGCTACATCTACCGTTGTAATGAAAAAAGTAGAGGATTTATTCGCAAGAAACAATATTCCAGTGGATATTGAACAAATCAAGATCGCAGAAGCGTCAGGAAAACAAGCAGGTGCAGATATGTTGATTTCTACAACAATGTTGCCAAAACAATATGACATTCCTGCAATTCAAGCAATGGCCTTTTTAACAGGGATCGGTACAGACAAAATCGAAGCAAAAATTATTGAAGAAGCAAAAAAAGTATTGAACTAGTCGGGGAATAAAGGAATTTATTCATATATTATTTTACAGAATGGAGAGGTATTATAAATGGATGCATTGATGAATGTAGTACAAAGTATCTTAGATATGGGCCCAAGTGTTATGTTGCCTATCATCATTTTTATCGTAGGGTTAGTTTTCCGAGTAAAACCGGCGAAAGCAGTCACTGCAGGGATCACAGTTGGTATTGGTATGATTGGGATCAATTTAGTAATTAATTTATTGACAACAAGTGTAGGTCCTGCAGCACAAGCGATGGTTGAGCGTTTTGGTTTGAATTTGACGATTATCGATGCTGGTTGGCCAGCGGTTGCCGGGGCAACTTGGGCACAGCCAATCGCAGGATTGATGATTCCGATCATCTTGGTCGTTAACTTGATCATGTTGGCTTTCAACTGGACAAAAACATTGAACATCGATATTTGGAACTACTGGCATGTTGCTTCAGTATCAGCAACAGTGTATATCTTGACAAATAACTTATTCTTCGGTGTAATTGCCGGAATCATCTTTACTGTTTTCGTACAGATCATGGCGGATTTAACTGCGCCAGCTGTACAAGAGTACTATGGACTTGAAGGGGTTGCACTATCAACTGGTTCAACAGCTGGTTATGCGGTTCTTGGTATCCCGATTGGATGGGTAATCAGCCGTATTCCTGGTATCAGCAAATTAGACGTCAATCCAGAAACAATCCAAAAACGTTTTGGTATCTTCGGTGAACCAATGATCATGGGTATCATCATCGGTGCGGCATTGGCAGCACTTGGTGGTTATGACATCTCTGGTATTTTACAAATGGGTATGACAATGGGTGGGGTTATGTTCTTAATGCCACGTATGGTTAAAGTCTTGATGGAAGGTTTGATCCCAATTCAAGAAGGTGCTCAAAAGCTATTGCAAGATCGTTATGGCGATCGCGAAATCTTCTTGGGTATGGATGCGGCATTGGCAACTGGTTCTCCAGCAGCATTGTCAACAGGTTTGCTAATGGTTCCAATCACATTGTTCTTGGCTGTTATTCTACCAGGTAACCGTGTATTACCTTTCGGTGACTTAGCAACGATTCCATTCTTCGTAGGGATGATCGTACCTAGCCGTAAAGGAAACATCTTACACTCAGTACTTACATGTACAGTCGTAATGGTATTTGCTCTATGGATGGCAACAGACTATGCACCAGTACTTACAGAAATGGCGCAAGGCGTTGTAGCATTCCCAGAAGGTGCAGCACAAATCACTAACTTTGATACAGGTGGAAACTTCTTGAAATGGATCTTCTTGAAAGTTGGACAATTGATCGGCGGCGGAATCTAAGCGAAATTTAGTCAGTAACTTCTATCAATAAAACGGATTAAAACAGAGAGGCTGAAAGCAATGAGTACAGAAAAAATGCTAGGAGTAACAAAAACTGCTCCTGGATACGATCAAATGGAATTATTGGAGCTGGATGTTCCAGTACCCGCAGCAGACGAACTTTTGGTAAAGGTTGCCTACACAGGAATCTGTGGATCTGATATCCACACCTTCAAGGGCGAGTACAAAAATCCAAAGACACCCGTTGTTTTAGGACATGAATTTTCAGGTCAAGTCGTGCAAGTTGGCGCGGATGTCACTAAATTTGCTGAAAATGATCGTGTCACGAGTCAAACAACTTTCCATGTTTGTAATGAATGTGACTATTGTTTGAAAGAAGAGTATAATTTGTGTTCTAATAGAAAAGGAATAGGAACTCAGCAAAATGGTTCGATGGCAAACTATGTGCTAGTCAAAGAAAAATACGCACACAAATTGCCAGAGCAACTAAGCTATGAGGGAGCAGCAATGACTGAACCAGTTGCTTGTTGTGTCCATGCAATGTATCAAAAGAGCCGTTTAGAATTGAAGGATACGATTTTAGTGATCGGTCCTGGTCCAATCGGATTGTATTTGGTACAGATCGCCAAAGAGATCGGTGCGAAAGTGATCGTTACTGGAATCACCAAAGACGAGCATCGTTTGAATCTAGCGAAAAAAATGGGTGCAGATATCATTGTGAATACACAAAAACAAGATCTGGCAGAAGTTGTCCTTGCAGAGACGAATGGTTATGGCGTTGACAAGGTTTACGATGCTTCCGGTGCTATCATGGCAGTCAATGCAGCATTGCCGTTGACGAAAAAAGGCGGCGATTTTGTACAGGTGGGCCTATTCAAAGACAAAATGAATGAACTCGATTTAGAATCGATCATTCAAAGAGAGATCAATTATGTAGGAAGCCGTTCTCAAAATCCGTATGATTGGCCAATCGCTTTGCATTTGCTTGCCAAAGGAGCAATCAATATCGACGAAATGATCACAAAAACATTCTCTTTAGAAAATTGGCGTTCAGCGTTTGAAAGTGTAATGTCTGGCGATGAAATCAAAGTAATGATTCAATCCAACGAATGATAGTCTAGCAAAGCTGAGAGTCAGAAATTTTTCTGACTCTCTCTTGGCTAATCAGCGGTAGGTTTCCAGAAGGGATTAACATGGAATTAGATGTACGAACAAACCAGCTATTTATGGAAATATTGAGTAATCCAAAAGAGACGAGTAGTTCGATTGGTAAAAGATTGGATCTTACGCGTTCTCAGCTGAATTATTCGCTGAAAAAGTTGAATGATTATTTGGAAGGTATGCAGCTGGAAACGATCTATCGAACTCAAAATGGACATTTTGTGGTTTCGAGGGCAGTCAATGAACAATTCAACGATCTGCACAAAAGCAAGCAGATCGAGGTGTATCTGTCGCCGGAAGAACGGCTACAGCTGATCGTTCTGATGCTGTTATCCAAGACGGATTTTCTGTCTATGAATCACTTTATTGTTGAATTGAATGTTAGTAAAAATACGGTGGCCAGAGATTTAAAGGACTTGACCGGTCTGTTGTCTAACCATCAACTCAAACTTGAATATTTACGTTCAAAGGGATATCGGATCGAAGGAGATGAATGGAATCGCAGACAGCTGCTGTTTGAGACGGTCAATGACATTTGTCAATTTGACAGTAACGAGCTCCTTTTAAAGCGTTTTGCAGATATAGACACTCCGGAATTACAGGAATACCAACAAAAAGTCGAGCAAGTAGAAAAGAAGCTGAACATTCGTTACTCGGATGACAAAATCAGACACTTACCGGTCTTCACCTTGTTGCTCCATCGTCGGATCAATAGGGAAAAACGTATCAGCTATGATTTTGAATTGGATTATGCTGAGCTACAGGAAACGAAGGAATATAATGTTATCAAGGAAATTTTCTTCGCAGATGAGGTCGAGTGTGCAGATTTTAATGAAATGATCTACTTTACCTTGTTATTCTTGTCAACGAATCTTACACAAATGGATATCTTGTCAGACGGAGAACTTTCTCAGTTGGAAGGATCCGTTGAACGTGTGATCAATAATTTTGAAAAAATCGCGCACATCACGATCGTGGACAAAAAAAAATTACGCAACCGGATCATGATCCATATGCGGCCGGCGTATTATCGTATCAAATATCGGATGCATTTGAATGAAGTCGATATTGAAAGACTAAAAAATATGGGTGTAGCTTCAGTCTTCTATTTGGTGAAGCAGTCATTGAAACCATTGGAGCATTTCTTTGAAAAAGAGATTCCTGAGACGGAGATCTTCTATCTGGCACTGTTCTTTGGTGGACATTTGTTAGAGCATGACAGTGTGCTTCCTAATGAAGAAAGAAAAAAAGCGATCATCGTTTGTACGAACGGGATCTCGGTTTCCCTGCTTCTGGAAAGAAGTTTGACAGGACTTTTTCCTGAGATGGACTTCATAAGAACACTTTCTTTGAGAGAATTTTATGAGAGTAACATTGAAGCAGATATCGTTTTTTCATCCGTACCCTTGGAAACAGACAAACGCTTTTATTTAGTCCAAGATTTTTTGACGGATGAAGGGAAACTACAGCTTCGCAAAAAAGTGATGAACGATACATTGGTCGGCATGGACGATTTTGGACTTGCAGAAAAGATCGTCGCTCAGGTGAAGAAGAATGTAGACATACCTGATGAAGAAGCTTTGTTTTTAGATGTATTGAACTTATTGAGAGAAAATGCATCGATCACAGAAGCAGTCAATGATCAAGCGATTCACTTTGATCAATTGCTGGGTTCTAATCGCGTCATTATTGAGGAAAATGCGGTCACTTGGCATGAAGCCTTGGAAATTTTAAGTCAACCGTTGATTACTGAAGAAATTATCACACCTCAGTATTTGACAGCCTTGAAACAAGAAATGTCAGAGATTCCGCCATATATCGTCTTTAGACATCAGTTGGCGTTACCGCATACTGAACCTGAAAAAGGCGCACTTGGCGTGGCATTGAGTTTTGGCATTTTTAAAGAAGGAATTGTCACGGAAACTGGCGAGCGAGTACATTTGATTGTGTTGCTAGCTTCAAACAATAATGAAAAACACATAGATGCATTGCTGGAGCTCATGGATCTAGCTGGCAGAGAAGATTATATTGCAAAGCTGCTAAAGATTTCTGATCCGGCCAAAGCGTACAAAACACTTCGCTCATATCGAATGAAATATTGGGGGTAATGAACATGACAAAAAAAGTAACAGATTATTTAAAAGGGGCGCCTATTCTAATTGGAGACAGCTTTGAAGACAGAGAAGCACTTTTCTCAACAGTGAATCAGCTGCTAGTGGAAAAAGATTGGGTAACGGATACGTTTCTGCCAAAAATTTTAGAACGTGAACAAGTCTTTCCAACAGGAATCGATCAAGGAACGTATGGTATTGCGATTCCTCATACCGATGCAGAATGCGTCAAAGAGGAATTCATCGCATTTATCATGCCAGAAAATCCAGTTGACTTCCAACGGATGGATGATGCCAGCCTAGCTGTTTCAGCGAACTTTATTTTCATTTTGGGCTTGAATCAACCGCATCAACAGCTAGCGATGCTACAGAATTTGATGGGCTTGATGCAACATACTGAGCTGCTGAATGAACTTTCTGGAAAAACAACAGAAGATGAAATTTTGGCATTGCTGGAGAGTAATGGATTTTAAAGATAGAAATTGGTAGAATAGTGTGTGTAACAGACCTCTGCTCGCCAGCAGTATCGTTAGCAAGTACCGAGTGTGAGGAATAAACAACTAAAAGGGGTATACAAATGAAGATTGCAATTGGAAATGATCATGGCGGATATGAATTAAAAAGTGCAATTGTCGAACATTTACAGGCAAAAGGAATCGAAGTAACGGATGTTGGAACCGACAGCGCAACGCCTGGCGATTATCCTGACTATGCCAAGCAAGTCTCTCAAAAAGTAGTCGAAAAAGAAGTCGATTACGGTATTTTAGTTTGTGGCACAGGGATCGGTATGAGTATTGCGGCGAATAAAGTTGAAGGAATCCGAGCAGCACTAGTCGGCGATGTCTTTTCTGCGAAAGCAACAAAAGAGCATAACAATACCAATGTTTTATGCTTAGGGCAGCGAGTACTCGGCGAAGGCCTAGCATTGATGATCGTCGATACATGGGTGTCAACAGAGTATTCTACGGAAGAACGACACGAAAGACGTCTGCAAAAACTGGCAAAAATTGAACAAGGCAATTGATCCAAAACGGACAGCATTCTCACGGACAGAATGCTGTCCGTTTTTTTTATTTAACAAAAGAGAACATTCACTTTACCAAAAATCCACATTCTTAACGAGACATCCACAAGCTTTATCCGATTTTTTCGTAAAACTGGCAAGAAATTAACAAAGCTTTGCTAGGATGAACCTATCAAAAGATGAGGTGAAGAAATGAAAAAATTAACGAAATTAACAACAAGTATGATTTTACTAACAACTCTTGCAGGATGCGGATCAGAAGCAACCGAAAGCAACGCATCTGCAGATGATTCTTTAGATACGATCATTGAAAAAGCCAAAGAAGAAGGCGAAATCGCCAGCTTAGGAATGCCAGATAGCTGGGCAAACTGGGTAGGCACTTGGGATGACATCGAAGAAAAATATGGTATCAAACAAACAGATACAGACATGTCTAGTGCTGAAGAATTGGCAAAATTTGAATCGGAAGGTACCAAAGGAACAGCGGATATTGGCGATGTTGGTATCAGCTTCGGCCCTTTGGCAGTCAGCAAAGATTTGACCATGCCTTACAAAACGAGCTACTGGGATGAAATTCCTGATTGGGCGAAGGATGACGAAGGTCACTGGTTGTTGAGCTATACGGGAACGATTGCTTTCTTGACAGATAAAAACAATGTCAGCGAAGCACCGACTTCTTGGGAAGATTTGGCAAATGGGGAGTATCAGGTAGCTGTCGGCGATGTAACAAAAGCCAACCAAGCACAGTTTGCGGTATTGGCTGCAGCAATTGCACAAGGTGGCGACGAGTCTGACATTGAACCAGGTTTGCAGTACTTCCAAGAATTGGCGCAAGCGGATCGTATTTCTTCAGTAGATGCGAGTGTAGCCAATTTGGAAAAAGGTGAAATCGACGTAACAGTCGTGTGGGACTTCAATGGTTTGAACTATAGAGATCAAATCAATGCGGACCGCTTTGAAGTAACGATCCCTTCTGATGGCTCAGTGATCAGTGGTTATACAACAATCATCAACAAAAATGCACCACATCCAAATGCAGCGAAATTAGCGAGAGAATACATTTTATCAGATGAAGGCCAAATCAACTTAGCAGAGGGCTATGCGCGTCCGATTCGTGAAAGTGTTGAATTGCCAGCAGAGATTGCTGAAAAATTATTGCCTGGTTCTGCTTATGAATCCGCAGAACCAGTGAAAGACAATGCAAAATGGGATGAAACGGCGATGAGTCTACCAGAATTATGGCAAAAAGAGGTTTTGAGCCATGTCAAATAAGCAATTAGAAGAAAAATTGATCCTGATCGTGCTTGATGGCTGCCGTTATGATACGGCGGTCGAACAAATGGGTGTGATGAATCATTTGGTGGAGCATCAGCAAGCAGAACGGATCAAGATCATCTCGGAAATGCCAAGTAACTCTCGTCCTTTGTATGAAGTGTTGGCAACAGGAGTTCCGAGTTACAAAAATGGTATTTTGACGAACGGTCATGTGCGACGTTCAAAAGAAGTTTCCTTGTTTGATCTAGTCAAAAAAGCTGGAGGAACAACCGGTGCCGCTGCGTATTACTGGCAAAGTGAGTTATTCAACGAAGCACCGTATGATATCTCTCGTCATCGGATTCAAAACGATGAAGACAAAGCGATTCAACATGGGATTTTTTACAGTGAAGACTATTATCCAGATTCACATGTTTTTGCTGATGCGAATCATATTATTCAAACCTATCAGCCTAATTATATGTTGATCCATTCGATGAATATTGATGATGTTGGACACAAATTTACGGCTGCTTCCAGAGAATATGCAGCAGCCGTAAATTTTGCAGATACGCTTTTGGGAATGTCGATCCCAGCTTGGTTAGAAATGGGTTACCAAATCTTAGTGACTGCCGACCACGGAATGGATGAGAAGGGTTTGCACGGTGGGACTCTCCCTGCCCATCGGGAAGTACCGCTCTTCATCCTTTCTGAAAAATTTCCAAAAAACAGCGGCTTACAGCAAATGAATCAATTGGAGCTGCCAGCTTTGATCTGTAGTTTACTGTCCATCGACACTGGTGGACACATGCAGATCGGTGCTGGTCAAAGGAGGGAATGAACAAAATGAAACGCTATTGGGGTTTGGTTCCCTTGTTGAGCCTGCTCGTGGCCTTTTTAATCGTACCACTGCTGTTTATGATTATTGGCAGTTTTCAACTAGACACGACGGGTGCTTGGACGTTGTCCAATTACAAAGAATTTTTCACAAATGGCTATTACTATCAGGCATTTTTCAATAGCTTACTGATCGCGCTGGTTTCTTGTGTGTTAGGTTTGATTGGAGCAATCGTTCTTTGCCTTTGCTTGTTGCAGTTATCGAATAAAACACAAGAAAAGATCACCTTTATTTCCAATTTAGCCGCCAATTTTGCAGGGATTCCTTTAGCGTTTTCTTTCATTATTTTGCTAGGAAATGCTGGGGTGTTAAAATTATTGATGCCTTCACTGCAAGCTTTCAATCTCTATTCTTGGTGGGGATTGGGATTGACCTATGTGTATTTCCAAATTCCTTTAGGGGTGCTGTTTTTGTACCCGAGTATGAAGGAAGTCAAACAAGAATGGGGAGAAGCTGCAGCAACCTTGGGCACGAGTAACTTCTACTATTGGCGCAAAGTAGCCTTTCCATTTTTAAGACCTTCCTTGTTGACGACCGGGATCATCCTTTTTGCCAATGGGATGGGGACGTATGAGACAGCTTATGCGTTGACCGGTAGTAATGTGAATCTACTGACTGTCCGAATTGCTTCACTTGTTTCTGGTGATGTCTTTGCCAAGCCGAACATGGGAAGTGCCTTGTCCGTGATTTTTGGCTTGTTGATGATTACTTTAATGGCTCTTGTTAGTCGAAAGGAGCGCAAATGAAAAAAATAGTTGTACCCATTCTCTTGTTCCTTTTCGGCTTGTACTATTTAAGCCCATTGATCGCTACGTTCTTTTATGCTAGTTCGACTTCTTGGGGAAAAAGTATCATTCCTGATGATTTTACCCTGCAATGGTTTCAACAGTTGCTTGGTGATCCGGCTTTTCTATGGGCAGTGGGGCGTTCCTTCTTGCTGGCGGGCTTGATGACCGGTATTATCTTCATTTTACTGGTTCCTACCATGATCTGGATCAATCTGTATTTCCCAAGATGGGATAAAGCCCTGCAAAAAATTGTTTTATTACCTTATGCAATCCCTGGGGTAATTCTTGTTACTGCCTTACTCCGTACCTATTCGAAGTCAAGTCTCCCAATGTTTCTTGTATTGCTAGGGGCTTTATTTATCTCAATGTTACCTGTGGTTTACCTAGGTATTAGTAATCAAATGCGCTTGGTAAATATGAAGGAACTTGTGGAAGCAGCAGAGACCTTAGGCTCACCGATGTTCCAGATTATTCGCTATGTACTGATCCCGAATTTGAAGGTAGGAACGACTTTGGTTTCTTTGATGGTCTTTTCTTCCGTGTTTGGCGAATACATGCTAACGAATTTATTGATCGGCGGTCGCTTTGAAACACTTCGAATCTATATGCTACGACGGATGAATGAAAATGGACATGTGGCAAGTGCTGTCATGATTCTGTATTTCCTATTTCTCCTTGCTGTGGCCTTCGGGATTTTTTACATGAACAAGAAGCAACGATCAGTCACTTTAAAACTTAAGAAAAAAGAAACAGCGGAGGTAAAAACGAATGACAAACTACTTAACTATTCGTGATCTGTCTCTCTCATTCGGGGAAAAAAAGATCTTGAATAATGTTTCCTTTGATGTCCAAAAAGGAGAATTTGTGACATTGCTAGGTCCCAGCGGTTGTGGGAAATCAACCTTGCTTCGCTGTATTGCTGGTTTGGAACAGCCTCAAGAAGGGGTGATCGAACTAGATGATAAAGAAATTCAAGCACAGCCAACCAAAGATCGTGACATTGGCTTTGTGTTTCAGCAATATGCTCTTTTTCCAACGATGACCGTCTTTGAAAATGTGGCTTTCGGGTTGAAAGTCAAAAAGCTGAGCAAAGAGGAATTGAATCAGCGTGTGTTCAACTTGTTGGATCTGGTCCAATTGACAGAATTTTCATCCGTCAATGTTCAACGCTTATCCGGTGGTCAAAAACAACGGGTGGCTTTGGCTCGTGCCTTGGCTACAGAACCGAAGATTTTATTGCTGGATGAACCATTGAGTGCGTTGGATGCTAAGATTCGCAAGCAGCTACAAAAAGATTTGCGCCGTATTCAACGTGAATTGAACATGACGATGATTTTTGTGACTCACGATCAGGAAGAGGCGATGCTGATCAGCGACCGAGTGTTTGTGTTGGAAGCAGGAGAAATCGTTCAGGCTTCTTCACCGTTTGAACTGTACACAGCACCAGCTAGTCCTTTTGTTGCCGATTTTATCGGAAACAATATTTGTTTTGAATGGTTTGAATTAGAGGAATACACGGCTGATTTTTCTAAAATGGGCAATCAGTATCTATACTATATTCGTCCAGAGCTGATTTCGATGGAGCCTTTGCAAGGTGCTTTCAGAGTACCAGTCTCCTTAAAAAATGTGGTCACTCTGGGGAACATCCGTCGCTATCATTTCCAAACAAGCAACGGCAAAGAAATCGTTGTAGATCGTTTGAATGACTGGCATGAGATCCCTGAGACCAAGGCACTGTATATCGATACAGAAGATGTGATCGTGGTAGATGCCAAAAAGGCTGCGAATGCTTAGATAGGCCTCTTGATCAAATCATCTAGGTAATCCCAAGGTAAATAAAAAACTTCACCGATCTGCTGACTGGTGAAGTTTTTTTGTATTTAATGGATCGTGCCTTCAATCGTTTGTAGGTCATTTTTTTGATCAAACAAGACAATTGCTTCGATGGCTTTTGTTAAACCTGCGGTGATCTCGCTCAGTTGTAAAGAAAATTGATCGGTATCGATGACCTGAGGGGAAGCAAAGGGAACATGGATAAAACCGCCCTTCATCTTCGGGAATTCTTTTTCAATCAAGTACTGCACTTGATACATAAGATGATTACACACAAAGGTACCGGCTGTATTGGAAAGAGTAGCCGGCAGGCCAATATCTTTGATTGCTTGGACCATTGCTTTGACAGGCAGTTGCGTGAAATAAGCGGCTTGTCCCTCTTTTTGGATCGGTGTATCGATAGGCTGGTTGCCTTCGTTGTCTGGGATACGGGCATCGTCGATATTGATCGCTATTCGTTCAGGTGTAATGGCTGAACGCCCACCTGCTTGTCCGATAGCCAAAACAACGTCTGGCAGATATTCTAAAATCGCCTGATTGGTTACCTCGGCCGATCGACCAAAAACAGTCGGGACCTCTTGCTTGATGATCTCGGCACCTTGGATCTGAGCTGGTAGTAGCTTGACTGCTTCCCAAGCTGGATTGATTTTTTCACCTGCAAATGGATCAAAACCAGTAACTAAAATTTTCATGGATGAAACCTCCTTGCCTATTTATTTTACCTCAAAATATTGTAAAGAGTGAAGAGAAGTCTCTTTTTAATTACCTAGGTAAATGCTAGGAGATCCTACGAGTCAATGATCTTGGAAACACTTTGGATCTCTTTTGTTTGGAAGAGGATCGTGGAGGTTTTACTCTTTTTGGTATAAGAAAACTCGATCCAGTCCTCCTCTACGTTAAGGATCTTGGCTGTCAGCTTGTTGGGTTTAGACAAGAGGGAAAACTGTCGACTTTCTAACTGACATTCTTGCCCGATCAATGCGTGTAACTGTTGGATGATTTCCGACTGTTCATTTTTTTGTTCTAATTGTTGTCTTTCCTGCTCCTTCTGATAATGGGGATCTTTACTTTTGAACAATGAAAGGATGTCGTCTAAAAAAGTATAGAGCAGGAGGGCTGCATAAACGATGACTAATGGCCACATATCAGTTGCACTCCCTTTCAAAACCGGCGATATCTTTAAGAAAGATCAATCGTTCGATTTTCAGTTTTTTTTCTAGCGTGAGGACTCGAATGCTGTTTGGATTGACTTCGGTGATTTCACAGTGTTTCAAAATCGTTTTGTTGATAGAGATCCATGTATTGGAATCGGGATTGGGGTACAAATAAATAGTCACGGGTTGGTGCAGCAGAGAGTGTAAAAGTTTATTGGACTCTTTTGTTGCTTGTTTCTTTTTTCCAACGAGTTCATCCAACGAGACTTCAAACAAATGTGCCAATTCTACTGCCTTATCGAGTGTAGGTTGAGCGAGGCCATGTTCCCAGTTAGAGATCGTTTGTCGAGAAACACCCAATGCTTCTGCTACTTCTTCTTGAGATAGTCCAAAGTCTTTTCTTAATTGATAGACTTGCTCTCCAAAATTTTTCATTTTTTCTACCTCCTACAATAAATAATACTGAAAAAAGTCCGCAAATTCTATCAAATGATGCGGTCAATTGCGCAAATAAGTTTAACATTCGTTAGGAGGCCTCGAAAAGTTACCTAGGGAATGCCGTGGTAATAGGAGTTGAAAAGGTAACTAGTACAAAAAGGTTGATATATGTTAAAATGATCACAAAAAGGAGGGGATCAGGATGCAAGCAACAATCAGTCGTTCAACAGATTTAGTCAATGGTGGGTGCAATGCCTGTCCAACGGTAAAAACGACTTCTTACAATCTGATTTTAAGGAACATCAATACACCACTGGAAGATTTGGATGTTCCTTCCTTGGTGATGGCAGTGGTTTTAAAAGCTGGGTATCGTCAAGAATTGAGGATCGATTTTATGGAAGAGTATGTCGAATTTAAAAAAGAAGACAAAGCGATACAATTGCTAGAAGAATATGGGGTTTTCGTGTATCGGTCTGGCAGCAAGGAGATGAAGTCTGCTGCGAAATATCCAGGTAATGAGGCCTTGTTTAATCAAGTGAATCGGATTTTGACCGATATTTTTGAATTGGAGGAAGTTACCTTTGAAATCGAAAAATAAGTTTTTCTTGCTCCTCACGTAACGTGATAGTTTATGCTCCTTCTTAGAGGTGAGGAAATTGTTCAATACAATAAAATTTTTGACGGTACAAAAAGATTGTCGTTTGGTCATTGTAGATAGTCGGGAGCTAGTCCAAAGAGAGCTGGCTTCGTTTTCAGGAAATCAGGCAGCGAGAGCCTTTCTGGAGGAGGCGATAACGGCAGCCGTACTATTTGGTGGCATCCATGATTTTCATACAAAATTCAGTTTTTTGTACCGATTTGGTAAGAATGAAAAAATATTTTGTGAGATCAAGCAAAACAACTTGTCTTTGGAATATTCGGAAAAAATGAACGAGGAAGACTTTGAGTTGGAAAGTTGGTTGAATCGTCCAGCAATCCTTTCGATCACCACTGGAAACTGGCAGACAGGTTTGCATACTGGCACAGTTGCTTTTCTTAACAAGAGACCCGGTGAAGCATTAACAGGTTTTTCTTTGCAAAGTGAACAGCTGTTGAGCGAGTTTTTGATTTCTCAAGAGCAGCCTACCAGCGGAATCCTGTTGCAAGGCATGCCTTTTGTTGAAAAGTCCGCATTAGCAGACATCCGCCAGCAAGTGCTGCAAAAACAAGAACTGCCACTGGCAAACTGGCTAGTGGCTGGTGAAGAGCTAGGAAGAGTCCTGTGGCAAAAGAAGGTGGAATAAGATGGAAAGATATTTGAAAATCAAAGAATTCAGTCATTTGGCAGGCGTGAGTGTCCGTACCTTGCAGTATTATGATGAGATCGGTCTGCTCCATCCGGCAAGAAAAAATGAACACGGTCATCGAATGTATGACAGTTCGTCCTTTTCGCAGCTATTCATGATCACTTCTTTGAAGAAAATGGGGATGACTCTCGAAGAAATCAAAGAAGTCTTGACTAAGGAACAGTCGTTGGCGACCTTTATTTATCAGGAAAAACGGCGAGTCGAAGCAGAGTTGATGGAATTGCAGCTACGCTTGATGAAGCTGTCTCGGATCGAAAGTCATTTGGAAGCGGGAAGAGAAGTCTCTCCTGAACTATTGCTTTTATTAGGAGAAGAGGAGATTTCAGAAGAACTGCTGGCTAAAATACAGGCAGAGCCTTTGCAGCCCTTTGACTTGAATGAGACCCAAACCTTTTTTAAGGAGCTGGAGCTTTGCTATGAACAGCAGTTGCCTGCTGACGATCCTTTGGTAGAAAAATGTATGAAATACTGGCAACAGATGAGTCTTGATCACGAGAGTTCAGCTGAATTGACGGCTTTTGCCGAAAAGTATTATGCCAAATATCCTGATCAAGCCCTTGGAATGAAAAAAGAATGGTACCAGTATCTAAAACAGAAAATCAAAGAAAGCGATCAAGATCCTTCTTAAAAAATTGGGGTTTTGATCGCTTTTTAGTAGCTAGAAGGAATTCCCTCGGTAGTACATAGGTGTTTTTTGCTTTCTTTTCGTTTCTTCTTCGCTTTCAAAAAAGCTATAAACTAATATAAAATAAAACGCCCTCCCGAAAGTTAGACCAAAAAAATCCAACTTTCGGGAGGCATTTTTTTATTTTTTCTCAATACAAAACAAGATCGGTGGCTGATTTTGCTGATTGATGAATTGATAGTTCAGGACATTGTATTCCTTTTGTGGCAGCTTGCTGCAATAGTCACGAACGGTTGTTAGCTCTTCTTCACCGCCTGGGTGACCATAATAAGCCACAATAATGATTCGACCTCGATGAGCAAGATGCTGTAAAAGCGTATCTAGCGCTTGTTGGGTAGTTGCAGGCAAGGTGATGACCTGCTTGTCGCTTTTTGGTAAATAGCCGAGATTAAAAATCGCCGCGTGGATCTCTTCGGTAGTCTCTAGATAATTCCCTAGGTGTTCATGACCATCCAAAATTAGTTTGACACGTGAGGGCAACTGGCGTTTAGTTAAACGATCCTGTGTATTTCTCAAGGCTTGCTCCTGAATATCGAAAGCATAAACTTTGCCAGTTTTTCCTACTAGTTCAGCCAGAAGTTCAGTGTCGTTTCCATTTCCCATCGTTGCATCAACGACATGATTCCCTGGTTGGACGGTTTCTTTCAGTAGACTATGGCTAAAATGCAGAGCAGTTGCCAACATGAGCAGCTTCTTCCTTTCGAACGTTGAATTTTCCCTGATAGGAATCTCTATAGAGCATTTCATCGTTGATTGCGTTTAACGTTTCCCATTTTTTCAGGCTCCACATGGGACCGACCAAAGTCTCGGTGGGAGCATCACCTGTCAGTCGATGAATGATGATTTCTTCAGGGATCATTTCCAATTGGTCACAGGTGATCTCTACGTATTGATCTCTTGAAAGTAATTGTAAACGTCCTTCGTGATAGTCACGCAGCATACGGGTATTACGCATCAGGTGCAACAGATGAAGCTTGATTCCTTGGATATCGCTATCCAAAATCGTTCGTCGAACATTTTCCCGCATCATTTCAGCTGTTTCACCAGGTAGACCATTGATTAAATGCGTACAGACACGAATGTTGTGCTTGCGTAATTTAGCGACACCCTCAAGATAAGTTTGATAGTCGTGCGCGCGATTGATCAAACGACTCGTCTCTTCAAAAGTCGTTTGTAAACCAAGTTCGACCCACAGATACCGCTGCTCATTGAGTTCAGCCAGATATTCTACAACGTCGTCCGGTAGACAGTCAGGGCGTGTACCAATCGACAAACCGACCACGCCAGGCAAATGGATCACTTGTTCAAAGCGTTCTTTGATTTCTTTCAAAGGAGCGTGTGTATTGGTAAAGTTTTGAAAATAGACGATATAACGATCGACTGTCGGCCATTTTTTATGCATTCGTTGGATTTCTTTTTCAAATTGGATAGGCAGAGGATCTTCCGGTGCTAAGATCATGTCTCCAGAACCGGAAACACTGCAAAAGGTACAGCCGCCATGCGCGACAGTCCCATCACGGTTGGGGCAGTCAAAGCCACCATCGATCACGAGCTTGAAAATTTTGCCGCCAAATTGCTGTCTCAAGGCATAGTTCCAAGAATGGTATCGTTTGTTTTTGTCTTCTGCATAAATGAATGAGGTCATTTTTTCTTCCTCTCCTTAACTTTGTTTGCTTGTAAAATATTTTTTTGAAACAGCGGATAAGTGAATAAAAGCCACGTCAAGCTCAATGAAAAGCCGCCGAGGATATCACTTGGAAAGTGGACCCCCAAATAAATCCGGCTAATCCCGATTAAAAGGATCAAACTAGCAAGAAGAACCTGCAGGATTCTCTGGACTGTCGGGTTTTTAATCAAGAATGGAATCAAACAGATCAAGGTTCCATAAAAGACCATGCTTGCTGCGGAGTGTCCGCTGGGAAAGCTAAAGCTGTGTTCCGTAACGAGGTGCTCTAGTGTCGGGCGTTCTCGCATAAAGACGAGCTTGATTGCTGGATTGGCGATTCCAGCGATCCCAATGACTCCTGAAGAAAACCAGATAGCTTCAACGCGTCGTTTGCCATAAAGCAAAAGGAGAAGAACCACCAAGAACAACAGGATGATTGTAAGAGGATTCGCAAGTCTTGTGACCTGTAGAAAAAAAGGACTCCAGCTAGGATACAGCTGTCGAACAGCCTGCGTCACGGTCTCATCGAAGGGTAGAAGCCAGCTAGGATAAAATTTAACGGAGAAGCCTAAAAAAGCCAATATAACCAGTGAAAGACTTCCCAGTATTCGTGTGTAATTTTTATTATTCATGAGGACTCCTTTAGCAATTCTATTTATGGAAACCATTATAGCACAGCTCGTTCTGTATTGAAGTTTTAGTCACAAAGTTGCAACATTCAAAAAGAGCGAGAGGTGGTGAAAAGACAGGGAAATGAAGCCTGGCTTCATGTTGAGAAAAGCGTGCAAAAAACTTCATGTTACAGAGATTTTACAAATGTTGAAAAGGGCTGTTTAAACTTTTATTAAGAATTAAATCCGTGTATAATTAATCTATCATTCTATAATCATTTGGAGGTAAAAAAATGGGAAAGACTTTGTCGAGAAAAGAACGCAGAAAATTAGAGCAACAGACTGCTTTACAACGTCAAATGAAAAAAAGCGCGGCCATCTTAGGTACGACTGTGACTGCGGTTTCTGCGGTTACGCCCTTGTTCCCTTTGGTCGATGTTCAGGCGGATAATGTTTCTGGCGCAGTTGCTTCGTATTCCTCCCCGGCACAATTTATTGAACAGATCGCAAATTACGCGAAACCCGTAGCAGACAGCAATGATTTGTATGCTTCTGTGATGATCGCGCAAGCAATTATTGAAAGTGGTTGGGGTCAAAGTTTATTGTCCAAAGCCCCTTATCATAATTTATTTGGTATTAAAGGCAATTATAACGGTCAGACGGTCTACATGAACACCCAAGAATTTGTAAATGGCCGATACGTGACGATGAAAGAACCATTTAGAAAATATCCATCTTTCCAAGAATCGTTTAGCGACAACGCACGCACGTTGAGAACCGTTTCCTTCCAGTCAGGTGTGTATTATTATGCGGGAGCTTGGAAGAGCAACACCTCTTCTTATCGTGATGCCACAGCCTGGTTGACAGGTCGCTATGCAACGGATCCAAACTACAATACGACATTGAACCGTGTGATCGAAAATTACAATTTGACTCGTTTTGATTCACCAGCTTCAGGAAATTCTGGTGGTATGATCAATACGAATACTGGTGGTGGCGGGAGTACATCTACTCCGACAACCGGTACTGGATCAACCTATACGGTCAAATCAGGAGATACTTTGTCAGCGATCGGCGCGCGTTATGGCGTAACAGTTAGCCAACTACAAAGCTGGAACAATATCAGCGGTCATTTGATTTATGTGGGACAAACGTTAAAAGTGAGCCAAAGCGGTGGTTCAAGCAGTACGGGTAATTCTAACAGCTCAAGTTCTTCAAACAATACGAACAATTCGTCCAACAGTTCAAATCAAAACAAAGGCACGACCTATACAATCAAATCAGGGGATACCTTGTCGGCAATCGGCGCGCGTTATGGTGTGACTGTTAGCCAATTACAAAGCTGGAACAATATTAGTGGTCATCTGATTTATGTGGGACAAACGTTAAAAGTGAGCCAAAGTGGTGGTTCAAGCAGTAGCAATAATTCAAGTAGCTCAAACAGTTCAAGTAATACGAACAATTCGTCAAGTAGTTCAAATCAAAACAAAGGCACGACGTACACGATCAAATCAGGGGATACTTTGTCGGCAATTGGTGCGCGTTATGGTGTAACTGTTAGCCAATTACAAAGCTGGAATAATATCAGCGGTCATTTGATCTATGTCGGACAAACGCTAAAAGTCAGTCAAAGTGGTGGTTCGAGCAGTACGGGTAATTCTAACAGCTCAAACAACTCAAGTAATACGAACAATTCGTCAAACAACACGAACCAAAACAAAGGCACGACGTACACGATCAAATCAGGAGATACTTTGTCGGCAATTGGTGCGCGTTATGGCGTAACTGTTAGCCAACTACAAAGCTGGAACAATATCAGCGGTCATTTGATCTATGTAGGGCAAACGCTAAAAGTGAGTCAAAGTGGTAGTTCGAGCAGTACGGGTAATTCTAATAGCTCGAACAATTCAAGTAGCTCAAGTAATACGAACAATTCGTCAAACAGCTCTAACCAAAACAAAGGCACATCTTACACAGTCAAAAATGGAGATACTTTATCAGCAATTGGTTCACGCTATGGCGTAACAGTTAGCCAACTACAAAGTTGGAACAATATCAGCGGTTATTTGATTTATGTAGGGCAAACGCTAAAAGTGAGTCAAAGTGGTAGCTCAAGTAATACGAGCAATTCTAACAGCTCGAGTTCTTCAAGCAGTTCAAGTAACTCAAGCAATACAAGCAGCTCAACAAGCAATACTAGTCAAAATAACAGCGGATCAACTTACACAGTTAAAGCTGGAGATACACTTTCAGGGATCGCCAGCAAAAATGGTGTGTCAATCAGCCAATTACGCAGCTGGAACAATATCAGTGGCGATTTGATTTTGGTTGGTCAAAAGCTGAAAACAAGCCAAAGCGGTAGTAGTGCGAGCAACACATCCAGTACTACACAACAAAATGCCAGTAAACAGTATCAAGTAAAACAGGGAGACAGTTTATGGCAGATCGCGCAATCTCACAATACCTCTGTTAGCCAACTACGTTCATTGAATAATCTCAATTCAGATACGATCTATGTTGGACAAACATTGAAAGTTAGCTAAAAACTAATCATTTACCGTAACTCTCATAAGAAAGTTACGGTATTTTTTGATTTTACTCAGAAAAAGATTGACCAACGGATAAACTTTTTCGTACTATAGAAAATAAAATCGTCTGGACAGGAGGAGGAACATTTGAATATACAACAAATGCGTTATGTTGCTGCTATTGCTAACAATGGTAGTTTTAGAGAAGCCGCAAAAAAACTTTATATTTCCCAACCAAGTTTGTCGCATGCAATCAAAGAACTGGAAAAAGAACTGGATGTTCAATTGTTTGAACGTACCAGACAAGGTGCGTCCTTAACTTCGGAGGGCATGGATTTCTTTCAATACACGCAGCCGATCTTAGCACAGGTGGAGCTTCTAGAAAACCGTTATCTGGCAAACGAGCAGCATGAGAAGCATTTTTCGATCTCTAGTCAGCACTACGATTTTCTTTCGATCATCATGAGTCAACTGATTCACGAATTTCAGGATTACAATGACTTTCGAATTTTTGAGAGTACCACGCTGAATGTCATCAAAGATGTGGAGCAGTACCGAAGTGAGATCGGTATCTTACTCTTTAATGAATCCAATCAGGCAGGGCTGAGTCGATTATTGGAAAATGGCGAACTGGAATATGAGATCTTAACGACCTTCCAGACACACATTTTTATGCGACGAGGGCATCCACTAGCCAAACAGTCTGTGATCCATTTGGACGATCTGCATGACTATGCCCAAGTACGTTTCACGCAGGAAACCAATAATTATACCTATTTTGCTGAGGATTTGATCGATTTTCCAGGAATCTCTCAGGTGATCCATACGAGTGATCGGGCAACCTTGACAGGGATTCTACAAGGCACGGATGCCTATGGTTCTGGTTCTGGTTTGGTTGAAGATCCCAAAAGCCAAGGGATCGTGTTGATTCCACTGGCGGATTCACCGGAAAATAAAATGGTCATGATCAAGAAGAAAAAACGCAAGATCTCAGGGATCGGCGAAGTGTTCCTGACAAAATTGCGCCAATATTTTGAAGAATTTCCACAATCTAAATAAATAAATTGAATTCAAAGAGCTTTTTTGATAGTATGTATTCAATGAATCGACTCACGTTTGAAAAGGAGTAGTAGATCGCGTTCTGTTTTTAGAGAGTACATGGCTGGTGAGAATGTACAGAGAACCGTTTGAACTCGCCTTTGAGTGATTGTTTTTCTGAAAGAAAGTAGGAAAGACACGGTGACGACCGTTACAGCGTTCGAGGCTGGATATCCAGCGAAAATAGGTGGTACCACGTTAGTTAATTACGTCCTATAAGAGGCTTTATTTGTGCTTCTTATAGGATTTTTTTATTTATTTTAAGGAGGAGACAGTGGTGAATTACAATCACAAGGAAGTTGAAAAAAAATGGCAAAAATATTGGGCCAAACACAATACCTTCAACACATTTGACAAAGAAGGAAAACCAAAATTTTACGCATTAGACATGTTCCCCTATCCATCTGGACAAGGTTTGCATGTGGGGCATCCGGAGGGCTACACCGCGACCGATATCTTGTCTCGTTTCAAACGTAGTCAAGGATACAATGTGTTGCATCCGATGGGCTGGGATGCTTTTGGCTTGCCAGCAGAACAATACGCACTAGATACTGGGAATGATCCAGCGGAATTTACCAAGAAAAATATTGAGACATTTCGTCGTCAGATCAATTCACTAGGTTTCAGCTATGATTGGAATCGTGAGATCAATACGACTGATCCAGACTACTATAAATGGACACAATGGATCTTTACGAAGCTGTATGAGCATGGGCTAGCTTATGAAGCAGAAGTTCCAGTCAACTGGGTCCCAGAATTGGGAACCGTGATTGCAAATGAAGAAGTGATTGACGGCAAGAGTGAACGTGGGGGTTACGATGTTGTCCGCAAACCGATGCGTCAATGGATGTTGAAAATCACTGCTTATGCTGATCGTTTGCTGGATGATTTGGATGATTTGGATTGGCCTGAAAGCATCAAAGACATGCAACGCAACTGGATCGGACGTTCTGTCGGTGCCAACGTGACCTTCAAGGTAGCGGAAACAGACAAAGACTTTACGGTGTTCACAACTCGTCCAGATACCTTGTTTGGTGCGACTTATGCAGTTTTGGCACCCGAACTGGAGCTAGTTCAAGAAATTACTACACCTGAACAAAAAGCAGCAGTTGAAGCTTACGTCGATATGGCTTCGAAAAAATCTGATTTGAACCGTACCGACTTGTCGAAAGAAAAAACAGGGGTCTTCACAGGCGCTTACGCGATCAATCCAGTCAACGGGAAAGAAATCCCGATCTGGATCGCCGACTATGTCTTGGCAACTTACGGAACTGGCGCAATCATGGCGGTTCCTGCCCATGACGAACGTGACTATGAGTTTGCCAAAACATTTGATTTGGAGATCATCCCAGTTCTTGAAGGCGGCAATGTCGAAGAAGCAGCCTATACAGAAGATGGTTTGCACATCAATTCAGACTTTTTGGATGGCTTGAATAAAGAAGACGCGATCGAGAATATTGTTGCCTGGCTGGAAGAAAAAGCAGTTGGTCAAAAAGAAATCAGTTATCGTTTGCGCGACTGGTTGTTCTCTCGTCAGCGTTATTGGGGAGAACCGATCCCAGTGATCCATTGGGAAGATGGCACAACAACGACTGTTCCCGAAGCCGAGCTGCCATTGCGTTTGCCACAGACAGACGACATTCGCCCAAGTGGTACAGGGGAATCTCCATTGGCGAATATTGATGAATGGGTCAATGTTGTTGATCCAGAAACAGGGAAAAAAGGACGCCGAGAAACCAATACGATGCCACAATGGGCTGGAAGCTCATGGTATTTCCTAAGATTTATCGATCCTCACAACAAAAACGAATTGGCAAGTTATGAAAAACTAGAGCGCTGGTTGCCGGTAGATATTTATATCGGTGGTGCAGAGCACGCGGTTCTACACTTGTTGTATGCGCGTTTCTGGCATAAATTCTTGTATGATATTGGTGTGGTTCCAACGAAAGAACCTTTCCAAAAATTGTACAACCAAGGGATGATCTTGGGAGAAAACAACGAGAAGATGTCGAAATCACGTGGCAATGTAGTCAATCCAGATGATGTGGTGAGTAAATACGGCGCCGATACCTTGCGTTTGTATGAAATGTTCATGGGTCCATTGGATGCATCGATTGCTTGGAGTGAGAATGGACTGGAAGGAAGCCGGAAATTCTTGGATCGCGTGTGGCGTTTGATCGTGGATGAAAATGGCAAAATGCGTGACCGGATCACGACCTTCAATGATGGTAAACTAACAAAAGTCTACAATCAAACCGTGAAAAAAGTAACGGAAGATTTCGAGCAGCTGCACTTTAACACAGCGATCTCTCAAATGATGGTTTTTGTTAATGATGCTTATAAAGCAGATGCGTTGCCTTACGAATATATCGAAGGATTTATTCAACTATTGGCACCGATCGCTCCGCACTTTGGTGAAGAGTTGTGGGAAATCGTTGGCAATGAAGAGGGAATTTCTTACACTGAATGGCCAGCTTATGATGAAGCTGCCCTAGTCGAAGATGAAGTGGAGATCGTTCTTCAAGTCAACGGAAAAGTACGTACGAAAATCAACGTACCTGCGCAAGCAAGCCGTGAAGAAATGGAAGAAATTGCCAAGAGCAATGAGATCATCCAAGGAAGCATCGATGGAAAAACGATTCGCAAAGTCATTGCTGTACCAGGTAAACTGGTCAATATCGTTGCGAACTAAGAAAGAACAGCAAACACCTTTCCAAGTAAAAATGGAAAGGTGTTTTTTTGATAGTATAAAAAATGGAGATTACCTAGGTATTCCCTAGATAGTTTTAATCGAGTTCTTCATAATTTTCCAATAAAAATTCAATAAATTGTTGACTGGCAAAGGATAGATTTTCTTTTTTCTTGCAAGCGACTGAAAGGTGACTGTGCAAGGCAGGAGAGATCGGTCGGCTAATGATCTCATAGCTATGATCAGCCAAGGCTGGCTGTGGCAGTAAGCCAACCCCTAAACCTAGCTCAACTATCGGCAAAAGAAGAGAAGGATCATTTACCTGATATTTGATTCTGCGACTGTCAAACTGCCCATTGAAGGATTCCAAGATTTCGTTGAAAGGTCCCTGATCTAAAACAACTAGCGTTTCTTCTTTTAACTGCTTCAATTCGATGACCGAGTGTTTCCCTAGGGAATGATTTTTCGGAAGCACTGCGCAAAATGGGTGACTAATATAGGTACTGGTCTCTAGATTTGCTGCTGCACGGGATGGAAGTAAACCCAAGTCGAGACTTTCCGTTTCGATCCACTTAGCAACAGAGCGATAACTGCCTTTTTTTATGATAAATTGGATGTTAGGATAGAGCTCTTGGAAATCCTTGATCATAGAGGCGAACCATCGGGCAGATTCACCTGAAGTGATGCCAATTCTAACTGTTCCTGCATTCAATTTTTTGATGTGAGAGATTCGAGCATCCAAGGCCTGTCTTTTTTCAATGATCTCTTCAATCAAAGGAAGCAGATCACGACCATCTTTTTTTAATCGAATCCCTGAACGAGAGCGCACTAGAAGCTGAATGTCCAGTTCATTCTCTAAGCGGTGGATGATTTGACTGATGGCAGATTGACTGTAGCCTAATTCTTCGGCTGCAAGGGTAAAGCTGCCCGTTTCGATTACTTTTTGAAGAATTAAAAATTTATCCAATGTATCACCTTACCTTATAGTAGTATTAATAAGATTGGTTTCACTTATCTAAAAATGGGACGTATACTTAAAGTAAGAAGTCAGAAACTTCAGGAATGGGGGATATTTATGAAAATTATTCAAATCGACAAGAAACATCCCGAATTACTCGAAGAAGAAACTGCAACACTAGAACAACTTAGCGATGACTTGGCACAACGTCCGATCGTCTATGTAGCAATGAAAAACAACAAAGTAGTTGCGACTTGTACGGTTGAACCGGAAGACAAAAAATGGAAGATTTTACGACTTGACAAGAATGAAAGTTTTCAAGGGAATGGCGTAGGGGACAAAGTTTTGTCAGAATGTATGGACTATGCGGTAAAAAATCAAGCAAAGGAATTGATCTTACTTGAAAAAGGGGCTTCAAGACCAGCTATGAAAATCAAGAATGGCTGCGTGGTCTGCATGAGTTATTTTATGATCAATAATTCTTTTGAATAGTCTTGTGAAAAAAATCAAGAATGCCACCAATTTTAAAAAAAAACTATGAAAAATCGATTAGAGTAACAACAGAATAAGCATGCTTGTTGATTCACTATTTTAGGATGAAACGTGTACTTTGTCAATTGAGATAAGGTATACGTTTTTTATATTTAGAAGAAATAGACTTATTTACTGTTTCGTCAATCAGCCGACTAGTCGTCGTTTGAGTCATAAAAGTTTCACGAGTAACAGTGAGTAAGAATCTCTTGTGGTGGGGTATAATAGAAGAAAAGCGAGAAAGGTCGGATATTATGAAAGTATTGTCGATCATTGATTCTTTTAAGAGCTGTGCCAGCTCTGAGGAATTGAATCAAGCGGTTTTGTCGGATTTGCCGGCAGCTATTTGGACAGAGAAAATCAATGTTCCGATTGCGGATGGCGGCGAAGGCACAATGGCAGCCATCTATGCAGCCCTTGATGGTGAATGGATCACCGTCAAAACTCAGGATCCTTTAGGAAAAGAACTGGAAGCTGACTACTTGTTGACAACGATCGATGGTAACAAAGCGGCAATCATTGAATCTGCAGCATTTATCGGTATCCATCTGAATAAACCTTCTGATGAGGCCGTTCGTCAGGCTTCTTCCTATGGGTTGGGTCTGGTGATCAAGGATGCTTTGGCACGAAAGGTCGATCAAATATATGTGTCGCTTGGCGGTAGCGGTACATCAGATGGTGGATTGGGATTGTTGGCAGCGCTAGGTGCAGACCTCAAGCCATCGGATAAAGGAAATCCACTGCTAGCAGCCGAGTCATTATCGCTTTCTTCCCTAGATGAAGGCTTACGAGAGGTACAGTTGTTTGCGCTGGCAGATGTCACGAATCCTTATACGGGTGACAAGGGTTTTGCAAAGATCTTTGCCCCGCAAAAAGGCGCCTCTGAAGAAACAGTAGTCGAGCTGGAAAAGCAAGCGAAAAAAATCGCGAAACAGATCCAAAAGGACTATCAATTGGAGTTGGATAAGGTTTCTGGTGCAGGAGCGGCCGGCGGATTGGGCGGAGCAATCAAGCTAATAGATGGAGAAATCGTTCCGGGTTTTCCAACGATTCAGGAAATGATTGGTTTGGATGAGCTGCTGAAGGGAGCGGATCTGGTCTT
Organism: Enterococcus olivae; assembly: GCF_053760925.1. Taxonomy (NCBI): domain Bacteria; kingdom Bacillati; phylum Bacillota; class Bacilli; order Lactobacillales; family Enterococcaceae; genus Enterococcus; species Enterococcus olivae. Next base: position 80,419 of record NZ_JBSMVT010000007.1, read on the forward strand.
CACAGGTGAAGGTCAGATGGATGCGCAAACCGAACAGGGAAAGGTTCCTTTTGGAGTAGCAAAAGCCGCGGCTGAGAAAAATATTCCTGTGATCGGTCTTTGTGGCAGTCGTCAAACCACCCTAGGTGAGCTAGAGCAATTGATGCTGGGTGTTTTTAGTATCCAACAAGGACCAATTTCTTTGGAAGAGGCGATGGAGAAAACAAGGACATTAAAGAATATTCGACTGTTAGCGGCGGATCTTAGTCGTGTCTTCAATAAGCAATAAAAAAAGATGTTTCGCCGAAGCGAAACATCTTTTTGCGTTTATTCTTCTGCTTCGAAAGTAACTTCGACATTGCCTTTGATTGCTTTAGAGTAAGGACAAATATCATCGGTTTCTTTCATATAGTTCAATGTTTGCTCTTTAGACAAGCCTTCGATCTTACCAATCAAATGGACAGCCAAGTGCAAGGTTGTAAAATCAGGTAGGTCTCCTAACAAAGTAACTTCTGCACGTATCGAGCGAGGAAGATCTCCATGTCCGTCACGTTCTAATGGGAAAATCAGAGCACCGTTAAAGCAAGCTGAAAATCCTGCTGCAAATAATTCTTCAGGGTTTGTATAGCCTTCTTTTTTAGTACCGGTTGTTTTTACTTCTAAATGACCACTTAACGACTTGCTTACGCCTTCACGACCACCTTCGTTGATAACAGTTGAAACACCCATTTTTTTACTCATACATCTACACCCTTTCGTTTTATTATCTACTTTTACTATAGTACAAAAAACGAAGAATGAACAATGAAGTGCTTTGAAAAGACAAAAGAAAACGACATCCGGAGACGTCGTTTATTTCTTTGTATTCGCCAGACCAAAAAATAGCGTGATCGTTGCAATGATTGGGATAAACAAGACAAGCACAAAACCGAAAGGAACGGTAGAACGTGCGTACATGTGAGAAGCATCTGATAAGCCGATGATCCCTAATACAGTCAGCAGTTTCCAACCTAGTAGGCAGACGATCATGCCCATTAATCCCATGCTCGTATAAAATGTAAGTTTTTTTTGTTTAGTAGACATGCAACCAAGCTCCCTCTAATTTTAAATTCAATTCATTATACTAGAAATTTGCTGTAAGAAAATGAATGTTTTCATAAAGTAAAATTTGTAACATTTTTGTTACAAATCATTTGTCGAAGTTGCTCAGGCTATGATGGGATTGAGATCACACAAGAGCGCTTTCTGTTGCATGATTGTTAAATCCATGTAACGAAATAAAAAAATAGATTGCGACAAAGCTCATTTCCCATTAAAATAGGAATTACGTATGAAAGAAGATGGAGAAAAACTGAATGATAAATAATACAAAACAAACAGAAGTAGAACTGACCAACGAGGATAAGATGGCTCGCGGCTCTGCTTGGATGACGATCGGGAATATCGGTTCTCGACTGCTAGGCGTTATTTACATATTACCTTGGTATTACTGGCTAGGTGAAAACGGGGAAGTCGGGAATGCCTTGTTCAATATTGGCTACACCGTCTATGCCTTGTTCATTATGATCGCCACTGCTGGAATTCCTTCAGCGATCGCCAAACAAGTCGCCTTCCATAACTCCAGACAAGAGTACAAAACAAGTCAGCACTTGTTCACACGATCCTTGCAGGTCATGGCAGTCTTTGGGGTGATCAGTGCGCTGGTCATGTATTTTATGGCCCCTTTCTTGGCCAATGTTTCTCGGGGAGGAACAGACTTGATCCCCTCACTGCGCTCTTTGAGTGTCGCGCTTCTTGTGATTCCTGTCATGAGTGTGATCCGTGGCTATTTTCAAGGGATTCAGAATGTCGCGCCCTTCGCAATTTCTCAACTTGTTGAACAAATTGCGCGTGTCGTTTACATACTGATCGCGACTTTCTCGATCATGCGACTTGGTAGTGGTGATTACGTCGCTGCGGTGACTCAATCGACTTTCGGCGCCTTTATTGGGGCACTTGCCGGACTGGCGGTTCTGATCTATTATTTCCGAAAAGAAAAAATCAAGATGGATATCCTGGCTGAACGCAGTGTGGAAACGGTCGAGATCAATGCTGTAGGACTATTGCTAACGACAATCAAAGAAGCAATCCCATTCATTATTCTCGGTTCAGGAATCACAATTTACAAGCTATGGGATCAATTTACCTTTGTTCGGGTCATGAGTGGCTTTACCGAATACTCTCAAAGACAGCTAATCTCGCTGATGGCCTTGTTCAACGGAAATCCGGATAAGCTATCAATGGTTGTTATTGGCTTAGCGACTTCTATGGCGATCGTGGGCTTGCCCTTAGTCACAGAAGCTTATGCTAAAAAGGATGCTGCTGGTCTGGCGCGCTTAGTCAGCAACAACCTGCAGCTGTATATGTTTGTCATGATGCCCGCCACCTTTGGCATGATTCTACTGGCCTATCCATTGAATACCTTGTTCTATAATCCAAACCAATTGGGTGCCAATCTGTTAGTTGTGGTTTGTTTGTCAGGACTGGTCCAAGGCTTGTTCATGGTGACATCAGTCATGCTACAGGGATTGTACGAAAATAAATCTGCACTGGTCTTCTTTTTGATTGGTTTACTCGTGAAGATCTTGACCCAGTCAATGAGTATTCACTTGCTGGAATCTTATGGTCCGATCCTTTCAACGACATTAGGTTTAGGAGTGACCTGCTATTTGAATGTACGCAAGATCCACAAACGAACCCGCTTCAATCCGAATCTGACCTTCAAACGTACCGTATTGATTACTTTGATGACACTGGTCATGATGGTTTTTGCAGGGATCAGCAAAGGGATCTTCGGTTTGATGTTGAGCCAAGAAAGTAAGTTCCAGTCATTTCTTTTGATTTTACTGGTGGCAGCAGTTGGCGGCTTCATCTATATCTATATGGCACTGAAAATCCGCTTGGCTGACAAATTACTTGGCTCAGGAATGGCGCGTTTTAGAAGAACATTGCGAATCAAATAAACAAAAGAATTCGGAGGAGTACTTCTTCCGAATTCTTTCTATATGTAAAAGAAAGTTATCAGCTAGTATCAGGCTGATGAGTCAAGAAGAATCGAAGAAGGTGGAGAAAAAAAGATGCGTTTAGATAAGTACTTGGCAGATATGAATTTAGGTTCTCGCAAAGAAGTCAAAGGCTTGATCAAAAAAGGCTGGGTCACAGTCAATGGTGAGGTCATCAAATCAGATAAATTCCAAGTAAAGGAAATCGAAGATCAGGTGTTTTTGGATGGCGAGGAAGTGGTTTATCAAAAAGATTTCTACTATTTGCTAAACAAGCCGGCGGGAGTAATCTCTGCTACCGTGGATGATTATGAAGAGACCGTATTGGATTTGTTTGACGATGAGTCTTATCGGGAGGATCTATTTCCGGTAGGGAGGTTGGATAAGGACACAGAAGGTTTGCTAGTCATCACGAATGACGGCGCACTGGCGCATCGGTTGCTTTCACCGAAGCGTCATGTAGAAAAAGAATATTATGCAGAAGTATCTGGGATCTTAACCGAAAAAGACCAGGAGCGCTTTGCAGAAGGCTTGACGATCGATGGGGGAGAAGAGTGTCTGCCGGCTACTTTGTCGATCACTGCAGTCGATGAAGCTTCAGAGAGCTGTAGCATCCATTTGATTCTGCATGAAGGCAAGTTCCATCAAGTCAAACGGATGGTTCAGGCTGTCGGGAAAGAAGTGACTTATTTGAAACGAATCCGTATGGGCGGTCTACAATTGGATGAGTCACTAGCTTATGGAGAGTACCGTTCCTTGACGCCTGAAGAAGTCCAGTTATTGGAGAAGCGAGCATAAGCTTTCCTTTTTACGTAATAATTGTCATAAACGACTTCAAAAATGAAAATATTTGTAAAAAATCAATAATTTCGCAACTAAATTGTTAAACCTCTGTTATTGTTCCGTAGACAAAACGTGTTAAAGTGTCTATCGGCCCAAAAAAACAGAGGAGCGTTTTAATTGAAAATCAAATCATTATTTCTTGTTGCAGTCGGTGCCCTTGTCTTGTTGCCACATACGGTAGGAGCTTCTGAAATAGAAGAACAGATCAAGGAAACTACATCGGTGATCACGATGATCGAAGAGCAACAAACAACAGCAAGTCAGGAACAAGTAACTATCGAAGAGCAATTAACAGTATTGACTGAAACGATAAAGAAGACACAAGCAGAAATCCAGAAACTAGAAGTATCGAAGAGAGAACAAGAAGCGACGATCGAAACACAGCTGGGAAATGTCGCCTTTACAAGCGTCAATCAGATCCAACAATCAGGTCCGGCACAGATTGGTCAACAATTGCGAATGGCATCGGCTAACAATAGTCACCGCAACGAACTGTTGCAGGAGCTTCAAGAAACAACCGATGCACTAGAAGAACAGCAAGTAACACTTCGGGAAGCAACAGAAGAACTAGACACCTTGCAAGAACGTCAGCAAACTTTGACCAAAGAAGATCAGGAATTGTCTGAGCGTTTGATGGAAGAAGAAGAGAAGCTAGTCGACCTGAAGGAACAGGAAAAAATTGAAAAAAGAGGCTTTGCCATGCCTTTAGAGGGTCCGATTACAATCAGCAGTCGATTTGGTTTCCGCAATGATCCGACAGGAGTTTCAGGAACTCAGCACAATGGGATCGATTTTACTGGTCCCATGGGTCAACCGATCTTGGCAGCCCGCAATGGTGTAGTTGTGGAAGCCGCATTTGGATCAGGTCAAGGTAATTGTGTCATTTTACAACACGACAATGGTTATTATTCTTATTACATGCATCTTACTGAAATCTCTGTGAGTGTCGGTCAAACAGTGACTGTCGGAGAACAAGTAGGAACAATGGGAACGACGGGTACTTCCACTGGTGTCCATCTACATTTCGGTTTGAGCACCAGCTTGTGGAGCAACTACGTGGACCCAGCAGGTTTATTGTGATTATAGAAAAAAAGAAGAAGTTTGTGATCTACGCTAACTAATGAAAATTGAGAAACCCTATGAAATCAATGTTTTTGAAACAAATTTCATAGGGTATTTTCTTTGTCTAGCGTCTTTACCCAATTTTTTACCACAACCCCGGCAAAGCGGTCACAGTTAATTTTTCCTGAGTAAATGGATGGATCAGATACATCTCACAAGCGTGTAGTAGCAGACGCTTGCCTTTTTTGTTTTGGTACAATGGATCGCCAACGATTGGATGTCCGATACTTGCCAGGTGGACACGAATTTGATGGGTACGTCCGGTATCCAACACACAGTAGACTTGGCTAGTTTTTGGAAAAGTTGCGTGGACAGTCAGATGTGTCGTTGCGGCTTTTCCTTTGCGTTCGTCGATGACACGTTTCCGACGATCATGACGGTCCCGGCCGATTTTTTTATGGATTGTCTGATCTTGAGTGATTTTTCCATGGACGACAGCTTGATAGCGACGATAAATTTTCTTTTGTTCCAGTAAGCGACCCAAGATCGGTAAGACTAATGGATTTTTAGCGAACAAAATCACGCCACTGGTTTCTTTGTCTAGGCGGTGGACGACATAGGCTCGCTGTTCTTTTTCTTTCAGATAGGCAGCAAGATCGTTGAGTAGAGTCCCCGTTTCTTCGGGTTGGTTCGGATGTGTCTTGATTCCTTCGGGCTTATTGACAATGATCAAATGCTCGTCTTCATAGAGCAGCTGAATCTTGTTTTTATTGCCGAAACGTACGGACTGATAGCTATAGTCAGATTCTTCAAGCTGTAGAGTGATGGTATCGCCAGCTGCAACATTTTGATGGAACATCGCTTGTTCATCGTTGATCCATACAAATTTACGGATGCGTAAAAAATGACGGACCTTTCGTGGAACGAGCCATTCTTTTTCCAGTAGCTCACGTAGTGTCATCGTCGGTTGACTACTGGGTAAAGTGATTGAATACTTCATCATTGGATGCTCCTTTCGTTAGAATTATATCATCTTTCGTTACAATTTCCAGTTGCTTTTACCTAGAAACGCGTTACTGTATGAAGCTGACTTCACCTCATTTTTCGCATACCCTCCTGCTATCTTTAGATTTTTTTAAGGAAAAAATAAACAATTCCTTGTATTTCAATGCTAAAATAGGCAAGGTTAAGTGTCTCTGTTTTAAAATAGAGACAAAGTTACGTCTATAGTCGTATTTTTTTCAAAATAAAATATGCTACACTTGCTTAGAGGAGGGGAATCGATGGACTTTCAGCGCATTTTCCAAACAATAAAAAAATATGTGTCTGCTTTTTGGCAATGGATGAAACCCTATCTTTTACGGTTTCATCAGTGGCGTAAGCGGATCTGGAAAAAATATCATGTCAATAAAATCATTTTACTTTTAGGTCTGGTCTTTGTTTTGATCATGAGCATTTATTTGTTTTATATTGCTAAGACGACCAAAGTAGGAGAATTAGAATCTGGCTTGCGAGAAGCAACGGTCATTTACGACAGAGAAGGCGAAGAAGCTGGCAGAATGTCGGCACAAAAGGGAACCTATGTCGACTTGGATCAGGTATCGCCTTATGTGATCGATGCAGTGATCTCTACAGAAGACCGACGTTTTTACAGCCATCCTGGTTTTGATATCAAAGGTCTGATGCGGGCAGCTGTACGGATGGTGATTCGCCGAGATACCTCAGGCGGAGGTGGAAGTACGATCACGCAGCAGTTGACTAAAAACGCGTATCTAACGCTGGATCAGACGTTCAATCGGAAAGCCAAGGAATTGTTTTTAGCCATTGAGATCGAGAAAAAATATTCCAAAGATGAAATTCTGGCGATGTATTTGAATACTTCCTATTTTGGGAATGGTGTTTGGGGGATTCAGGATGCTTCTAAGAAATATTTTGGTGTAGATGCTACAGATCTGTCTCTGGGAGAAGCTGCTACTTTGGTAGGGATGCTGAAGGGACCTTCCATTTACAATCCGATCGATGAGCCTGAAGCAGCGACTAATCGTCGTGCGACAGTCTTGGACGTGATGGTTGACAATGAGAAGTTAGATCAAGCAACGGCCGATCAGGAAAAGCAAATCGCTATTACAGATCTGTTGTACGATGCGTACGATCAAGCAAATGCCGGTTACGCCTATCCTTATTATTTCGATGCTGTTTTGAATGAGCTTGAAAATGATTACGGTCTAGATGCAGATGATGTCATGAACCGAGGGTACAAAATTTATACAGCATTGGACCAGAACTATCAGACTAATATGCAAGCTACCTATACAGTCGACGGTTATTTTCCGGCAAATGCCGAAGATGGTACGATGGTTCAGTCGGCTTCTGTGGCTCTGAATCCACAAACCGGTGGAGTTCAGGCGATGGTCGGACGTAGAGGAGAGCATACCTTTAGGGGTTACAACTTTGCAACAGACATGCGACGGTCTCCAGGATCAACGATCAAACCTTTGAGCGTGTATGCCGCAGCACTGGAAGCAGGTTATATGCCAGACAGTATTCTAAAAGACGAACCGCAAAGCTATTACGATGCCAAAAACTATAACGGTGACTATCAGGGAGAAGTCTCAATGTATCAAGCAGTTGCCCGTAGTTTGAACTTGCCAGCAGTTTGGCTGTTGCATGAGATCGGTTTGGATAAAGGTTACAATAAAACGAAGGAATTCGGTCTGGAATTGACCGATTCGGATAAATATTGGGGCTTGGCTCTAGGCGGTTTGCAGTATGGGGCATCCCCAATGACGATGGCTGGCGCGTATGGTGTCTTTGCTAATGGCGGAACACTGTATGAACCACATTTGATTACGAGAGTCGTTGATTCAACCGGCGCTGTGATCGTGGATAATACGCAGCCCAAAGGCAAACGAGTGATTTCTCAGGAAACAGCCGATGAAATGACGAGTATGCTTTTAGGAACCTTTTCTAACGGAACAGCTTCTGGTTCAAGTCCCTACGGCTATGCAATGGCTGGAAAAACAGGAACGACAGAAACAGAGTTCGATGCAACAAAAAACAATGACCAGTGGATCATTGGCTATACACCAGATGTAGTCATTTCTACCTGGATCGGTTTTGAACTGACTAGCGAAAATCATTATTTAACAGGTTCGAGTGGTCAAACGGTTGGACCGATCTTTAGAGCGGAAGCAGAAGGAATTCTGCCGTATACTCAGGGAACTTCCTTTGCTGTGGCTGATGCCTACGCAACCGGCGGGAAAATGATGGCTGCGGACCAAGTGCCAGAAGAATCGCCAGAAGCAGACGACAGTGCCTGGAGAGAAGATGTGGATGAGCTTGCAGAAAAAGCCAAAAGTGGTTTGAAACAATTTGGTGAATACTTTAAAGAAGGCACGAAAGAAATCATTCGAGGAATTCGTGATCGATTCAGATAACCATTAGCCACAGCAAATAGAACATGTTACAATAAATGAATAACTTAAAGAAAAGTGAGGAATTTAGTATGTCTAACATTTATGACACAGCCAATCAACTGGAACGTGAAATTCGTGAAATGGAGCAGTTTCAAGCGTTAAGCGAAAGTTTTGGCAAATTAAAAGAGGACGCAGCAGCGTATGCAGTCTTCAAAGAATTTCAGGAGTTTCAAATGGCTATGCAGCAAAAAATGTCTGAAGGTCAAGAAATGACCGATGCCGATGCTGAAAGAGCGCAATCTTTAGCAGAAAAAATCCAAAAAGAAGCGTTGATCGCAGATCTTATGCAAACAGAGCAAGCATTCAGCTTAGTATTGAATGATTTGAACCGTATCATCATGACACCATTGAGAGATTTATACGAAGACTAATATGCAAAAGCTGTAGGATGTGAAATCTTACAGCTTTTTTATTACCTAGGAACAAATGCGTATACTATAAATCAGAGCAAGCTGATTTGTTGTTTTTTCAGTGATAAAAGATTTTTACATAGGTAAAATATAGGATCATAAAGAATTTTGATAGCAGACATTTTCTTTTTTGACTAAAGTGGAGGTAGAAGGAGTGACCAAAATGAACTTGAGCAAGCAAATCAAAAAATACCGGGAGAGTGCAGGTTTTTCTCAGGAGGAATTGGCTGAAAGAATCTTTGTTTCAAGACAAACCATCTCCAACTGGGAGAATGAACGAAGCTATCCGGATGTTCATAATTTGTTACTGCTCAGTGTCTTATTTGACACTACCTTAGACGAATTAGTTAAAGGAGACGTGGAAATGATGAAGAAAACCGTTAAACGAGCAGAAGAAGACAAAGATACCTATGGAATGCTGATCTTTTTGGTCTTAGCTATGCTAACAGTTGGACCGCTGACAGCTTTTTTCGGACAAAAAGGACTGATTCTTCCAGGGATTCTATGGTTGATCGGTATGTACTATGCATTGAAAGTTGAGAGATGGAAAAAAAGGCAAGATGTTCGAACGTACCGAGAGATCGTTGCCTACATGGAAAATGGAGATGTGGAAGCTGCCAGAGCCAAAAGAAACAAGGTAAAGGATTTTTTGGCCAAAGCTGTTATCGTGCTGGTGTTTGCTTTAGTAGCAGGATTGTTGGCGTGGTTAGGCCATTTGCCATTCTCGTTTTAAAAGTAAAAAAATCTGTCACATGATCCACGTGACAGATTTTTTTATTTCCAGAACTGATACCATTTTTTTTGTTTCAAAGCAGAAAGTTCCTGCTCCAAGCGTTCTTTTTCCTGATTTAGTTGTTCTGCCTTCTGGATTTGCTCCTCTAGCTTCGCGATTTGCTGAGCTGACTCGCTAGCCTCGGTTTCTTGTTCTTCATCCGTTATAGTTGTTTCGGGTTCTTCTAATTTTTTTATTTCTGCTTCTTTTGGTGCTTCCAAAGCGAAATATTGATGCAGTTCTTTGATCAGTTTTTTATCTTCAGCATTTAGCTGTTGCTGTTGGTCGATCAGCTTCTGTAATTGCTCGATCTGTTCATCCTTTTTAGCGAGTTGTTCGATTAAATAGTCACTGATCGAAATGGTTGTCTGTTCTACTTCTTCCTGAGGTGTTCCCTCGGTAACATCATCTCCCAGCTCGTCAATGATTTGTTGAACTCCAGCTTCTTTGATATAAATTGTATTGTTTTCTTTAAAATAATAGTCTTCAGGTAGTTTTTTATAGCGGTAGATGACCTTGTCTCGAGACACACCAAGTTCATTTGCTAACTGAGTGAGTGTTTTTCCGTTTTCTTCTGTCATTGAATCCAATCTCCTTTGCCTAGTGATTACTGCGGTTTTACCTAAGTATTGAATATATAAAGTTTAACATAGATTCTATCAAAAAGCTTGTGTGTTTTGAAAGTGAGGATATTTTCTTTTTTGAATTACCTAGGTAAACACCAGACAGAAAAACAAGAGGGATCACCAAAGTAAAAGGCGAACGAATTTTCGTATTTTACTGACGATAGAAATAAAAAATGTTAAAATGAAGGGAAGTAAAAGGAGGATTTTGAGTATGCTGCGATTTATCCATTGTGCAGATCTGCATTTTGATCGACCATTTGAAGGATTGCATTTAATTGCTAATAAGGTAAAAGAGCTTCGTTCAGCGAATGAACAGGTATTGGAAAAAATTGTTTCTCTTGCACTGGAAGAACAAGTGGATTTTTTGTTGCTGGCGGGAGATACGTTTCATCAAAATCGACCAAGTCTTAAAACGCAACATCAGTTTTTTCAACAGATGAACCGGCTGAAAGAAAAAAAGATTCCTGTTTACCTGATTTTTGGCAATCATGATTTTTACGAGCAGGAGCGTTACTGGTTTGATTTTCCTGAAAATGTCCAGTTATTTACTGAGGAGCAAGTAAGGACTCTGCAAGGAGAGACGCAAACAGGTGTCTCTTATGCAATCAGCGGCTTCAGCTATCGTCACCCGTGGATCAAACAGTCGATGGTCAAGGAATTTCCGGCGCGACAGGCTACTTATCATATTGGCATGTACCATGGAGACAGTAATGGGGAGAACTATGCGCCGTTCAAAGTTGCTGAGATGCAGCAAAAAAACTATGACTATTGGGCGCTAGGTCATGTCCATGTGCCGACAGTGCTAAAGCAGCAACCACCGATTTTATACCCGGGAGCACCTCAAGGACATACTCAAAAGGAAGAGCAAATTCATGGCGTCCAGTTGGTTACCTGGAATGGGACGCAAACCTTAGTGGAGAGCCGATCTGTGGCAGTGATCGATTGGGTGGAGAAAAAACTTTCCTTAGCAGGCGTACGAACCGCAAAAGAAGCATTAACACAAATGATGCAGGCTTTTCAAACGTCTCATTCACAGCTAGTTAAATTACTATTAACCAATACAGAGAATTTGCCCAATCAGTGGCTCACGGAAAAAGAAAAACCGGAGATCATTGCCTATCTCAACGAATATTTGCAGCGTCAAAATTATCAGCAGCTTGTTTATCAGATAGAGCTTTATGAGACCCCTGAGGCAGAGAAGCTGACAATCACTGGTAGAGAGGTCGCCCAGCAGCTTTTACAAAACTATCAAGAAGCAACCGTTTTTACGGAAATCGTGGAAGAGATGACGACTCATCCACTGATCAAGCGAAGTATTCAAATAGAGAATCTACAAAAAGAAACAGTTAAAAGAGTAGAAGAAACATTAACACAAGAATTTCGGTGGAGCGAGGAAGAGCGATGAGACTAATAAAAGCAGAAATTACCGGTTTTGGTCAGTATCGTCAGCAGCAGTTCGATTTTTTAGTAGGCAATCAGCTGTTCTTTGGTAGCAATGAAGCAGGAAAGTCAACTTTGTATCAGTTTATCCAAGCCATGTTGTTTGGTTTTCCCAAGAAGAGCGCGCGAAAACGTGATTACACACCTTTGGACGGAGCTGCTTATGGCGGGAAGCTATGGCTGTCTATCGAACCTTATGAAGAAGTACGGATCGAACGGTTTCGACAAATGAATCGGGGAAAAGCCAGCGTATGGGTCGGTGAGGAAGAAAGAGACGAAGCATTTTTGATGCGACTACTTTCTCCGCTGAGTCAGGATGTCTTTCAGGATGTTTTTACATTTCAGCAAGAACAATTGTCTGAAGTCAGCCGTTTGCAGGAAAAGGAGTTGCACGCTGCCTTAATTTCTTTAGGGATCAGTGGTAGCAAGCAATTAATGGCTAAGATTCAGTTCTATCAAAAAAACAATCAACAACTGTTCAAACCGAGAGGACAACGATTGCCGTTGAATCAACGCCTGAAGGAATGGCAGCAATTGAAGGAAACGATCTTACAAAAAGAAACACAGGAAAAAGACGTGCAACAAGCCTACCAACGAGTCGCTAAATCTTTGGATCAGCAAAAGCAATTGAGAGAGCAGCTTTCAAAGCTGCAGCAACAGCAACAGCAGCTCAATCAGCAAAAAATCAACTGGTCCTTGTACGAAGAATGGCAAGAATTGCGTACTTTAAAAGAGAGTGACATTTCTGACGAAGAACAGCAACAATTACGGATGTTTTATCAGGAGTACCAGCAGCTGTCTGAAGAGATCCGTAAAAAAGAGGAAGAACTGTCACGTTTGGAGCAAGGACAAGAGACCGATCGTTATTTCTTTTATTTGGATCAGGAAGCAGCGATCCAGGCACTTCTTCGCCAAGAGGTAGCGATCGCTCGATTAATCGACGAGCAAGAGCGATTACTCGCAGAGCAGCAGGCGACCGATCAGGAGTTGACTCAGCTTTCCAAACACTGGGGATGGCAAAGAGAAACACCACCTGTTTTAGACAAGCAAATCTATCGCTTGCTGGATCAACTAGAAGACTTAGAGCAACAGTCAGTTCAGCAAAAATCACGTATTCAGTGGCTAGAAGAAAAGATCCAACCTTTGGAAGCAGAAGTTCTTCAATTAGAAAAGAAACTTCCGGCATTAGGAAAGCAGTTGAAACCAGGGATCGGACTGTCTATTGCAGGCGTGGGTATCTTCTTGCTGTTAGTCAGCTTTTTGCTTCCAATGCCACTTAAAGGCTGGTTGTTAGGGCTTGGATCGGCGGGAATAGTAGTCGGTGCGGGAGTGTTTCTCTTTGCAGGGAGCAAAACGTCTGGACAGAACAAAATGCTGTGGCAGGAAAAATCACTGCAGCTGGATCAGCTAAAGGCAGAGATCGCTACTGAAACAGAACAGGTCCTGCGGACACAGCAGGAAAAAGAGCAGTTGATCAACTATCTGCAACCATTCTTTGGCAATGATCCAGACTATCTTTCTTGGCGCCAAATGATCCATGACTATCAGTTGGCAGCAGAAAAATTTCATCAAAAGCTGGCATCGTTCCAAGAACTTCAGCAGAAAGAAGCAGTGAATAGAAAGAGTATTGCAGCAATCGATCAGCAGTTTGAGCTGTTGGCAGATTGGTTGCCGTTATCGAATAAAGCCATCGTAGAAAAATTAGCCTTAGTCAGTCGATTTACAACAGAAATGCAGGAAATCAAGCTGACTCGTTTACAACAGCCAAGTACACTATTGGCGCAACAGTTGAAAAAAAGCAAAGAAAATCGTGACGAACTGTTTGAACATTTTGGTCAGCTATTGGAGCGCTTTGGTTTGTCTCATCCAACAGAAGTTCCAACTTGGATCAAGCAGTGGGAACAACAGCAAAAACAAGTAGAACGAAAAGTAGAACTCACTCAACTGCTGACACCTGTTTTTCCAGAAAGTATCAGTTGGGAAGTGTTGGCTGGACGTTTAGCTGAAAATGAACAACAACAAGAAACGCTGCAACAGCGAATCTCTGAGCTCTCGGAAGAAAAACAACGTAGTCAGCTGCAAATCGAACAGTTACAGATCGATGGTGTTTTGGATGAATTGTATCAGGAAGAAAGTCGGCTACTCTCAGAGATCGAAGAGTTGGCGATCACCTGGAGTACTAATCAGGTGCTAGCGGCTTTTCTTAGTGATCTGGCGACCGAACTTTCAGAACAGCAATTGCCACAGCTACTGCAACGTGCTTCTTATTATTTTAAAACACTGACGAAGGGTCGTTATCAAGCTGTCCGCTTGCTGGATGGGATTCTCCATGTGACTTCACAAGAGACTTTGCTGGATATCTATACCTTGTCAACAGGAACCAAAGACCAGCTGATCATGGCGGTCCGCTTTGCCTACTTGTCCTTACAGGAACAAGCAGTCAGTCCAGTGATCATTGATGATGGTTGGCTGCATTATGACAGTGAACGCAAAGAGCAACTGGCAAAATTGTTTGCAGAATTTGGTCAAAAACATCAAGTCATTTGTTTGTCTTCTGACCAAGAAATGGTAAGCTATTATCAAAGACTCCACCAACCTGTTGTGGAAATCATGCAAAGGATGTGAGAGACGATTCTCTGACAGGAGAAGACGTTGAACCCAAATGAAAAAATTACGAGAATTAGCAGTAGATGAAGCCTTTCAAATGTTTGTACTGATTAAAAATGCCGATGTCCGAATGGCAAAAAATGGGAAAAAGTTTATTGCCTTTACCTTCCAGGATACTTCAGGTACGATCGATGGAAAATTCTGGGATGCTTCAGATGAGGAAATCCAGCGATTTGAAGCTGGAAAAGTTGTTTTTCTTTCAGGAAAACGAGAAGTTTACCAAGGGAATCCCCAGGTAAAAATCATCCAGCTGCGCCTAGCGAAAACAGAGGAAGCTGGTGATCCAAGTCTGTACATGGAGCGCGCGCCGATCAAAAAAGAAGAAATGGAAGAAGAAATCAGTCAAACTCTTTTTGAGATCCTTAATCCTCACTGGAATCGGATCGTCCGTTATTTGCTGAATCAGTATAAAAAGGAATTCTTTGATTATCCAGCAGCCAAACGCAATCACCATGCTTTTGCCAGTGGTTTGGCTTATCATACGACAACGATGCTGCGTTTAGGAAAAGCGATCGTCAAAGAATATCCAGAGCTAAATGCTTCGTTGCTATATGCAGGAATCATTCTGCATGATTTAGGTAAAGTGATCGAGTTAAGTGGTCCGATGTCAACAGAATATACCTTGGTCGGTAATCTGGTCGGACATTTGGTCTTAGTCGATGAAGAAATCACCAAAGCCTGTCTAGCACTTAAAATCGATGAACAGGCAGAAGATGTGGTAGTGTTACGACATATGGTTCTGGCACATCACGGCTTGTTAGAATATGGTTCTCCTGTACGACCACGCATCATGGAGGCGGAAATATTGCATCAAATCGACAATCTAGACGCCTCGATGCAAATGATGTTGACCTCTATCCGTCAAACGACTCCCGGTGAATACACCGATCGGATTTTCGGTCTGGACAATCGCAGTTTTTATGTTCCCAAAGAAATTTAAACAAAGAAAAAGCCAGTCAAGCTGACTGGCTTTTAGTGTCGCGATTATTCGCTGTCTTCAGTAGTATCTACTGGTTCTGAATTTTCAGTTGCAGCATCATCGTTTGTAATGAAACCTGAAAGGATATCCGCAAAGGCGTCGTCCTTGATTTTTACGTTTGCTTCCGTTAGTTCTTCACCAATCACTTTAGTTGTGAATTCAGTATCGTTCAGTTTTGTATCTGTCGCGATTTCTTTGATTTGGTCTTCAAATTGGGACATGTCGTTGCCTTTGTCTTGGTTTTTGACCATTTTTACAACATAGTAGCTTGTGCCGTAAACAGAATCTACAGCGATCGGATCAGAGATTTCACCGTCTGCTAAGTCCCATGCAGCGGCTTTGACTTCCTCTGGGATTTCTGTATTTGCTGAATCAAAGGTCACGTTGCCTTGTTCTTGGCTGGAAGGATCGATTGATTTTTCTTCTGCGATCGCGCCGAAATCAGCACCGTCTTCGTTAGCTTCGTCTACTACTTCTGCAGCTTCTTCTTCAGTCGCAACAGAGATCAGTTGTGCTTCAACTTCCGGATGGAAAGCTTCCCAAGCAGTTTTTAGGTCATCATCTGTCAATTCAACGTGAGATTTCAAGCCTTCTTCAAAGGCTAGTCTTTCTCTGATGCTGCTCTCAACATCTTTACGAGTCAAGTTTGATGCGGCCAACTGTTCTTCAAAGGTGTCACCGAAAATTGTATTGATTTCTTCTTCAACTGCTTCATCAGTTACTTGATCGCCATACTTACCTACAAAGATTTCTGACAAGATCATATCAAACACGATTTCTTGGCTGTTTTGATCAGTTTTTGCTTTTTCATAAAAATCAGCAACAGTCAGCTTTGCGCCTTTCATCGTAGCAATCTCTGTATTGCTATTTCCTGAACAAGCAGCTAATGTAAAGACGCTCATAGCGCCAATGACTGCTAAAAGTAATTTTTTCTTCATTTTGTCAAGCACTCCTATTATTCGTTTTCTAAAATTTTCACAGCTCTAACTATACCATACTCTTTTTTAGATTGGAAAGACTTGAAGAAATCTTTCCAACAAAATTCATAGAATCGTCTATTTTTTAATGATTTCTTATTTAGACTGGACAGGCAGAGTTGCGATATGATCTTGGAGTTGCTCTACTTGCTCGTTGATTCGTGCAATACGTGGTTCTGCTTGAAATGTAAAGGCAGCAATGTCTTTTTGCAAAGATGTTTTGACAAAAGGAACGGTTTCTTCGATCGTATGCTGGGTTTGTTCCACAGCTTTACGGAAATTTTGCAGACTTTCGTTGAATTCTTTAGTAGCATCTGCGGTATCATCTAAATAGTTTTCTACCATTATCTGTGTTTCTTTTCCGCTTCGAGGAGCCATCAGCAAGCCACCGGCACCACCAACTGCTGCACCGAAAACAAGACCTTTGATAAAGTTTTTCATTATTTTTTCACCTGCATCTCTATTTGTTTGGCGATTTCTGCTAATTGATCGGCTGTATAGTCTTCCATGTGATGACCAAAATGAATCGAAAAATCATCTTCTTTACTGTATCTAGGCAATAGATGAACATGAGAATGAAAGACGGTTTGATAAGCCATTTCTTTATTGTTGTTTAGAATATTTAATCCTTGCATTTCTGGAAAAGCTGCTTCCAGTGCTCGGGCGATCTTAGGAATACGAGTAAAAACCTCTGCAGCTAAGTCTTCATCGTATTCAAATACATCTGAAACATGCTTTTTAGGAATGACCAAAGTATGTCCTTTTGTCACCTGCGAAATGTCTAGGAATGCATAAACCTTTTCATCTTCATAGACTTTGTGACTGGGAATCTCTTGATCGATAATTTTACAAAAAATACAATTGTCCATAAACAACGCCTCCTCTTCTTCTTATTCCTACTTTACCATATTCTTTGTTTTTATGTGTCATAAAAATTCTTCTGTATCCAGAAAGAGAAGTTCTTTCAGACATGACTTGTTAAAACGATTTCTTTCTTCTATACTAAAAGAAAACAGCTTGAAGCTGATCGTTGCATAGAATATAGGTGATCCATTGATTCAAAAGAGACTGACAGACAAAAAGCAGCCATTCTTACAACCGAATCTCTGTACGAATGCAGGTTTTTAACAATGATTAATGAGGATCAGGTGATCGAAGAAATAGCTGTTAGAAATTTGGAATCAAATACTGGCAAAATTGTGAAAATTATTCGGAAATGTTCTTGCACGAATGTTTTTTTATCAGTACAATAATTTAAGGGAAATCAAGGAGGCAGTGAAAAATGTCAGGTTTTAAGTTAGGTGATACCGTCGAGTTAGCAACGATAGCCATACGAGTGAAGGATCGGGATAAGATGATCGCATTTTATCGTGATCTCATAGGATTTGAGTTAAAAGGGGAAGAAAATGCGCTGGCGATCATGGGGACTGCCGAGTCCAATAGTGAATTGCTCTGGCTGGAAGAAAGCCCACGTGCCGATGATCACTTTGGTCAAGTGAAAAAGTTGCGGTCTTTTGCCTTGAATGTACCAACGACTACTGAATTAGCAGACATCTATGCCCGTTTGAAAAAGCAAGACTACCCGTTGACAGAAGTTGTTTTTTCAAGTGACTTTGTGAAACTTGTTTTAAAAGATCCTGAGGGAAATCAGTTGGAGATCGATGCTGTTCAAACAGAGAAGATCAACAGTGAGGAAGAACTGTCTACTGCTGCCACAGGAAAAGTGACGAAACTTTCTAAAGAAACGCACTTCAATAAAGTTCATGTAAACGCGAACGATGCCCAGAAAGAAGGAGAATTTCTGGCTGATCTTTTAGGTTTGCGTAAGAATTCAGAGGCGGACTATCAGTTAGACGAACAAAAATTCCAGATCTCAGTGACAGAAGAAAGTAGTGACGTGATCAATATAGCTAGTCATGAAGTGATTGGTCTGGAGATCTTAAAGTTCTTTGTCTCTCCAGAGGATTTACTTTCTTTAGAGAAGCAGCTGATATCAACAGAGCTAGAATTCTTTATAGATAAGAAAAAATCGCTTTTGACTGTCTACGATGTCGTTGGTGTTGAATGGTGGTTTGTTATTAAAAAGTAAGAATATAGCACCTCTATCAATAGAATGGAGGTGCTATTTTTATATATTGAATAGATACGTTGAAAGAAATCTGCTTGTAATTTAAAGTGGATTTCTTTTTTCTTTAATATTTTTAAGTATGATGGAAGAGGCATCGTGAAAGGAAAAATTATCAAGGGCAAGGAGGGGAGAATGATGGCCAGCGGACGGGATGCAAAGATTGTTTAGAGCTGTGAAGGAAATGTCCATTGTTGTGGACACATTAAAAAGATTGCGCTTACAAAAACGCGCTATAGTATGTACAAGGAGTTGATGATATGCAGCTAAGCAAGAGAGAAAATCATTTATTAGAACTATTGATAAAAAATGACATGACTCTGACCGCACAAGAGCTTGCAAGTTTTGCTCATGTCTCTACTAAAACAATCTATAGAACTATCAAAAGAATCAATGAAGAGTCTTCTAGCGGAGACATCATCATTTCTGAGGTAGGCAGAGGTTTTCGTTTGGATTATGAGAAGTATTTGAAGGAAAGTCACGAAGGTACTGGGGAACGAATGGATGAAGCTTTTAATCGACGCAACAATATCATGCTGACGCTGCTTTTTAAATCTCCGAATAAAGTAAGAATCATGGATCTGTTTGAACCTTATTTTGTTACAGATACAGTGATTATCCAAGACACAAAAAAAATGCATGTATTTCTGAAGAAGTATCAGCTGAAATTAGAGAAGAAGGATCGTAGACTTTCGATAGTAGGTGAAGAAAAAAATATTCGCAAAGCGGTCAATCATTTGATTGGTCAGGAGAATCTAATAGATGAAACATTCTTGGCAGATTCGAAAAATGTCAATGCCTACGATATTGATTACATTACGTTTCTGTTGGAATTTATCGAAAAGAAATTAAGAACGAGTATTAGTTATCCCTACAACATCAATATCTTCTCTCATCTGTATATTTTACTGAAACGCAGTCGCGAGGGAGAGATCTCTGAAAAAATAGATAACCGTTTAGACAGCGATGAAGAGGAGCTGATAAAAAAATATCCTTCAATCTATAGAGTTTCAAAAGAAGTTATTCAGAGAATGTCTGGGTATCTGGGATATGAACTAGCCGAAATCGAATCGTTTTTCTTATTTCAGTATTTGATATCTTCCCGTTTGGAAAATAACGACACTCATATCATAAACAAAGAAAAAGAAGCAATCGAACTGACTTCTTACTTCATGGAAGAATTGACCAAACTCACAGGCGCTTCTATCCATACCACAGAGTATCAGGAAGATTTAATCAGTCACATTGCCCCTTTGTTGTATCGCTTGAAAAATGACATCGTTATCAAAAACGAATTGTTGAAAGATATTCGCCTGGAGTATCAAACGATGTATCAATACGTGATGCAAGTGGCCAGAAAAGCAGAAAAGAAATTTTATTTATCAACAATCAGTGAAGATGAAATTGGTTTTTTAGTTCTGTACTTTGTCCGTTACAAAGAGATGCAAAAAAGAAAAAAACGAATATTGATCATGTGTAGCAGTGGTGTCGGAACTTCAGAGCTGTTGAAAGTGAAAGTTCGAAAGGCTTTTCCAGATATTGAGATCGTGGACGTTCTTTCATCTAAAAAATTCAGTAAAAATTTAGACAAATACGAGGACATCGATTTGATTTTGACCACGATTCACTTTACACATCAAACAACAATACCAACGATTTTAGTTAATTCTGTTTTTACAAAACAAGATGAGGAAAGAACGAAGAAACTTTTAGGAGGAATGGGTAATGGAGCAACATTTAACAGAAAACTTCAGTATAGCTGATGTCATCACGGAAGATTTGGTGAATTTAGAATTGAAAGCAACGACAAAGGAAGAAGTGATCATTGAGCTGACGAAGCTACTTTATCAAAATGATTTGATCACAGATATTGATGGTTTTTCAGAGGATGTATTTGATCGAGAAAAGGAGGGAATGACAGGCTTAGGGCAAGGAATTGCTATTCCTCACGGGAAATCAGACTGTGTCGTGAAGACGTCTTTGGTTGTCGGAAAAACATTGGTACCGATTGAATGGGAGTCGCTGGATGACGAACCGGTCAACGTGATTATTCTGTTTGCTGTTCGAAATCTAGAAGCTAACACACTACACATCAAATTGTTGCAAAAAGTAGCGATGCTGCTGGCAGATGAAACTTTTATTGAAGATCTGCATCAGGCAACAACCAAAAAAGAGATGATTGATTTATTGTCTAAAAAACCGGAATAAAAGGGGGAAGTATCATGAAAATCGTTGGAATTGCCGCATGTACATCAGGAATCGCACACACGTATATTGCAAAGGAAAAGCTGATCAAGGCTGCCCGAGCACTAGGGCACGAAGTTCATATCGAAACACAAGGTACCATTGGTACAGAGGATGAATTAACACAAGCAGATATCGATACCGCAGATGTAGTCATCATTGCAGCAGATATCAAAGTAGGAGGAAAAGATCGTTTCAAAGGGAAGAAAGTAGTAGAAGTTCCAACAAGTTTAGTCATCAAGGCACCTAAAGGGTTGATCAACAAAATAGAAGAACAATTATAAAGGAGATGGGTTTATGTTACGCAAATTAGAAATAAAAAAACATGCTCTAACAGCTATTTCTTACATGCTGCCAGTTGTAGTCACAGCTGGGTTGCTGATTGCCATTGGAAATCTGACCGGCGGACAAGTAATTAGCGATTATTCCACTAATTATTCTTTGTCTGATGCACTTGTATCGCTAGGTGTACTGGGTATGGGACTGTTAGCACCAGTGATTTCTGCTGCGATTGCTTACTCAATTGCAGACAGACCAGGAATTGGACCAGGTTTATTTATGGGATTGATCGCTAATTCCATTGGTGCAGGTTTCTTGGGCGGAATGTTAGGGGGGTATATTGTTGGTTTCTTTGTTCTATTCCTAGTAAAAAATCTTAAAGTTCCGAAGTGGGCGCAAGGATTGATGCCGATGATGATCGTACCGGTTGCTTCGACAGTTATCGTTGGCTTGGCCATGTATTTTGTCATCGGAGTTCCGATTGTTTGGGCGACCAATGCGTTGACTGAATTCTTAACTAATTTGCAAGGTTCAGGGAAGTTTCTATTCGGTTCGATCGTTGGTGGTATGGCGGCCTTTGACTTTGGTGGTCCGATCAATAAAGTAGCCTCTCTCTTTGCAGACGGCATGCTGTTGGAAGGAATCCAGGAACCTGAAGCAGTGAAGATTTTAGCATCGATGGTTCCGCCTTTTGGTGTGACCTTTGCGTGGATCTTGTCTAAGGTCTTCAAAAAACCAAAATTCTCACAGGGAGAAGAAGACAATATCAAAATTGCTTTCCCAATGGGGTTAGCAATGATCACAGAAGGGGTTATTCCGATCGCTGCAGTCGATCCGTTACGTGTGATTGCTTCTTGTACGATCGGTGCAGCAATTGGTGGTGGTTTAAGTATGAGTTGGGGCGTGGGCTCACCAGTTCCTTCCGGTGGCGTCTTTATTATCCCAGCAATGACTGACCCATTGAAATTCACGATTGCTTTACTGATTGGCTCAGCAATTACGGGTATCCTGTTGTTTATTTTGAAGAAAGAACCAGTAGAGGTAGTCGAAGATGTCGAGGAAGAGGAAGTAGACTTTTCTTCAATCAAAATTTCTTAGGAGGTTATTATGTACGTTTCTATGAAAGAAATGCTGGCTAAAGCGAACAAAGAGAAGTATGCCGTTTTAGCGATCAACTGTTTTAACTTGGAGACCGCCAAGGCAGCTATAGGAGCTGCAGAAGAGCTGCATTCACCGATTATTGTCGATTTGCTGCAGGATCACCTGAAAATGCATTTGGATCATCGTTACTTAACCAAGCCCATTATTCGGATGGCTAACAATGCCAAAATAGATGTAGCGATCAATCTGGATCATGGACAAGATGTAGCCTTTGTCAAACAATGTCTGCATGAAGGATTTTCAAGTGTCATGATGGATGCCTCCATGTATCCATTGGAAGAAAACATTCGTATCACTAGAGAATTGGTGGTTTTTGCTCAGCAATTCAACGCGAGTGTAGAAGCAGAAGTCGGTGATTTAGGTGCTGTGGCCGGCGATCAATGGACGAAGGAGGAGATGTATACGGATCCGGATCAAGCGATCCGCTTTATTCAGGAAACTGGAGTGGACTGTTTGGCGCTCTCATACGGATCGTCTCATGGAGATTATCCAGAAGGGTATGTACCTGAGTTTCGTTTTGATATTGTAGAAAAAATCAAAGCGGCAACGAACTTGCCCTTGGTTCTACATGGTGGTTCAGGCGCAGGGGAAGAAAATATTCGTCGTTCAGTGGCACTGGGGATCAACAAGATCAATGTGGGGTCGGATTTCATGAAAGCCCAATTATCGGAGATCCAAAGTCGACTGGATGCAGAGGCTGCAATCGGCTATCCTGAGCTGATTCATGCAACGATCGCAGCTGGAAAAGAAGTCGTCAAGAAATACATCAAAATTGCAGGTTCCGAAAATAAAGCATTATAAAAAAAGATTGGAGAATAATACTATGTTGATTAATATGAGCCAGATGTTAGAGATTGCGAAAGAAAATAAATTTGCTGTAGGAGCATTTAACGTAGCGGATAGTAATTTTTTACGAGTGGTTGTTGAAGCTGCAGAAGAGAACGACTCACCGGCAATTATTGCCGTTCATCCAACAGAATTAGATTTTGTCAAAGATGAGTTCTTCCAGTATGCGGTATCTCGTGCTAAAAATAGCAGTGTTCCTTTTGTTATTCACATGGATCATGGAGATAGTCTGGCAAGTATCATGCGTGCGATCCACTGTGGTTTTACTTCCGTGATGATCGATGGTTCTCTTTTACCTTTTGAAGAAAACATCGCAGTTACCAAAGAAGTGGTCGATGTATGTAAAAAAATCGGCATCTCTGTTGAAGGAGAGCTAGGAACGATTGGTAACACGGGTACAACGATCGAAGGTGGCGTTTCTGAGGTGATTTATACGAAACCTGAAGATGCAGAAGAATTCGTAGCAAAAACCGGTATCGATACATTGGCTGTAGCCATTGGAACAGCACATGGCATCTATCCAAAAGATGTTAAACCAGAACTGAAAATGGATGTTTTAGAACAAATCAAGGAAAAAGTGGATATTCCTCTAGTATTGCATGGCGGTTCTGCAAATCCTGATGAAGAAATTGCTCGAGCAGTAGCGATCGGTATTCAAAAGGTCAATATTTCTTCTGATTACAAATATGCATTTTATAAAAAATGTCGTGAAATACTGGCGAGTACTGAATTATGGGATTCGAATGCTATTTATCCAGAATGTATCGATGAAGCGAAAAAAGTTGTGAAGAAAAAAATGGAGCTATTCAATTCCATCGGAAAGGCTAGCATCTACCGGGCAGACAACGAACAGCCATTTAGACAAGAATTTGTTTAGACTATAAAAAACTATCCATCTGGTTGCGGATGGATAGTTTTTGCTTTACGCTCTACTTTGACTAGGAAAAATATAAAAATAAAAGACTGCGCCAATGATAATTAACGGAGGAAGTGAGAAACGCAGGATCTTCCAAGCAGTTTCACCTAAAAGAAGGAACTGTTCGCTTCGAGACTGCTCTAAGGCAGTGGAAAAGTCGGAGGAGAAGCCAATGATCACCATCGTAGCAAAGAACAGGACTACGAAGCTGACCAGAGCGTATTTGATACTTAGAATGTTTGGTTCCATTTTCGTCAACTCCTGTATATTTGATAGCCTTATTTTCCCATCAAATATACAGAATGAACAGGAATTTTGGTAAAATAGAGTAAAAGAGAGAAGAGAATCTCGAAAAATTTCAAAAGAAAATCAGATTATTTACCGAGGGAATACCTAGGAGAAAGAGGCGGAAATGTATTCTAAAACACAAAAAATGATTCAAAGTAAATTAAAAGAAGCTATTTTTTCTGGTGTCATTTATCAGTTTATAGAAGCAGACAAACAGGAAACACAAGTCTTAGGATATGCAGCAACACTGCCGCAAAAAGAAAAAATGACTCAACAGCATCTTTTTGATGTTGCTTCCTTGACTAAAGTGATCTGTACAGCTAGCGTAGTTTTGCGCCTGTGGGAGCAAGGGGAACTGGAAATGGATGCTCCTTTACAAAGGTATTTGCCGGCCTTTCAAAATCAGCAGATCACCTTGCGTCATCTGTTGACGCATACTTCTGATATACAAACGTGGATCGAAAACCGCGATCAGCTATCTGCTGAAGAATTGCGACAGGCGTATCTGACATTACAACCAGGGGATTCCCTAGGTAAAAAAGTTTTGTATACCGATGCAGGAACGATCCTACTGGGATTTATGCTAGAAGAACTCTATCAGATGCCTGCAACTGAAATTTTTCAAAAAGAAGTCTTGCTACCGATTGGGATGACAGAAAGTCAGTTTCCACCGGTCATTCATGAACAAATCGTGCCAACTCAGCGAATAAACGGACAGATTATGAAAGGTGAGACCCATGATCCGAAAGCGCGTGTTTTAGGTAAACATGCAGGGAATGCAGGACTATTCACGTCATTGAATGATATCCACCGCTTTGTAAAAACGTATTTTGATGCCAGCTATTTAAAGGCTGAAACGATTGACTGGCTGCTACAGGATCAAACACCCTCAGGGAAAGATCAGCGATCGTTAGGTTGGGATCTAAAAGAAAGAATGCTGTTCCATACTGGTTACACGGGAACGTTTTTATTGATGGATCCTCGAAAAAATCAAGCTTTTATTTTTCTTTCCAATCGTGTTCATCCAACGGACGAGCGGGAGGAATATATCAAACATCGGGATGAGATTATCAGCAAATATTTTGAAGAAAAATACTAAGTAAAAAAAGTGTGAGAAAATAACAAAATTCTCACATTTTTTTTTAGTTTATTTTGATAGACTCTCGAACATTTAATTGTGGAACAATTTGATGATGGGTGAATGGCGCTGTGGGATCAGCAATTCTTTCCAGTAAAACTTTTATCACTAATTGTCCCATATATTGAAGATTGGTTGCTACATTAGTGATTTGAGGAACAGCCATGCGTGTAAATTCCGTGTCATCAAAACAGATGATACCAATGTCATCAGGAATCGTATATCCTGCTGTCTGTAGATAGTTGTTCAACATAAAAGCTAGTCCTGAGTTGACACAGAACCAAGCATCAGGCATATGCTGAATTTTTTTTAACTTTGTGAACAAGGCTCCTTGAGTTTCTTCTATCTGTATAAGTTCGATATCTTCTTCATGAGTAAAGTTGAATTCTTTAAAGGCACGCTGATACCCTCTATAGCGTTCTAGATAGCTGGGAGAAAAATCGATATCACCGATAAAACCAATTCTTTTGTGTCCGTGATCAGCTAGTAAAGACACAGCTTGAAACGCACCGTCAGTATTTTTTGAAAGAATAGCATCTGCTAGCAAAGAGGGATCATGATGATCTACAAGTATAACTGGTAAATGAGAATCTATGATTTTTTTTATGTAACTATTCGAACTGTGAGACAAAATAATAATACCGTCAAAGCTATTTAAATCTTTAGGTAGCTTTTGGTTTAATAGAATCTCGCTTGTAAGGACAAAATTTTGTAAGTTATGTCCTGCTGTTTTGCAGACATTCTCCATACTTTTGATAATCTCACCAAAGAAACTCAGTTGTGAAAAAGCAAATTCTGTTGCGATTAGTAAGATTTTTTTCTTGTCATTTTGTAAGGTATGTTCATTGTATTGATAACCTAATTCGTCAGCCTTTTTTTTCACAGATATCTGAGTAGATTTACTCACTCCAGATTTTCCTCTAAGTGCTTGAGAAACTGAATTGCGAGATATTCCTAAAGCATCAGCTATATCTTGCATAGATGTTTTTTTCATATGATCACCTGCTTATTCTCATTTTACGCATTATTATACCATACTTTCGTAAAATATGTAAGTTTTGTAATGTTTGTAATTATAATTACATAATGTTGACATTTTAAGTTACGAATGATATTATCAACATGCAATCGAGAAAACGCTAACAATATTTTATAGGAGGCTTCATTATGAAAGCGAAAAAAATGATTATTGGTTTATCTGCATTGCTGATGGGTGTTGTAGCAATGTCAGCTTGTGGAAATTCAGGAAATGATAGTTCTGGGACAAATGATGGAGAAATAAAAGTTACTTTTTGGGCTGCCCCGAATCCTACTCAGGTAAAGTATTGGGAGGAGATGGCCACAGAATTTGAAAAAGAAAATGAAGGTATCGTAGTAGAAGTTAGTCAAATGAAAGAGAGTCCATCTTCGGAGGCAACAATCCAAAGTGCGATTGCGTCCAAAACAGCACCTACTTTTATCTGAAAATATCAACAGAAGTTTTGCCGCTCAGCTTGCAGAAAGTCAAGCCATCTTACCTTTGAATGAACAAGACAATTTTGAGACGATCGTTGAAAATCGTAAGATGACACAAACAATCGGAAGCTGGAAGTTCTCTGATGACAATCAGTACGTTTTACCGGCGTATTCCAATCCTATTTTATTTGCATGGCGTTTAGACATCTTGGAAGAGCTCGGTTTTGAGGAAGCTCCTAAAACTTATTCGGAAGTATTAGCAGTTGTTGAAAAAGTAAAAGAGACGGATAAAGCATTGTGGGCTAAAAAAGATTTGGCAGATCCCACAGCATGGATGCGTTGGTTCGATTTCTTCCCACTATACAACGCAGCAAGTAATGGGACAAACTTTGTAGAAAATAATCAGTTTGTTGCTGATGAAACAGCCTTGGAAGAAGTCTTTGATTTGATGAATTCCTTATCTCAAGAGAAGGTGCTACGTACTGGTGAAGCAACTGATCCTTTTGAAAATGGTGATAGTATCATGGCTGATTTAGGCCCGTGGACATTCCCTAACTGGGAAGAAAAGTATCCTGAATTAGAGTTTGGTAAAAATTATACAGTGACTACACCTGCTGTACCGGATGCATTGAAAGACGAGGAGAATATCTCTACTTATGCGGATGCGAAAGGGATTGTAATGTATGCACAAGCTACCGAAGAAGAACAAGCTGCAGCAATGAAATTTTTAGAATTCGTTTACAGCAATGAAGAAAATGACATGAAGTGGTTGGAAGTAACTTCTTTGATCCCTGCTCGTGATGATGCTACTGAGAATGCTGCATTCACAGATTACTTTGAAGAAAATCCAGCGATGAAAGTTTATGCAGAAAATGTTCCGTATGCAGTACCTGCAATGGATAATGAAAAATACAATGACATTCAGCAAGTATTTGGTGAAAGTGCTTGGGTTCCTGCTGTTAGAGGTGAAAAAACAGCTAATGATGCAGTGAAGGATGCTAAGGCAGCAATTGAAGGGGTGCTGCAAGAATGAAGAAAAAAATAATATCTTGGGCTGGTTATTTACCAGCCCATACATTATCTTTACACTGATTTTCTTTTTGTTGCCGTTATTGTGGTCGTTCTGGTTAGCCATGACTGATTGGAATATGATTTCACCAACAATCAATTTTATTGGGTTCAAAAACTTTATTACAGCTGTAAAAAGTCCGGCTATCCAGTCAGCCTTTATAGTAACCTACAAATTTCTGCTAGTTTTTGTTCCTATGGCATTAGTTATGTCGATGATTATTGCGTTGTTGGTCAATAGCTTGCCTAAGTTCAAAGGATTGTATATGGTTGCTTTTTTTCTTCCATATCTTTCAAGTGGAGTTGTGACTTCATTGATTGTAAAAGGGTTATTGTCTTACAACGGACCTCTCAATATTTTTCTGCGAAGTAGATTCAATTTGGACATTGACTGGCTTGGAAATCCTTACACAGCAATTTTTATTGTATCTTTGATGATCGCATGGAAAATGTCAGGGTATTATGGATTGATTTTGATCTCTGGCTTGGCGAACATCAATCGAGAAGTATATGAAGCTGCGGCAATTGATGGAGCTTCAGCATGGACTCGATTTTGGAAAATTACTTTTCCAATGTTGTATCCAGCATTTTTTACCGTTACGGTTTTAGCTGTAGGCGTTAGTTTTGGAATCTTTACGGAGGTCTATCAGTTGACCGGTGGAGGTCCTAATTTTGCAACGAATACTTGGCAAATGGAAATTTATAATCAAGCTTTTGTGGGGCTTAAATCTGGGTATGCTTCTTCTGTCGCTTTACTGGCTTCAGTCGTTACCTTCGCTTCGATTGGCTTGATACGCAAACTGTTAGAAATGTGGGGTGAAAAAAATGGGTGGACTTAAAAAATCGAAACCAAAAACAGTATTTCTGTATGTTGTCACGACAATGGTCATGTTGATCATGACCTTTCCATTCATTTATTTAGTGTTGCATTCTTTTGCTTCTTGGGATCAAGTGGATCGAAAATTGATTCCAAGCAACTTTAGCTTGCGCTCATGGACATGGCTTTTTGGGGATGCTTCGACATCAGCGAATGCTCCTTGGCTAGGTGCTTTTTTTAATACAATCATCGTTGCAACGGTTGCGACAATATTAATGATGCTGTTCGCACTAATGGTAGGTTATGCGTTAGCGAAAATCGATTTTAAAGGCAAAAAAATCGTTAATAACTTTATTTTGTTTCAAATGTTTTTCCCGGCGATCATTTTATTGATACCTCAATTTTTGATGATTACCAATGTTGGTTTGCTGGACTCTTATGCAGGGATGATTATCCCGACTGCCATCAGTTTATGGGCGATATTTATGTATACCAATTTTTTTAAAGCAATTCCTGACACGTTGATCGAGGCAGCGAAACTGGATGGAGCTACTGAAATGAATATTCTTTTCAGAATTGTTTTACCGATGTCGAAATCTATCACGACAGTCATCTTTTTGTTTTTGTATACTGATCGCTGGACCAATCTTTTGTGGGATATGATTGTTTCAAAAAGTGATGCTACTACAACACTTAATGTATTGATTTCTCAAATGTTTGGACCATATGGAACCTATCCGGGTCCTATGTATGCGGCTTCTGTATTACTGACGCTGCCACTGATCGTCTTGTTTCTGATTTTCTCAAAACAATTCCAGGATGGTATGCAATTCACATTAAAATAAAAAAATTATTAATTGATCAAGTGATTAGAAAATATTTATTGAACAGGATGGTGTAAGCGTGATCTATACAAAAAAGTTATTAGAAGAATACCATGAATCTCCTGCGATCGGACCAGCGAAAACATTAACATTTGTAGGTGTCGATGGACTGGATGTGTACAACATCACTGCCCCCTTCAAGTTGGGAGATGCGATCGTTATTGCTGGCAGAGTCGAGGCTAGAGACAGCGAAGTTTCAACGATCCGTTTATTCTCAGAAAAAGAGTCAAATCATTGGTATGTAATTGAAAATAGTTTGGAGCTTAACTTGCAGGATCCGTTTTACATGGTAGTTGATGAAAAGGTGATTTTAGGCGGTGTAGAAGTTTTTTTTGATGAACAAAAAACAAACTGGCGCACAGTTTTTTATTGTGTGGAAGGAATAAATGATGCAACAAGAATTTTTGAAGGACCGTTAGGAATGAAGGATTTGCGATTGAAACAATTGGCAGATAATCGGATTCTCGTATTGACTCGGCCCCAAGGCACAAAAGGTGGACGCGGAAAAATAGGCTATTGCATCATTGATCGTTTAGACGATTTGACGATTCCTGCGATCGAAAATGCACCACTGTTAAAGAATCAGTTTATAGATGATGAATGGGGCGGTGGAAACGAAATTCATTTGTTGGAAGAGCAAGTCTTTGTTCTCGGACATATTGCCAATTTTGATGAAAATGGTGATCGCCACTATTATGCAATGAGTTTTGAGCTAGATCTGCTAAAAGGAGAGATGCTGGTTCCTAAAATCATTGCTGAACGTATGGATTTCAGAGAAGGTCCATCTAAGCGACCTGATTTAACTGATGTTGTATTAAGTGGAGGTCTGGTACTTTCTGAAAACACAGCAACACTATACGCTGGTATCAGTGATGCCGGTGCCCAAAAAATTATAATCAAAAATCCATTTAAGTAGAGGTTAATGCATATGAAGATTGAACGCTTTTTAGAAAATCCTTTGGTATGTCCGTTAGATGTTCCTCCTTTACATGAAGATCATGAAGTGATTGGAGCTTTTAATGCAGGTGTTGCTCAGTATAAAGATGAGGTCTTGCTTTTTTTACGTGTAGCGGAACGACCTATCTCTAGACAGAGAAACATAGTCAAAGCCCCTGTGATTGATTTAGAGACCAATGAATTGGAAATCGTTGAGTTTGATAAAAATGATGAACGATACGATTTTGAAGATCCACGTATGATACGTTTGAAAGACAAACTGGATAGTTTTATTTACTTGACTTCTCTCTCATATATACGAGTTGCTAGAAGTAAAGACGGACATCGTTTTACCGTAGATGATGAGGCGTTGCTATATCCTAATAACAAGTATCAAATATTTGGTATTGAGGATGCACGCTGTACTCAGATAGAAGATACGTACTACATCAACTTTAGTTCAGTATCTCCCGTAGGTGTTTGTGACTCATTAGTGAGCACGAAGGATTTTAAAATCTTCAAAGATATGGGAAATATATTTGCACCAGAGAATAAAGATGTCCTAATTTTTCCGGAGAAAATAAATGAGCAGTACTATGCTTTACACAGACCATCATTGAAAAGTATCGGGAACTACGATATTTGGATTGCATCTTCTCCTGACTTACAAAGCTGGGGAAATCATAAACATCTGATTGGTATTCGACCAAGTAAATGGGATAGCGGACGTGTAGGCGGCGGCCTTGTTCCTATCAAAACACAGGAAGGCTGGTTAGTTATTTATCATGGAGCTACTCCAGAGAATCGCTATTGTATGGGGGCAGCATTGCTAGATTTAGATGATCCGTCAAAATTGATTGCTAGAAGCGAGCACCCAATTATGGAACCTGAAGAAGAATACGAAAAAAATGGCTTTTTTGGAGATGTTGTTTTTGGCTGTGGAGGATTGGTCGATGGAGATCGGCTGACCATGTACTACGGTGTAGCGGATACTTCTATGGCTGGCTGTACGATGTCCATTAGTGAGATTCTAAAACAAGTTAAAGAAGGGTAGAAAATGAACTGGAAAGAAAAATTGGAGGAATGGCGTTCTTTTGCTGAATTGGATCAAGCGTTAAAAAAAAGACTGTCGAATGATCGAGAGGAAACATTACAAGATCAGTTTTATCGATACCTTGAATTTGGAACTGGTGGAATGCGAGGAGAGCTTGGCGCGGGCATTAATCGAATGAATGTTTATACGATCAAACGAGTTGCATTGGGCTTGGCACTCTATATAAAGAATCAGGGTTTAGAAGCTATGGCACAAGGGGTTGTGATTTCGTATGACAACAGACATCAAGCACAGTTGTTTGCTGAATGGACAGCTCGTATTTTAGCTTCAAAGGATATAAGAGTATATTTATCAGATAAATTACGTCCGACACCGGAATTATCATTTTTAGTACGAGAGTATCAAGCTTTTTCTGGCGTGATGATCACTGCTAGTCATAATCCAAAAGAATACAATGGATTCAAAGTCTATGGACAGGATGGAGGTCAAATAACATTAGAGACTGCCGCCCAGTTGATGGACATTCTGGCATCGATCACGAATGAATTGGAAATCAGTGCAAAACCATTACAAAAATATTTGGATACTGGAAAAGTTTGTCTGTTTTCTGTGGAAGCAGATAAAGCTTATATCAAGCAACTACAGACAGTGATTCAAGATCAAACATTTGTAAGAGAATACGGAGCCCAGTTACGAATTGTTTATAGTCCACTGCATGGAACAGGAATGAATTTGATTCAAAAAGCATTGACTCAGTTCGGATTTATGGATTTCATTGCAGTTCCTGAACAAATTGTAAATGATCCTGATTTCTCAACAGTTCGATCACCCAATCCCGAAGAAGTGGAGGCGTTCGACTTGGCTCTTGATCTTGCGCGAAAACAAAAAGCTGACTTGGTTTTAGCGACGGATCCAGATGCTGATCGTTTGGGTGCGGTGATTTTAAAAAATGATGAACCGATATATTTAAACGGAAATCAAATAGGTGTGCTAATGCTCGATTATTTGTTACGCAAAAAAAGCGTGCAAGAAGATATGGCTTCATATTTTTTGGCAAAAACAATTGTCACTTCAGAATTGGGTGCAAAAATGGCCGCAAAGTACTTGGTAGAAACGAGAAATACGCTGACGGGCTTTAAATTTATTGGAGAACAAATAGAATTAGCTGAAAAATATCTAGGGAAAAAATTTCTTTTTGGCTATGAAGAGAGTTATGGTTACTTGGTAGAACCTTTTGTTCGTGACAAAGATGCTGTTCAAGCAGCAATACTTTTGGCAGAAGCTGCTCTTGAGTCTAAGGTTCAAGGCAAGACATTAGCTGACCGATTGTGCGAGATTTATCAAGAATTTGGCTTCTTCAAAGAGTCCTTGGAAAGTAAAGAGTTTAAAGGACAAAATGGCATGAAACAAATGGAAGAGCAAATGGAACAGTTGCGAACAACCTCATCGACACGTATTGGTGGGTTTCAAATTGCTAAAAAAGAAGACTACCTAGCACAGACCATTACCGATTATTCTAACGGGATGACTGATGAGCTGACACTGCCAAAGTCGAATGTTTTAAAATTTGTGTTGGATAATGAAGACTGGGTGTGTATCCGTCCGTCAGGTACAGAGCCGAAACTGAAAATATACTATTCTGTAAATGACGATGAAGAAGAACTTGCAAAAAGTAAATTGCAAGAATTACGACAAGCTTTTCATAAATTGATAGATACAGAGGAAAAATAAATGAACGCAAAAGATAGAAAAGAAAAATTTGAACAAAATCTAGATGTACAAGAAACAAGTCTTCTGAATTTTGAAGGTATGGAAGGCTGGGATGTCTATAATTGTTCTCAACCATTTTTTTATAAGGGAAAATGGTATAGTTACGGTCGCATAGAACGTCGGAAGGAGTGGATGAGATCTTGGGTTAGACTTTTCGAGCGTACGGATCAAAATCGATGGTCTCTAGTTGATGACTCCATGCACTATCAGTTGGAGGATCCGTATATTTCTTTTGTTCATGATCAAATCGTTATGGGAGGTACACATGTTCAAGTAGTCGAGGAAGATGTACTAAAATCTTACTTTGGATATTTTTACTATGGACAAGATTTAGAGGATTTGAAATATTTTACAACTGGACCTGAGAATATGAAGGACATCCGACTTGTTGAATTAGCCGATAGACGAATCGGTGTTTTTTCAAGGCCTAGAAATAAGAAACTGATCGAACAGTACGGTAGTGAGTCTCTCATTGGTTTTACGATTATTGATTCGCTGGCTGACTTGAATGCGCATGTGATCGAGAATGCCGAGATCCTTCCAGATTTGTTTGGCTCTTTAGAATGGGGTGGTGTCAATCAAGCTTATTTGTTAGACAGTGGCAAGATAGGAGTTATTGGGCATCTCTCCTATAAAGAAGAAGATCAGAGTATCTATACGGTGATGTCTTTTGTTTTAGAACCAGAAACATTGGTGATCGCAAATTATAAAATGATTGCCACAAGTAAAAGTTTTGCAAAAGCACCAGAGAAGAGACCGCATTTGAAGGAATGTTGTTTCCCATCAGGAATCATTTATCATAACGAAGATTATTGCACACTTTATTCAGGGGTCGGAGACACCTGTGAGGCTGTTACTAAAATAGAATATCCATTTAAAGGCTACGGAAAGCTCATAAATCCTCAGTTCATAGATTTGAGAGAAACACGATAATTTTTTTTCGTCAACATCCTAGAAGATCCATGTTATAATATTCAAGAATGAAGAGAGGAGTAGAAGCATGCAACCGTTATTTATGGAACCAGTATTTCAAGAAAAAATTTGGGGAGGTACACGTCTGAACACTGTCTTTGGATTTGACCTGCCTAATGATCATATTGGAGAAGACTGGGCAATCAGTGGGCACCCACATGGTGTGAGTATGATAAAAAATGGTGCCTATCAAGGGAAAACACTGGATGAGTTATGGAAGAATCACAAAGAATTATTCGGTAATCCTCATGAAGAAGTTTTTCCGTTGTTAGTTAAAATTTTAGATGCGGAGGACGACTTATCTGTACAAGTCCATCCAGATGACGCCTACGGTTTGAAGCATGAAGGAGAACTTGGCAAAACAGAATGCTGGTATGTGATAGATGCCAAACCAGGGTCAGAGATTGTGTATGGTCACTCAGCACAAACGCGTGAAGAATTAGCAAAAATGATTGAAGAAGAACGTTGGGATGATCTGCTAGTACGGGTTCCGGTGAAAAAAGGAGATTTCTTCTACGTACCGAGCGGAACGATTCATGCCATCGGAAAAGGGATCTTGATCCTAGAGACACAACAAAGTTCAGATACGACTTATCGTGTGTATGATTATGATCGCAAGGATGCAGAAGGCAATACGCGTGAGCTGCACATCCAGCAATCGATTGAAGTGACCACTGTTCCAGCTCGAAAACCGGAAATCAGTATTTCTGAAGTGAGAAAGGGCAATTCTGCGATCATTACCTACCTGAAAACAGATTTTTTCAATGTCTATGAATGGCAGATCAAAGGACATGTTTCTTTTGACAAAAAGGCACCTTATACCTTGGCTACAGTCATCGAAGGTTACGGCGAATTGATCGTAAACGGTGAATCGTATGAATTGGAATTAGGGACCAGTTTCATTTTGCCAAATCAAATAAAAACTTGGGAAATCCAAGGAGCTTTGCGAATCATCGCTTCAGATCCAGGAATGAAATAAACAAAGAACGTACCTGAATCTAGGTACGTTCTTTGTTTGCTCTCATGACGGATTCGCGCTTAATCAGTCGATGAGGAATGACTACACGGGCGCTGTTTTGTTGTTTTTGCTGCAACTGATCCATTAGACGCTGTGTTGCAATTTTACCTAAGGAAGGAATATCGATATCGATACTCGTTAAATAAGGGTGGATCAATGTAGCGAAAATAGAATTGTTGAAACTGATGATCGAAATGTCTTCAGGAACGCGATAGTCAGCCAGATCAACCAGTTGCATCATACGTACAGCAAACAGATCATCGATCACAACGATCGCTGTCGCTTGAGTTTCTTTCAGCGTTTTTTCGAATTCTACATAATCATTCGGTGATTCAAAGGTTGCGGCTGGGAAAACAGGTAGATCAGCAATCATCAGAGCCTTTTGATAACCGAAAAAGCGTTCAAAATAAAGATTCTCATGGGTAATGTTACTTGCGAATAGAATACGCTCATGCCCATTGGAAATCAAATACTCGGTTGCTTGTTTTCCTAGCAACTGATTGTCGTTATCGACGTAAACGATTTTATCTTCGTCCATGTAGGGTTGACCGATTAGCGTAAAAGGAACCTCTTGTTCAAGTAAATAGCGAATCACCGGATCCGATTTATCCGAGTAAGTCAGGATGAATCCATCTACTTGCTTTTGACGATGCATCCGTTCGACGTGAGATAAAAGGGTATCGAAATTTCTTGCTGAAGCGATGGCAACAGACATCCCATAATGACGACTTTCTTCATTGATTGCTTCGATCGTCTCTAAGTGAAAAGGATTGCCGATTCTTTCTTTCGAGTCTAAGGGTGGTAAAATCACCCCCAGTGTACTTGAAATTTTTTTTCCTAAATTACGTGCCGCCAAATTTGGGGTATAACCAAGCTCGGCCATGACTTTGCGTACATTCTTTTTTGTTTCATCTGAAATATTTGGATGGTCATTGATGACACGTGAAACTGTCGATGTTGCCACACCGGCTTTTTTTGCTACATCTTTTACCGTTATACTCATGATTCTCCTCCTTGTAAAGCTATAGTATCACAGGGGAACAAAGCCTGCTAGCCAGATTTGAAAAAAACGTTCATCTGCCTAGCAAGACAAATGAACGCAGGAGTTTATTTTCTTTTTACAGGAATCACCAGTGCATCTGTTAAAGTATAGTTGTCCTGATACACAGTCAACGACAATACTTCTCCTTCGATCAATTTTAGAGAGACGTTTTCCTGATCGACTGATACAGATAACAAGCGTCCGCGATAATTGATATGAAAAGCATAGGATGTCCATGTTTTTGGTACGAAAGGTGCAAAACTCAAGGTTTCGTTGAAAGTCTTCATTTGGGCGAAACCTTGAACGATTCCTAACCAGCTACCAGTCATCGATGTGATATGCAGGCCGTCTTCTGTGTCGTTATTATAATTATCTAAGTCTAATCGAGCAGTTCGTTCGTACATTTCCAATGCCTTATCTTCTAGTCCTAATTCTGCTGCTAAAATTGCATGGATAGAGGGAGAGAGCGAAGATTCGTGGACGGTCATTGGTTCGTAAAATTCAAAGTTGCGGCGTTTTTCTTCTTCGGTAAACTGATCCCCTAAGAAGTAAATTCCTTGTAAGACATCGGCTTGCTTGATGAAGCAAGAACGTAAGATACGATCCCAGGACCAATTTTGGTTTAGTGGTAAGTGAACAGCATCTAATTCAGAGATAGTCATCAGCTCTTTGTCTAAGAATGTGTCATGTTGGACAAAAACATCCAGTTCTTCATCGTATGGGAAGTACATTTTTTCGATGATTTCTCGCCATTGGGCTTGTTCTTCATCTGGAATCACGATCGTTGCTTCGGATTGAAAACGAGTATAATTTTCTAACGTGTACTTTAAGACCCAAGTTGCAATCGTATTTGTATACCAATTGTTATTGATGTTGTTTTCATATTCGTTTGGACCTGTTACACCATGGATCATATAGGCATCGTTGCGTTTAGAGTAGTGTACACGATCTGCCCAGAAACGAGCGATTTCTACTAATACTTCCAGACCTTTTGTTTTTAAATAGCTGGTATCACCAGTATAATTTGTATAATTGTAGATTGCATAGGCGATGGCGCCATTTCGGTGGATCTCTTCAAAGGTGATTTCCCATTCATTGTGGCATTCTATACCAGTGAAAGTTACCATTGGATAAAGAGCACCTTTCAAGCCTTGTTGCTGTGCGTTATGTTGTGCTTCAGACAGCTGGTTGTGACGGTATTTCAATAGATTTTCTGTTACTTCAGGCTTAGCCAAAGCAAGATACAACGGTACTGCATAGGCTTCAGTATCCCAATAAGTTGCACCACCATATTTTTCTCCAGTAAAGCCTTTTGGGCCGATGTTCAATCGTTCGTCATCACCATAATAAGTAGAGAACAACTGGAATAGATTGAAACGAATTCCTTGTTGTGCAGCATCGTCGCCTTGGATTGTCACATCTGCCAGATCCCAGCGTTTGCGCCAGGCTGCGGCTTGTTCTTGACGTAATTCATCATAGTTTGTCCCAAAGGCAGCAAAAAGTTCAAGGACTTTCTCCACTTGTTCTGCTTCAGGACAGTCTCGACTAGTTGTGATCACAACGGTTTTTTCCAGTTGAATCTCTTCATTTTCTGCTGCATGATAGTTAAAAGTATTGGTGATTGCCAAATTGTCTGTTTCTATTTTGGTTGGAACGGTGTTGTGTCTCATACTTGAAGTCACTGTAAACTGTTCGATACCAAAAGGATTTTCGATCGTTCGTGCAGTTACGTGACTAATCTCATTGGTTGTTCCTTTGCCTAATTCTTCCCAGAACATTTCATCGTAGTTGCTGTCTTCATTTTGGACGTTGTTGTCTAATTTAGAAACGATGGTAATATCAGCTTCACCTGCTAAAACTTTTGCAGTTACACGAATGGCGGCTAATTCTTTTTTCACGATACTCAAGAAACGTTCGAAAGTAAAAGCAACGGTCGTTGTTCCGATCGTTACAGTGAATTGTCGGGAAAGAATGCCTGTTTGCATATCCAGTTCCATATAAAAATTCTGTGGCTCGATCACAGATAAATCTATTTCTTCACCATTGATAAAAATGTCCATTGCGATAAAATTCACAGCATTGATCACTTTTCCAAAGTATTCAGGATAACCGTTTTTCCACCAGCCAACACGGGTTTTATCGGGAAACCAAACACCGGCTAAATAAGTTCCTAAATGATGGTCGCCGCTATATTTTTCCTCAAAGTTTCCGCGCATTCCCATATAACCGTTTCCGATGCTGGTCAAAGATTCCTGTAGGCGGCGGTTTTCTTTATCCAAAGCAGTTGTTGCAATTTTCCATGGATCAATATCGAAAAGTCGTTGTATTTGTTGCATACTCCTGTTTCTCCAGACTATTTATTCTATATGTCTATAGTAAACGCAATCGATTGCATTAGTCAAGAAGAATTTAATAGATATTTTTTTATTTAATCCTTTACCTGTTAAAAAGCTTTTCGTATCTATCTTTAGTGCTGTTTACAGAAATCTATTACAAATATGTTGATTGAATAAAGAGGAATCGGTTGCGTTTCATTGTGCAGGGAAAACGGAGAAATCTTACGGTTGTTTCATTGTCTGAAATATACTACAATACTTAGGATGCGATCAGATGACTTGTAAAAAGGAGAAATTTTTGAGATGAATGTATTGACGTTAAATACCCATAGCTGGATGGAAGAAAAACCAGAAGATAAGTTAAAGCAGCTCGCTGAGACAATCTTGGAAGAAGAATATGATGTGATTGCGTTACAAGAAGTAAATCAACGGATAGATGCCCGACCGGCTATTGTTGGTGATCTCTATTGCCCAGTTTCTGATCATCTTATTCATGAAGATAATTTTGCGTTGCGTTTAGTAGAATTACTAGAAGCGAAAGATGTTGAATATTACTGGACATGGACTTTTTCCCATATTGGCTATAATCAGTTTCATGAAGGATTAGCTATTTTGTCCAAGCATCCTATTTTACCTCGAGATTTCTTAATTTCAGTGTGTGATGATGCAGCCAGTGCGAGACGGCGTGTATTATTAACCGGTGTAACAGAGATTGAAGGGACAATGGTAACAATTGCCAACGGTCATTATTCTTGGTGGTCAGAAGATTTGTCAGAAGGTTTTTTCCCAGAGTGGCAGGCGACAGAAAACGTACTAAAAGAGCATTCCTATCCCTTGATTTTGATGGGTGATTTCAATAATCCAGCCGGTTCGTCAGGCTATCAGTTGATGACGAACAGTCCATTGGGGTTAAAAGATACGTATGTTTCTTCAGAGAAACAAATAGGTTCTTATACGGTGGCTAAAGCAATTGATGGCTGGAGTGAAAATAAGGGTGAATTAAGAATTGATTATATTTTTACGACATCTGAGCTGCAAGCGGAAGTATATCAAGTCATGTTTGATGATAGAAGCGCTCCAGTTGTTAGTGATCATTTTGGAGTTTCGGTTAAATTCAACTAAAAAGATAAAGATGATGGACTCCCTGTCAAGTGGACACGGAAATAGAATAACATTTTTAGAGAACTGTTTGCCATGTTTTGGACAGACAGTTCTTTTTTTCGTTAATAAACCTCGATTATGTTCTACGAAGATTAATGCAGCTAAATGAAGGAAATGTTATTTGGGGTGCTAAGTTAAATGATGATATAATATCAATTGATGAGAGTACACTTACAGAAATTTTAGTTCCTTCACAACCATGGGAATTAGATATGGCTAGTATTAATGAAGGTCCTTATATGTTAAAGAAAGATGGTATCTATTATTTAACGTATTCAGGTTCTCATTTTGAAAGCCCAATGTATGGGGCAGGCTATGCAACAAGCACTAACCCATTAGGACCATTTGAAAAATATGAACAAAATCCAATTATGCAATCTAATTCATTTGTTCCTGGAGCAGGACATCATGCAGTAGCAACGTCACCAGATGGAAAAGAAATGTTCATGATCTATCATCGACACGAAACAATTTGGAACACTTATCCCAGAGAATTTGCGATTGATCGCATGAGATTTACTGAAAATGAAAAGGGAGAAACTGTTCTAGAGGTTCATGGACCAACTGTAACGCCACAACCAGTACCATCAGGAGCAGTGGATGTTGATAACTTTATCGGTTTTGCATCAGAAGATTTAGTTGACAAAACGGTTAAAAAAGATCAAAAATCAACTGAATGGTCTTTACCTGAAGAGATTGGGCTAATCACGTCAAAAAGTGTACCAGAAGAAAACGTGAAAGTTGCTGTTGATTGGCAACTGCCAGAAGACGTATCATCAGGCAAGATGGTTATTAAAGGGGAAGTTAGCTTACCTGAAGGAATCGAAAATTTAGGCGAACTATCTTTGACACCAGAAATGACTATTACTGTAGAATAAGTGGTAGTAAAGTGTTGTAATTAAATAAAAATGGGACTGTGACCTAAGTAAAAACAAGACAAAAATATCCGAACAAATAGAATGGGTTTCGTCAACTTGAGGCGAAATTGCGACGAGGACTATCAGGACTGCAGGAGTAATCTTCTAGTGTTCGGATATTTGACTGTTAAACGACTGATGTCACAGTCCCAGATTTTTTGTTTTTAATTGAAAGAAAAGAGGGGAAGGCAAATGAATCAGGAAAAATTTGGTGTAACAAAAACAGGAGAAGCTGTTTTTTTATACACGTTTGAAAATAAAAATGGATTAAAAATGACTGTTAGTAATATTGGGGCCGTCTTAACTAATCTATGGGTTCCAGATAAAGAAGGCACAGTGAGAGATGTCGTTTTAGGTTTTGATACCGTTGGAGGATACGAGACAAACGATGATTTGTATTTAGGTTCAACGATTGGCCGTAATGCGAATCGAATTGCAAATGCTTGTTTTGAATTAGATGATGTAGCGTATCAATTGACTAAAAATGATGGAGAAAACAATCTTCATAGTGGAAAAGATGGGTATCAATTAAGAGTTTGGGATATTAAAACAGTAGATGAAGCGAATAATAAGATTACATTTAATTTGATTAGTCCAGATGGCGATCAAGGCTATCCAGGAGAATTGACTTTAGATGTGAGTTACCAATTAACAGAAGATTCAATAGTGATTACGTATCAAGGAAGTTCTTCCAAGGATACAGTGTTGAATCCAACCAACCATAGTTATTTTAATTTGAATGGTCACAACAGCGGAACAATTACGAATCATCGCCTGCAGTTACAAGCGAGTCATTTTACACCGATGAAAGATAGCCAAGCAATTCCGACTGGTGAAAGTCTTTCAGTTGAACAGACCCCAATGGACTTTAGAGTTGAAAAAACAATTGGAGAAGAGATTGATCAAGCGTATAGTCAACTCGTTTATGCAAAAGGATACGATCATAATTTTGTATT
The DNA here is from genome assembly GCF_053760925.1 of Enterococcus olivae. Taxonomy (NCBI): domain Bacteria; kingdom Bacillati; phylum Bacillota; class Bacilli; order Lactobacillales; family Enterococcaceae; genus Enterococcus; species Enterococcus olivae. Next base: position 122,074 of record NZ_JBSMVT010000007.1, read on the forward strand.
GGATGATCCTACGAATGGCTTTGTTCGCTTGACAGGAGATCAAAGTGGGATTGTGATGGAAGCAACGACAAATCTACCAGGAGTCCAATTTTACACAGGCAATTTTATGTCACATACTTTAGGCAAAGAAGCAGCGATTTATCGTTTCCGAGAAGGCCTTTGTTTAGAAACGCAATATTTCCCTAATGCAGTCAATGAACCAAAATTTCAAACACCTTTGTTGAAAGAAGGGGAAGTAGTAAATTATCAAACAAAATATACGTTTAAAGTTGACAAATAAAAAGAAAAAGCAAACGTGCAAAACCAAACTATGATTGTGTTTGTCACAAATAGATTCTGAAAAAATGAGCTACTAAGATACGAAATAGACTTTGAATAAATGAAGTAAGAGAGGTTTTAGTAATGAGATGCAGAAATTCAGATTGAATCATTGTAAATTGCAAAGCACACTATAGAACATCACTTTTTTATAATCGAATGAGATAATAAATCTAAAAAATGTAAAAATGATATAGTAAGTATGTCATTCAAGTAAAAGTATCAGGAGATATTTTATGAAATTGTATAAAAATGACCGAATATTGTTTTTAGGGGATAGCATAACTGATAATAATCGGATATATGGAAATGATGCCAGCTTAGGATTAGGTTTTCCCTTAATTAATCACTGCGGGGGTGTTGTCTGCTGATTATCCAGAAGCGAACTTCACCTTTTTTAATCGCGGAATCAACGGCAATCGAATCGAGCATATTCTTGATAGATTAGATCGAGACTGTCTTGCTTTAAAACCAGATATACTAGTTCTTTTGATAGGAATTAATGATACCTGGCATAATCTGGATAGCGAAACTTTTGGTAGTCAAGAGGAAGCAGTCTGTTTTAAAGAGACTTACAGAACAGTCTTAGAAAAAGTGACTGCAGCTGGAATCAAGCGCATTTTAATTTTGGAACCTTATGTTCTGCCATATCCTCAAGACCGAATGAACTGGCGGAAAGATTTGGATCAAAAAATCGCTAGCATCCGTTATTTAGCAGGCGAGTTTTGTTGTGAGTATATACCTCTAGATGGCGTTTTAGCCGAAAAAGCTATTGCAACCTCTCCTAAATATTACGCAGAAGATGGCGTCCATCCAACAATCGCTGGTGATGGAGTAATTGCTAAAGAAATTTTATCTCGAATAGAATATGTAAAACAGTAATTATATATTTTAGGCTCTAAAAAATCGATATTTTATCGCTTTTTAGAACATTAAAGGGATTATAACATTTTCAGGGGATAGAAAGATTGATGTGTCAATCTTTCTATCCTTTTCATTTGTCCAAAAAATGCGTAAAATGAAGACATGAAAAAGAATCTACTCCAAGCTATTTTCTTTGATGAACAGAATCATTGGGATTGATTCGTAAAAATATGGGCGAAGAATTCGTCCAGTCGTAAAGAAGGAAGTCAAAAAGTTTCGAAACTGCAGAGATATAAGAAAAGGGTATCGCTTGTTTGTATGCGAAGGTTGCCATGATGTTAAAACAGTCCCCTTGAGTTGTAAAGGAAAGTTTTGCCCGAGTTGTTCGATTGGCGAAAGTCAAAAATGGGCGGAAACAACGGCCAATGATTTGTTTCGAGTTGTCCATCAACATGTGATATTTACGATAGATGAAGGGTTAAGAGAAATTTTTTTGATAGAAGAACATCGAAAAGAGTTATTAAAAGGTTTGATGGATGAAGCAGCTCAAATCATTATGAACTTCTTTAACAAGCTGTATTTTGCAAGACATTTCTACACAAGCGTGTATTTTTAGTTTGCAACAAACAATAAGTCTCGTAGAAGTATCCACACAAAGATATGACAAATGGTTGAAATGGGTAACGACCAATCTTGAGGAAGAAATATGTTGCATAGAGGAAGTGATTACTATCATTCATCTCAAAACCAAAGAAATTTACGGTGTCGCCAAATGACTTTGGCTGTAAAAATAGAGTTGAAAGTGGAATGTAATGTCAAAAAAATCTGCCGTATCATGCGTATTTTTAGAGTTTTCTGCCAGTATGTCATGTGTATCAAAGTGTCTGGATAATCAACCGATAGAGAGCTTTGGGGGACTTTAAAGGCCGGAAACGTTATTACTTGAATAAAGATGTCATCAGGGACGAGTTACTTTCGGATGTAGCAGAGTATATCTATTTCTACAACCGTGATCGTCTCACGTTAAAATAAGACGGTCTTACTCCGGTAGAAATCAGGAATAAGACCGTCGCTTAAGTTTTTTAATCTTCTATGAAGGTAAGGAGCTGTGACAAACACCCATGGCGGTTCTCGCCACCAAACAGAATGAAAACAAAAAGAATCGATCTACTTATTTGCACCAATCATTAGGTCATTGAACCTGCGTATAAAAATAAATTGTTTCTATAAGTAGAATAGCCTCTTCTGAACATTTTTTCAAGGAGGTTTTTGTTATGGAAGACGTGCTACGTTCTTGCTGCGCTGGATTAGATATCCATCAAAAAGTTATTGTTGCTTGTGTTATTCGGTCTGTCGAAGGGAAAAAGCGCCCAGAAAAATTCTTTGAAAGTTTCGACACCACCACCCGTGGGTTATTGAAACTATCTGATTGGTTGATGTCCTATGATGTCACACATATCAGTATGGAAAGTACGGGCGTTTACTGGAAATGTGTCTGGCGGGTTTTACAAAATAATTTTTAGTTACAATTAGCGAACCCTCGTCAGATTAAAAATATTCCGGGAAAGAAAACGGATATGAAGGCTGCCGAATGGATTGCTCGTCTTACTCGCTTGGGCGTCGTGCCAATCAGTTTTGTTCCACCAGAACCAATTCAGGAATTAAGAGACATAACTCGCTACCGTAAGCATTTGGTGGAAGATTTGAACCGAGAAAAAAATCGTGGTCATATGGTCTTACAAAACGCTGGAATCAAGTTGACTTCAGTGATTAAAGATATCTATGGGAAATCCGGAAGAGCTTTAATTTATGCTTTAATTGAGAATACACCTATTACAGAAAGTCTCATTCTAACGTGTGTTTATACTAGTTTACGTAGAAAAGTTCCTCAATTGATGGAATCCTTAGAGGGATTTATGACACCACATTATCGTAAAATGCTGTCTCTTCATCTCACTCAAATCGAGTGTTTAGAAAAACAAATAAAAGAAGTCGAAGAAACAATCGCCGATTATCTAGCTCCCTATGAAGAGTATGTGGAACGTTTAGAAGAAATGCCGGGTATCAATCGTCGAACGGCAGCGGTTATAATTGCAGAAATAGGAGTGGATATGTCGGTCTTTCCTACAGCTGGGCATTTGGTTTCATGGGCGGGAGTCTGTCCAGGAAACAACCAAAGTGCTGGAAAAACACGAAGTAAGAGAATAAGGAAAGGTAACTCTTATTTGAAAAAAGTGTTGGCTCAGGGAGCAGCGGCTGTTTCCCAAGGGAAGTCTCATCGAATACGTGCATTTTTCTTTCGCATCAGGAAAAATGCCGGTCACAAAAAAGCGATTCTTGCGACAGTACATCTACTACTGCGAATCATTTATCGGATGTTTTCCGATCAGTCACGTTACGAAGAACTTGGAGGAAGTTATTTATCAAATAGAAAGAACACTCCCATCCCTATTGATCAAAGTGTTCTAGACCAATTGTATTGACTACACTATGAGAAGGGGATAGCCTTTTTTTGTCTTTTTGAAGGATTAGTTTTCGTATAATAAGTCGTTTAACAGTAAAATATCCGAACAATAGAAGATTGCTCCTACGGTCCAGTTGGGCCTCGTCGCAAATTCACCTAAGTTTGGCGAAATTCATTCCACTTTTGTTCGGATATTTTTGTTTTTTCACTGCCTACTTGACGGAGAGTAGACAGTGAAGGTTTTTTTGTCTTTTTCTTATTTAATAGCTGTTCCATATCTTTTTTGATAAGCTATCGTGATTAAATGCTTTGCAAGATTCTCATTTCTTGCTAGGATCGGCCCGTGGAAATAAGAACAGAAGGTGTTGCGATAGATCGCGCCCTCCGACTGATCTTCTCCGTTGTTGCCGTAGCCTTCCACGACTTTTCCTAAGGGACGTTCACCCTTGCCTAAAAAGGTTCGTCCATTATGGTTTTCAAACCCTTCGTAGGTTTCATCGAAGTCTTCATTATGGATTTTTATATCTCCGATAAAGCGATTGTTATCTTGGCTTAGTGTGTAGTGATCCAGAGCACCAATTCCATCAATTTTTTCGCCTTTAGCGCCCATATAATAATGTCCTAATAGCTGATAACCACCGCAAATAGCTAGCATGACACCGTCGTTTTCAATATATTCTGTTAGCGTTTCTTTTTTAGACTGGATATCTTGAGAAACGATCAGCTGTTCAAAATCCTGCCCCCCACCAAAAAAGACCAAGTCGTATTTCTGAGGATCAAAGGGCTCGTGGATACTGACAATTTCTGTGTCCAGTGAGATACCCATTTTCTTGGCTACATAGTTCAGCATTAAGATATTACCGTTGTCACCGTAAGTATTCAGTAGGTTCCCATACAGATGTGCCATTTTTAATTGTTTAGTCACGCGACATGCCTCCTTCCATAAACCCTTTGTCTGCCAGTTTTTTTCGTAACTGTAAGACAGCAGTATAGGTTGCCAGAATGTAGACGTGCTCCGTTGGTAGTTGTTTGATCTGCTCGATCACTTGATCTAGCTGTTTGGTCTCAGTCAGTTTTTCTTCATCGATCCCTGCGACTTTCAAGCGTAAGGCCATGTCTCGATGGCGATCTCCGCCTGCGATCACTTGAGGGATTGCCATTTCGGCAAAAGCTTCATGATTGCCGTCCCAGATCCAGCTAACATCGATTCCGTCGGCATAATTGGCATTCAGCAAGCAAACCAGGGAGAAAGGATAAGGAGATAAACCGATCATATCAATCACTTGGTTGAGTCCTACAGGGTTTTTGACGAGAACTAGCGTACATTTTTTCCCGTTGATCTCAATGACCTCTTGTCGACCAAAGACCTTCTCATCATAGCCCAGGCCTGCCCGGATCTTCTCCGGTGTGACATTGTAGTATTCAGCTACGGCTGTTGCTGCCAGAGCATTGTAGATATTGTACATGCCGCCAACTTCCAGCTTGTATTGATTGCCGTCAATGATGAATTCTGCAGACGTATTGGTCATGTTCATCAAGTTTGTTAGTTTGTAGTCCAATGCAGGACGTTGAAAATCGCAGTTTGGACAGTAGTATTTGCCAAGATTGGCATAGGTGATCATTTTGTAATGTAAAATGTGCTGACACTTTGGACAAAGCACGCCATCGGTATTGTAATGAGCCATCTGCTCGTGATCTTCCTGATGGTCAAAGCCATAATATTTTCGTGGATTGACTGTTTCAAGAGAATGGAAGATCGGCGAATCCCCGTTGGTTAGGATCGTTGCATTGGGTGATTTAGCTGCGCCTTCCACGATCATACGATAAGTGGTGTAGATCTCACCGTAGCGATCCATTTGGTCCCTAAAAATGTTGGTAAAGACAAAGAGTTCCGGCTTGATATATTCGGTTACTTTACTCAAGCTGGCTTCATCGATCTCAAGTACGGCAAATTTTTTGCCCGTACTTTTTTTTGCAGAAAGGAAGGTCGATACGATCCCTTGAACCATGTTTGCCCCGGTTGGATTGGTCAGAACATTGTCGAATTCTTGCTTCAAAATATTGACAGTTAAGGCAGTCGTCAATGTTTTACCATTGGTTCCCGTAACCACCACGACTTGATAATCTTTGGCTAAATGATCTAAAATATGCGGATCGATTTTTAACGCCAGTTTCCCTGGCAGACTGGACCCTCGCTTAAAAAAATTCTTCAAGATCCATTGTGAGGTTTTGCCAACGAACGTAGCAAAATAACTTTGGACTCCCATAAAAAACCTCCATATGTAAAACGAAATAGTGGATATAAATTCAACTAATCATACCATAACTTAGAAAAAAGATTAAACAGCTTTCCTTTTTCTTAAAAAATATGAAAAAAATTGGTAAAATGAAAAGAAACGAGGTGAAGAGAATGTTAGAAAAGCGCATGGAACGACTACAAGCCTTTGGTGATTCGTTGCCCTTTGCCAAAGTTTATTATCGAGAAGATTGGCAAACCCTTTATTTTGATTTGTCGGGGAAAATGTTTGGGACCATGAGTCCGGAAGTTACAGAGCAGGCGATCATTACGCTCAAAGGGCTTCCAGAAAAAAATGAAGAGCTGCGAGAGATCTATCAGGATATCCAGTCAGGCTATCATATGAACAAAAAACACTGGAATTCAATTACGCTAGTCACCGAGGAACTGACAGACGCAGAACTGGAACAAATGATTCGTTTGTCTTACGAGCTGGTTTGGAAAAAGCTGCCAGCCAAAGTTCGACGAGAACTTGAAAGTGTCTGAATTGGTTCGTGGATCAGTGATTCGGACGAAAACAAACAGCAAGGGTCGGTCTTTCCTGAAAAAGACCGACCCTTGCTGTTTGATCAACCAATAATGATTTTTTCTGTAGGATATTCGTAACCCAAATCACGAGTCTCTTTCGGTACGAAAAGGAGCAAGGTATACAACATCCCGATTCTCCCAATAAACATTAGTAAAGCAATGACCAATTTGCCGACGATCGAGAGCTCGGCAGTGATTCCTAGGGAGAGTCCAGTGGTTCCGAAAGCAGAAGCAACTTCAACAATGATCGCGATCAGTGAGAAGTCTTCTGTGGCGGTCAAAAAGATCACACAAGAGAAACACATCAATAACGAAAGCATGAAAATAACAACCGATTTGCGAATGTCGCCCTCGTCGATTTTGCGTCCGAAGAGACTGATATGGCTTTCGCTTTTCAAAAAAGAGAAGAGATACAAACCAATGATTGCCACAGTGGTTGTTCGGACACCACCACCGACAGAGCTTGGACTACAACCAATGAACATCAAAAAGGAAAAGATGATCAGAGTAGTGACCTGAAATTCGCTGAGGTCGTGAATCTGTAGTCCGGCATTCCTAGTGGTCATAGAGTAGAACATGCTGTTGATCCACTGACCAACAGGTGTCATATCCTTGAACAAATGGTCTTTTTCCAAAAAGAAGATCGTTAACGTTCCTCCGATGAACAGAATGACGAATGCGAGAAAAGCAATTTTAGTAAATAAGGTGAAGCGGAAAGGAATCTGTCTTTTTTTCTTGGAAAATTGAAAGATGATCCATTCACGAAAATCCATGATCGCAGGGAATCCGATTCCTCCGACAAAGATCAGTAGCATGATACTGATCAAAAATAGATAATCGTTGGCAAAAGGTAAGATCGATTCACCGGTAACATCGAATCCGGAATTCGTGACAGCGGAGATCGCTTGATACAAACCATAAAAAAGAGCTTCTGACCAGGTATCGTGATAATTCATTTGTTTAAAATAAAGCGTGAAAACCAGTCCGCCGATCAATTGGAACAACAAAATGATCGTGAATGTCGTACGGATCAGACGAACAACCCCACTCAAGCGGGGCTGGTTCATATCGGTCATGATCAGCTGCCGCTGTTTTAGTGAGATTTTTCGACGGGAAACGATAAAGAAAAAGGTCGAGATCATCATGATCCCCAGCCCACCGACCTGAAACAGAATTTCAAGCAAGAGAAACCCTCGTTCGTTGAAGATTTCATCGATTGGAAAGGTTGTCAAACCAGTCACGCTGATTGTACTGACGGCCATAAAAAACATATCGATAAATGGAACCTGGGCATCTGGCTGCCTGAAAATCGGCAGATAAAATAGCCCCAGCGCCAGAATAGTCATTAAGACATAATAAGAAACGATCACTTGGATCGAGGATATATTTTTAGAAAAAAATGCTCTTCCTCGCCGTAAAGCGAGACGTGTAAATCGCCCAAAATTCATAAGGCTATCTCCAATCTAAACTAGAAGTAACCTAAGTATACCAAAAAACCAGAAAAAGCGATAAAAAACAAAATGGTAGTAGGGAGCTAAGTGTAAAATTTATTGAGGTAGAACATTAGACGAATAAAAAAGAAACCGTTACTCTAGTAATTAGGCTGGCGAGCACTACTTACAAGAGGCGGTTTCTTATGGATATTATTGTAACAGATTTA
>NZ_JBSMVT010000008.1:0-127088 GCF_053760925.1 Enterococcus olivae
GGCTGTTAGGTGCTGACCTTTTAAACGAGTTGTGGTAGAATTTGAATACGTCATAGTGAAAATCTCCTTATTAGTTGGTATCGGAACCCTAATAATACATGATTTTTCACTATGATGTTTTTTTATTTTTCAGGTGGCTAACTTGATTATAAAATTCGCGAAATTTTTAAATCTGGTATTTTTCTAATTTTTATTGACAATTTTTTTCTGAACAAGTGACCTTCTTGTTCATGAGATCTTAAGGGAACTAAAAAACTTCTTGTTTAACAAATGTACAATGCGCTTAGGTAGACTAATATTCAGCTATCATTTCTGTGCACAAAAAACACTGTTTTTTCTCCTAGTTAGAGAAAAAACAGTGTCTAATGATAATTATTGGTCTACCTATAACTTTAAAAACAGATTACTTAACGAGTAATCATAAGAAATCTTTTTTGTAGCAAGCGATGTCTTATTTATTTTTTAAGTTGTAGAAAGATTTCAAACCTTTGTATTCAGCTACTTCACCTAATTGGTCTTCGATACGTAGTAATTGGTTGTATTTCGCAATACGGTCTGTACGTGATAGAGAACCAGTTTTGATTTGGCCAGCGTTAGTTGCAACAGAGATATCAGAGATTGTTGAATCTTCTGTTTCACCAGAACGGTGAGAAACAACTGCAGTGTAGCCAGCTTCTTTAGCCATTTCAATAGCTTCAAAAGTTTCAGTTAAAGTACCGATTTGGTTTACTTTGATTAGGATTGAGTTACCAATTCCGCCATCAATACCTTTAGCTAAGATTTCAGTGTTTGTTACGAACAAGTCGTCACCAACTAATTGAACTTTGTCGCCTAGGCGTTCAGTCAATAGCTTCCATCCATCCCAGTCGTTTTCATCCATACCGTCTTCGATAGTGATGATTGGGTATTTGTTAACTAGCTCTTCTAGGTAATCTACTTGTTCAGCAGCAGTACGTTTTGCTCCGCCTTCGCCTTCAAATTTAGCGTAGTCGTAAACACCATCTTCGTAGAACTCAGAAGATGCACAGTCAAATCCTAGGTATACATCTTTGCCTGGTTCTAAACCAGCAGCTTTAATTGCTTCTAAGATTGTTTCAACACCATCTTCAGTACCTTCAAATTTAGGAGCGAAACCACCTTCGTCACCTACAGCTGTTTCTAGTCCACGAGATTTCAAGATTTTAGCTAATGCGTGGAATACTTCTGCACCCCAACGTAATGCTTCTTTAAATGTTGGTGCACCAACTGGTACGATCATGAACTCTTGGAATGCGATTGGCGCATCTGAGTGAGAACCACCGTTGATGATGTTCATCATTGGAGTAGGTAAAACTTTTGTATTGAATCCGCCTAAATAGTGGTACAAAGGTACTTCCAAGTAGTCAGCAGCAGCACGAGCAGCAGCAATAGACACACCTAAAATAGCATTCGCACCTAATTTACCTTTGTTAGGAGTTCCGTCTAATTCGATCATTGCTTTATCGATAGCCATTTGATCACGAACATCATAACCAATCAGCGCTTCAGCAATAACGTTGTTTACGTTATCGACAGCTTTAGATACCCCTTTACCTAAGTAACGGTCTTTGTCGCCATCACGTAATTCAACCGCTTCGTGTTCACCAGTTGAAGCTCCTGAAGGAACCATTCCGCGTCCAAACGCACCTGATTCAGTATAAACTTCTACTTCGATTGTTGGGTTACCACGTGAGTCTAAGACTTCGCGAGCGTAAACATCAGTAATAATTGACATGTTTTGTCTCTCCTTTGAGTTTGTTTTATCGTAAGGGATACCCCTTGTGATTACTTCTATTTTAATGAATTTTCAGTAATACTGCAAATAAAATTCGAAAATGTAAACGAATTATTTTACAGCATCCAATAAAGCTAAGAATGAATCAGCTTGTAAGCTTGCTCCACCTACTAAAGCTCCATCAACATTTTCTTTTGCCATGTATTCAGCGATGTTTTCTGGTTTTACAGAACCACCGTATTGGATACGAACTTTTGATGCTACTTCACTACCGTAAAGTTTAGCAACGGTTTGACGTACCACACCACAAATCTCATCAGCAATCGTTGCATCAGCAGATTTACCAGTGCCGATCGCCCAGATTGGTTCATAAGCAATTACTAGATTACTTACTTGTGCATCTGTTAAATCAGCTAGTCCAGCAGTGATTTGTCCTTCGATCCATTCCGCAGTTTTTTCAGCTTCATAAGTTTCTAAAGATTCACCACAACATAAGATTGGTGTCATATCGTTAGCAAAAATCGCTTTTGCTTTTTTGTTGATTTCTTCATCTGTTTCATGGAAGTATTCACGGCGTTCTGAGTGACCAATGATCACATAGTCAACACCTAGATCTGCTAGCGCAGCTGGAGAAGTTTCACCAGTGAACGCTCCTGAATTTTCCCAGTAGCTGTTTTGAGCAGAGATCTTCAAATCTGTTCCTTTCGCAACATCTACTAATGTTTCTAAAAATAATGCTGGAGAACCAATCACTGAATCAACTTTGTCATTGCCAGGGATTTTTGTTTTTACTTCTTCTGCAAAGGCTTTAGCCTCTGAAGCAGTTAAATTCATTTTCCAGTTACCTGCGATAATAGGTTTACGCATGTTTGTGACACTCCTTTTTCGATTTGATCAATTATTTATCGTTGATTGCTGCCAAGCCAGGTAATTCTTTTCCTTCAAGTAATTCCAAGCTAGCACCGCCACCAGTAGAGATATGCGTGAACTTGTCTGCAAAGCCTAATTGCTCAGCCGCTGCAGCAGAGTCTCCTCCACCAATGATTGTTGTTGCATCTTCAAGGTTCGCGATTGCTTCACAAACACCAATCGTACCTTTAGCAAAATTAGACATTTCAAACACACCCATTGGGCCGTTCCAAACAACTGTTTTTGCATCTTTTAAGATATCGCCAAACAATTCAACTGATTTAGGACCGATATCCAAGCCCATTTGGTCTGCTGGTACAGCACCTTCATGAACTTCAGTTGGTACATCGTTAGAGAAATCAGCAGCAGTTACTGAGTCAACTGGTAATACTAATTTATCGCCAGCTTTTTCAATCAATTCTTTTGCTAATTCTACTTTGTCCGCTTCAACAAGTGATTTACCGATCTCAATTCCTTCTGCACGATAGAATGTATAAGTCATTCCACCACCGATAAGGATTTTGTCTGCTTTAGGAATCAGATTTTCGATTACGCCGATTTTATCTGAAACTTTCGCGCCACCTAAAATTGCCACCATAGGACGTTTAGGTTCTTCAACCGCTTCACCGATAAATTTGATTTCTTTTTCCATCAAGAACCCAGCAACTGTTGGGATTCCTGTAGATGCGATACCTACATTGGAAGCATGCGCACGGTGAGCTGTACCAAACGCGTCATTTACAAAGACGTCACCTAATGATGCCCAGTATTTTCCTAGTTCTGTATCGTTTTTGCTTTCTTTTTTACCATCTACATCTTCAAAACGTGTGTTTTCAAAGACAACTACGTCACCGTCTTCTAAATTGTTGATTGCAGTTTCCAATGCTTCACCACGAGTTTCAGGAACGAATGTCACTTCTTTGTCTAGTAATTCGCCTAAACGATCTGCAACAGGTGCCAAAGATTTACCTGCTTTATCCTCTTCTGCTTTTACACGTCCTAAGTGAGAAAATAGAATTGCTTTTCCACCTTGGTCTAAAACATATTTGATTGTTGGCAATGCTGCTTTGATTCGTGTGTCATCGGTGATCACTCCATCTTTTAATGGAACATTGAAGTCAACACGAACAAGAACTTTTTTGCCTTTTAAATCAATATCTTGTACTGTCTTTTTAGCCATGAAATTGCCTCCTAATATCGGTCTTTCTCTTAAAAAAAAGCGGAGAAGCGCGTCGCTTCCCCGCTTTGATACTGCAAATTTAGATAGTGAGCTATCTTATAAATTAGCGAAGTATTCTAAAGTACGAACTAATTGTGCAGTGTATGACATTTCATTGTCATACCATGAAACAGTTTTAACTAATTGTTTGTCGCCAACTGTCATTACACGAGTTTGAGTCGCATCGAATAATGAACCGTAAGTAATACCTACGATATCAGAAGATACGATTTCATCTTCAGTATAACCATAAGATTCGTTAGCTGCTTTAGCCATTACTTCATTGATTTCGTCAGCAGTTACTTGTTTGTCAAGAACTGTTACTAATTCAGTCAATGAACCAGTTGGTACAGGAACACGTTGAGCAGCACCGTCTAATTTACCGTTCAATTCTGGGATTACTAAGCCGATCGCTTTAGCAGCACCAGTTGAGTTAGGTACGATGTTTGCAGCAGCCGCACGCGCACGACGGAAGTCACCTTTAGGGTGTGGTCCATCAAGAGTCATTTGGTCACCAGTGTATCCGTGGATAGTTGTCATCAAACCTTCAACAACGCCGAAGTTATCGTTTAACGCTTTAGCCATTGGAGCTAAGCAGTTAGTAGTACATGAAGCACCTGAGATAACTGTTTCTTCGCCTGTTAAGATTTCATGGTTTGTGTTGTAAACGATTGTTGGAACATCATCTCCACCTGGAGCTGAGATAACAACACGTTTAGCACCAGCAGTCAAGTGTTTTTCTGCAGCAGTTTTTGAAGTAAAGAAACCAGTACATTCTAGAACGATATCTACGCCTAGTTCGCCCCATGGTAATTCTTCAGGGTTACGGTTAGCTAAAACTTTAACTTCGTTACCATTTACATTGAATGAACCTTCGTGAACTTCAACAGTACCGTTGAAACGTCCTTGAGTTGTATCATATTTTAACAAGTGTGCTAACATTTTAGCATCTGTTAAGTCGTTGATCGCAACCACTTCGATTCCTTCTACATCTTGGATACGACGGAAAGCTAAGCGTCCGATACGTCCAAATCCATTAATACCTACTTTAACTGTCATTTAAGATTTCCTCCTTATGAAAATCATAAAAATTTTATTTTAAAGGGTTACCCCTTTTAAAATCTCATTTGCGGCGGCTTCATCTGTGATGAGCCACGTTTGTTTTGGTGCGTTCTGCATATATGCATGAATCGCTTTTGCCTTCGTTCTTCCACCCGCGACTGCAAATACGTAAGGGATATGTTGCAGATCCTTTAATTCCAATCCAATGCGGGGAATTTTATAAACGATCTTGCCAGACTCATCGAAGAAATAACCAAAAGATTCTGCCACAGCATTTTTCTGCTTCAGCATCAAAATCTCTTCTTCTGTCATTTTCCGTCGAGCAGCCATATGTAGCGCTCGTCCGATACCATGAATCACGCAATTGGCTTCACTTATCAAATTCAGAACTTCTACTATAGAAGGTTCCTGTAAAAGTGAATTATACGTAGTTTTACTCAACTGTTCAGGTACATAAAGCGATCGATACTTGCCATTTGTACGAATCGCCATTTCTGCACTCACAGAATTTGCTTGTACATTGACGGCTTCTCCAATCCCTCCTCTAGCAGGGACAAACAAGTTACGACGTCGATCTGTTTCCAGATTGGACAATTCTTTGGCAACCTTTGCCATTGTAATACCACCCATCACTGCGATGATATTTTCTCCACTTGGCAAATTGCTATCTAGAACCTCTTTTAGGAGGTGTCCAAATTCACTGATTACCTTGACCTGCTGATCGCTATTACCACTTGTGATCAGACAGCGGTCAATTCCAAAGTGATGTGCCAGCCGTTTCTCAATCTGATGCATACCAAACAATTGATCCATCATACTACCTAATTTATTATAAACATCTTCTCCTTTAGTAGTCAACATCATACCACTTTTTGAAGAATCAATTAATTGAAGTTTTTTCAGCAAATCTGTTTCTGTTCGCAACATCCGTTCTGTCATATCCAAGCTCTCTGAAAGTGTTCGTCTTCCAACTGGCTGCATCCAATAAATACTTTGCAGAATTCGATATCTTTCCTGAATAACTGCTAAGAAATCTGGTGCAATCGTTTCAAACAATTTAAGTTCGTCAAGCATATGCAACCTCCGTTGGACAATTTTAGTCCCAGATAGACTTAATATGACCCATCCGTTGTAAAAAAAAGCAAATTTACCTTCTTTCTTCAATTCCTTACACAAATAATTCTAGCATGTTCATTCTTATTTATCAACTCATACATGAATAAAATTAAGGATATATACGCACTTTTTACATTTTTTTTACAAAAAACAAGGATGCCGAAAAATCTTGCTGCTTTCTTCGACGTCCTCGTGCTATTTTCTATTCATCGTATCGTTTTCGCTTAGAAGAACTTGGAATCTTCAGAGCATCACGATATTTTGCAACCGTTCGTCTAGAGATTTCGATTCCTTCTTCTTTCAACAAGTCTACCAATTTTTGATCAGAGAATGGTTTCTTTTTACTTTCAGAATCGATCAAGTCTTTCAAACGATTTTTCACATCGCTTGTCGATCGTTCCTCTCCTTCATCTGAAGTGAGCTTCTGACTAAAGAAACGCTTCAATTCAAACACACCAAACTCGGTCTCTAAATATTTTCCATTGACAGCACGGCTGACAGTTGATTCATGAATCTCTAGCTCTTCAGAGATATCCTTCAAAATAAGCGGTTTGATCGGATGCTCTTTTTTCAAAAAGAAGTCTTGTTGACGAGCAACAATCGCTTTTCCTACATTAAATATGGTATCGCCTCGCTGCTCGACGGTTTTTTTCAACCACTCAAAGTCTTGCTTTTTTTCTTTAAGATACTCCAGTACTTCTGGATCACCACTTTGCTTCATTTGATCGAAATAATTTTGTTGAAATTTAACTTCCGGTGCACCGTTTCGATGAGACGACACCTGAATCCTGTCTCCTTTGATTTTCACGGTCAAATCAGGAATGATATATAAACCTTCTGTTGAGCCAAAAGAAGCTCCTGGGGTAGGTGTTAAGGTTTGGATGTAGTCGAAAACCTTCTGGACTTCTGGTAAGGTAACAGAAAAAATTTTGGCAATCTTCTCCCATTTACGTTCTACTAATTCATCAAAACATTCCTCCAGCATGATATAGGCTAATTCGGGTGCGTAATTATCACGCTCAGTTTGAAGCATCAAACACTCTTGCAGATTTCTAGCCCCAACGCCAGCTGGATCTAGTTGTTGGATCAACGTCAAGGCATCCAAGAGCTGGATCGGCGTCCCACCTGTCTTTCGAACAGCTTCATCCAAAGAAATCGTTAGAAAACCGTTCAAATCAATATACTCGACTAAATACAGAACCAAGGTACGCAAATATGTATCCCGATAATTCAAGTGGATCTGATCAATCAGGTGCTCAAAAAGGGAAAGGTTGTTATCAGGGATCTGACTCAAATAATTCATTTCAGTCCCAGTAGAAGTTCTTGGTTTGGAGTAGTTAGAAGTATAATCCGGCGGAGTCACGTCTAATAAAGGATTTTCCAAGGCTTGGTTATCGATAAAATCGGTCAATTCCTCGGTAGAAAACTGTAGTACCTGAATCGACTGCTGCAATTTCTGAGTCATTGCCAATTTTTGTATTTGTTTTTGTTGCTGTGAAAATTGCTGCTGAAATTTCATTGTTATTTCCCCTTGTTTTTTTTCTTAAAGTCCGCTAAACTATTAAAAGTGTTCAGCATCCTTAGTGTAGTGGATATCACGCAAGATTCCGGTTCTTGAGACAGGGGTTCGATTCCCTTAGGATGCGTTGTTGTAACTGATTACAGTATACTTGAAAGTTATCGAAAAGGCAAAATGAGGTTTCACAAGTATGAATACTATAAAAATGAAATTCATAGTTCATTACTAACAAACGGGCTGTGACATAAATAAAAAGATGACTTGAATTTCCGAACTTTGGGAAATTCAAGTCATCTTTTTTGTTTTGGAAAAGTTTTTCCATTAGTATTTGTAATCAAATAATGAAACTTCGTAACAAACATTTTAATAAAATTATATTTTTTAATTCGTTTATTGGAGTAATAAAGTGACTTATGTCACAGCCCCATTTGTTTTCTATTGGCAAACTCTCTATTCTGGGTAACAAAAAACAGTAAAAATAGAGCACCCGTTAAGATACTCTATTATCTATTCTAATTAATCGTTATACTTTTCTGTCCCAAACACTCCATAGTAATGAGTCAAACATTCTCTCATTCCTTGTTTAGCTGCTTCTTTTACCTCTAGATAATTGACTGGCTTCGTCTCCGTGATTCCGTCCATTGCGGCATTCACTAAATCAGAGAAAACATTAATTTTGGCAATTCCTTCACGACCACATCGTGCTAAATTCTCATCACCTGATGAAGAACCTCCGTGTAACACTAACGGAGTATCCACCGCTTTCGCAATTTCATTTAATCGCTCAAAATTAATTTCAGGTACTCCCTTATACATTCCATGTGCAGTTCCTATTGAAATTGCTAAAGAATCAACATTGGTTTCTTGAATAAAGTTAACTGCATCTTCGACTGTCGTATATTTAGAATCTGTATGCTCATGATTTTCATAATTGACACCTGAGCCTACATGACCAATTTCCGCTTCCACAACTACCCCTTTAGGATGAGCATAGGTAATAATTTCTTTAGTTTTTGCTACATTTGCTGCAAATTCATCCTGTGAAGCATCAATCATGACAGAAGTGAACCCTAAATCAATTGCTTTTTTGATAACACTTGGTGTCATCCCATGATCCAAATGAAGAACAACCGGTACTTTCGCTTTTTCTCCAAAATATTTTCCGTTCAGAGCGGCTTCTTCTAAAGAAATCAAATCTAAGTGTGATTCAGCTAAAGCTAAAATAACTGGTACATTCAATTCTTCTGCAACTTCCAAATATACCTTCATCGACTCCACATCAATAAAATTTGGTGCTGGAATAGCATAACCATTTTCTTTTGCTTGTTGAAATAATTCTTTTGACGTTACTAACATTTATTCTCCTCCTAATATTATTTAATTTCTAACGGTTTTTTACTCAAACCAATAATCAGAGCACTTACAACACTTCCTACCAAAATACAACCGATATAAATAATTGGATGATTTACTGCAATCGGAATAACGAATAATCCTCCATGTGGTGCAGATAAAGTAATGCCTAAAGCCATCGACAATCCACCACCTACTGCGGCTCCAATAATATTAGCTGGAATCACACGTAATGGATCAGCTGCAGCAAAAGGAATGACACCTTCTGTAATAAAAGAGGCACCTAGAACATATGCAACTTTACCAGCTTCTCTTTCGTTGGTAGTAAATTTATTTTTGAAAAATGTTGTTGCTAATCCAGCACCAATCGGAGGAATCATTCCTCCTGCCATCAATGCTGCCATCGGTTCATAAACCCCACTAGCAATCATTTGAATCCCAAAGGCATAGGCAATTTTATTTAAAGGTCCACCCATATCACTTACGAGAACCCCACCAAGAATCGCTCCCACGATGATTGCATTAGACCCTGTCATTCCCGTCAACCAATTAGTTAAAGCTGCATTCATATTACTTACTGGTGTATTAATCACATACTGAATAGTGATTGTCGTTGCTAATGTACCTAATACAGGATACAGCAAGACTGGATTCAACCCCTGTAAAGATTTAGGCATTTTTACAAGCACTTTTTTCAGCAACAAGATAACATAACCTGCTAGAAACCCAGCAAATAATCCACCTAAGAATCCGGATCCTCCTTGTGTAGCAATCATTCCACCAATAACACCTGGTGCTAAACCAGGTCGATCTGCGATACTAAATGCAACGTATCCAGCAAAAATGGGAACCATCAGTCCTAGACCAGCCCCACTACCAACTGAATTAAGAAATGCAGCAAAGCTGTTATACTGATCAGAATCAGGATTAGATGAATGAATACCAAACATAAATGAAATCGCAATTAAAATCCCTCCAGCGACAACAAATGGCAACATGAATGATACGCCATTCATCAAATGCTTATAAATATCAAAAGCACCACTTTTAGCAGAACTTGAAGAACTACCCAGATCTTGAGATTTGCCTTCTGCTCGATAAACTTCTTGTTTGTTCAAGACTTCTTCAATTAATTTGTCTGGCTCATTAATTCCTTTTTTTGTAGAGGTATTGACGAGTTTTTTTCCATCAAATCTACTTAAATCAACACCACGATCTGCAGCAATAATTACTCCAGCTGCTCGTTGAATTTCTTCGTCCGTTAGCAGATTTTCGGTACCACTTGATCCATCAGTTTGAACTTTCATTTCAATGCCTTTTTTTGCTGCAGCATCTTTTAGAGACTGAGCTGACATATACGTATGAGCAATTCCTGCTGTACAAGCAGTCACACCAACTAAATAGGTTTTAGCACCTGTCTCTTTTAAATCAAATTTTTCTTCAATATCCTCTTGCTCTTTTTCATTGATTGCTGCTAAAACATCTTCTGCCGAATCGGCAAGAATAAGTTTTGCTCTAAACATTTCATCCATTAAATAAGTAGATAAACGTGACAACGTCTGCAAGTGTTCATTTGATGCTTCATTTCCAGCTGCTATCATAAAGAACAAATGACACTTTTGCTCATCGTAGATAAATCCTTCCAAACTTCTTCCAAAAGCAATGCCTGGTTTCACAACAGCAGTTGATTTTGCATGGGGAATCGCAATTCCCGACCCTACTTCGGTTGAAATTAAGTTTTCTCTTTCCCATATATCCTGCCGATATTGTTCAATATTCGATAAATTTCCATTCTTTTCAAGTAATTGCGATAAATCTTCAATTAATTCTTCTTTACTTTTTGCTTTCACATTTAGTTCTATTGTGTGACTTGTTAATAATTCTGAAATATTCATTTTTTCATCTCCTTATATTTCTAAGATTGAAACACACTCTTCTTTTGAATTAACTTGCAAGAGTTGATTCAAAAGAATCGTATCATTCAATACTCTGTGTAACTCTTCCATAAGTTGACTCATTTCTGATTGTTTATCTCTTCCAGGCACAATCAAAAAGATTAGCGACACATCCGAGCTTCCCCAAGAAATAGCTTTATCCAAAATAACTATACCTATCTGCATTTGTTTCTCGTTACTTGGTTGTAGTGGATGCGGAATGGCGACAGCATTTCCTACTTCTGTAGTAGATAGTGATTCTCTTTCCATAAAACTCTCAAACATATAATCTAAGTTCATTTCTTTTAATGTCTGCTTTAAAACCTCGGCTTTACTCATCGCACTAAGTCTAGCAAAATAATCAACTTTCAATATTTTCTTTGAAAGTAGTTTGTTAACAATTATTTTCAAATTCTCTATATCATTTTCTGTGATAAATTCATTTACTTGGACTGAGGGAATGGATATTTCCTTCTTTAATGGAAACGTTGAAATAAGCAATTGAATACTTTCTGGTAGGGAATCAATTTCATCAAAACGAACAATTTTACTAATTTCTAATCCAGAAATTTTATTTTCTAAATCCTTTTTTAACAAAATAGACATTGGACGATTTCTTCCAGATAGAATGGCAGCAAAAATAGCATCTTTATTTTTTCTTTCGATATACGAAGCAAAATGCAAAGCAAGATATCCTATTTCACTTTCAGGTATATTAATATGAAGTTTTTTGCTGATTAAATGGGAAAAACGGACAGAGATATAATACGCTCGAATGTATTCTTGTTTGATTGTCGTAATCAAAGAATTTTCAATATAAAAATTAAAAAGCAATGGATAAATATCCCGTGAAAGATGCAAAATTAATCCTGAAGACAACTGACTATCGCTACAAAAATTCATATTGTACTCTTTCTCAAGTTGCAACAAAATATCAATTACTTCTTTTTTGATATTATCGGGAATTTGAGACTCCTCTTCTATTGTTGCAACAAAAAGCAACCGTTGACTCATTAAATAAAAGCTAAAATAAATGATTTCTGATTCAGGTATGCTTGTTTTTCGTTGCTGAGCAATTCTGTCTAATAATTTCTTTGAGATTACATATTCCTTCGTTTGGGTAATATCATATTTATTTAATAAGTGAGTCGCATCTTCTAAAACACATTGCTTTTCTATTCGATTAAGACAAATAATTAAATAAGAAATAATCGGTAAAAGTACTTCTGTATTGGTTGGAATTTCAAGTTGATCTACTTGCTCTTGTAAATATTCTACAAGATTTTCCAATTCTTCAATCATAATCCAACCTTTAAAATATTGTGATAATACTTTGGTAAAATTAATATTTGTCAGAGTCGGTGGATTAGATAAACTATCCAGAAATAACCGTTTATCAATTTCACTACCAATCAATCGAATCCCTCGAAAGATAATACTTTCGACACGAATATCTCTCAATTGATTATTAATCAGTTGTTGAATTTTTAATACATCTGTCCGAATTGTTTGACTAGAAAATAAAAGTCCTTCCGCAATCTCATCATAAGTAACCCAATCTTCTTTTTCTAAGAGATACTTAATGATAAAAAAAGCTCGTTCTTCAAATTCAATCTGCTGCGTTCGTTTGATTTCATTGACTTCTCCAACAAGAACATATCCTTTATTTTTGTTGTTTTTTATCTTGGCATCAATCAGATAATTTTCATTTAAATCTTTAATATAGCTTCTGATACTTCTATCCGATACATGAAGTTTTTCTGCTAATTCACTTCCTCTTATAAATCCCCCCTGTTCTTGTAAAGCAACAATCAACTTTACATATTTTTCTCTCATTTTTATCACATCCCCTACAAACATATGATAGTTTAATTGTCATAAAGTCGCTATAATGAATCCCTTCCTGTGTAAACGGAAACATTTTTGAAATAAAAATTGAATACAATAAACTAGGAATCAAAACTTAAATACACTAATTTTTGATTCCCTTCTGTAATTTTTTAGTAATTATCTGTACTTACCGTCTTATCCAATCCTAAAACTATCGGCGTTGACTTATATCCAATCCCCATACGATCAATCCCCATATCGATTAATTCAAAGAAATGTTCTTGTGTTCTAATTGCTCCACTCCCCTTTATTTTGATGCGTCCTTTACATTGATCCATTATGATTCCAATCACTTCAGTCGAAGCGCCTACACCTTCAAATCCAGTTAGGAATCCTGTACTTGTTTTTACAAAATCAGCTCCAGCTTCAATCGCACATTCACAAGCTTGGCGAATTTGCTCTTCATTCAATGTATCGGTTTCAAAAATAACCTTCACTGCTGTCCCATACTTATGGCAGACATCCACAACTGCTTTAATATCAGTTGTTACATCAGTATATTTGCCACTTCTAATCCACCCATAGTTCGCAACGATATCTAGCTCATAAATATCTCCACGTTTACAATACTCTTCTGCTTGTAAGACTTTTGATGCTGTCGTGCTTAGGCCAAATGGAAAGTCACAAACGACACAAATCTTTGTTTCTGTATCCTTAGTTAGCTCAGATGCAATATCAAGAGATGAAGGATTGATGCATACCGTTGCACAATGATAATCAACCCCTTCTTGAATATATTGCCGAATTTCAGCTTCTGTAAATTCAGGTTTTAATACAGATTGATCAATATACTTTCCAAGCTGCTCTACCGTCATATCTTTTGCTTTTGTCATAAAAATACTCCTCCTTACTTTTTTTGTAAAATAACTACAAATTCATTATATTGTATTTTAAATACTTTATAAAGGTATATTCGTATTTTAAATACAAAAAAAACAATATTTAAGTCTGTTCTATATAAGATACTTCTAATAGTACAATTTGACTGATGTAGATAAAAATATTATTATGTATTAATACTACATATACTTATCGTTAGGGGCTTTTTTATGGAAAATAACCAACTATATTCAGAAATAATTAAATTGAAATACAATTCACTTAGCAAAACAGAAAAAAAGGTAGCAGATTTTATATTAGACACCGGTTATCAAGTTTCAGAGATGGCACTTTCTGAATTATCTGGAACAGTAGGAGTCAGTGATCCTTCAGTTGTACGATTTACTAAAGCTTTAGGATTCAAAGGCTATAGTGACTTCAAATCTCATGTACTTCGAGATTGGGGAAAAGAGAGCTCATCATCAGATACAAAAAAATTTGTTGATATTAATTTTTCTCCAAATGATACACTGGACTCGATTCCTGAAAAAATCATTCGTAATACAATTCAAGGACTAGAGGATACACTAAAGATTTTTAATACCACCTCTTATCAAGAAGCTGTAAAAGCCATTCTTCAAGCACAAAGAATCGAAGTATTTGGTGTTGGAACTTCAGGAAGTATTGCTCTTGATTTTGTCAGTAAGCTAATCAGAATTGGATTAAACGCAAGATTTTTTACAGATAATCATTTAGAACAATTAAGTTGTGTCTCCCTTTCCAAAAATGATGTTGCTATTGCCATTTCTCATTCAGGAAGTACTATTGATGTTGTAGACACTCTTCAAATTGCAAAAGAAGCTGGTGCGAAAACTATTGCGTTAACTAATTATAAGGCCTCACATATATCTAAATATGCTGATATCGAATTACTGACAGGTGATCATGAAACAACTTTTTATAGTGAAACAATGATATCTAGAACCTCCCTTTTATCTATAGTTGATATGTTATATATGGGTATTTTAATTAGCGATTACGAGAACTTTACTTCAAGACTCCATAAAGTGAATATTCTTGTAGAAAAGAAAAATTTTTGATTTATTTAAAAAAACTATGTTAGTCATTACCAGTACGGAGCTTCTGGATAACTTCATTATATCTGAGACGAATTATTCAAAAAAGCGACTGGCAAAACTAAGTGGTTGACATATCCTCTCTTGAGAATAGCCAAAATGGCCCACGCTTTATTGTCTCCATAGGCAACTGCAACTGATTTAGGTACCCTGCTTAATTGATCAAGAGTTAAACCAATGATTCTTTTTTGTAACTTTCCATGAATTGGTTCCCCATTCTCATTAAAAAATCTACAACAAACTTCCCCAACTGCTTTTTCTTTGGCTAATATAGCATAGTCTGTTTTGTCTAAAAGATCTCGCCATTGACTTTTATTATGAATCAAATTCCCGCCTACTCCAACAATGGCTAAATCCAATTCATTCCATAGCATTAGAAGTTCTTGAAAGTACTTTGAACGTAAGACACCATAAGCAATCTCTTCTGTATTTTGTACAACAGTTGAATTTATAAATGTACTTTGTCCTTGAAAAAGTCTAGCCATCTCGTAAACAAGTGTGTTGACGTGATATTTAGTGTTGATATGACTAGGTCCTCCAGCCAAAGGACAGAATGAAACATCCTTGACAGTCTTTACTTCAATTTTTTCGACCATTTTACTTAGAGTAGATCCCCATGAAATCCCCACAATATCTTTTTCTTTAATCAAATGTTTCACTAAAGCAGCAGCTCGTTGCGAAATATTATTAGCTAATTCAGTTTCTGTTTCTTCTGTGTTGTTATCAACAATCTCAACTCGTTTGAGATTGTATTTTGACTGAATATATTCTTCCAATTTGAAAATTTCTGACTCTGTTTCCTCAATATAGATCTTTATGATCCCTTCTTTTTTCGCCCTGGTGATCATTCGACTGACTGTAGTTCGATAAATATCAAGCTCTACCGAAATTTCTGTCTGACTTTTTTCTTCAATAAAATAAAGATATGCAACTTTAGACAATAATCTACGTTTTTCATCCTTCATTTCGTTAACTCCTTTCAAGAACATCAACGTCATTTTCTTAATATTAACAGCAAACATCCTTCTAAAGCAATCTAATTAAGATTCATATGAAAGATAAATATTAACATTCAAAAAAGTTTAGCTCTTGAAAAATTGAGTATGACTACAAAATCACCTAAAGATCTATTCCTGTTTTATCACTAGTCAAGGAAAACAGCCTTACAAAACAAAAAGAAACCAGCATGATTTCTCATCACTGATTTCAGAGTAACTAATATTCAAATTTTGATTGAACTAAAAACGTATGAAACTGCGAGATATTGTGAAAACAAACACAATTTTCTTCTTCCTCTTTTTCTGTGATCCTTATTGGAATAAATCCATCCTTTCTAGCTTTCTCTAGTCTTTTCTTTTCAACATCTAAAAAATATACGTTCTCCCCTGCTTCATCAAGCAGAAAATTTCCTTCTAAAACCAAGCCCAAGTCTTCCCCTATCTTAAGTTCATCAAAACCAGCTCTCTCTTTTGAAAGAATACCGACCTTGATCTGACGCACTTTTAGATAGTTTAGTAGTTTTGTTAAATCCGAACTGACAGATTCACTGTGCTGATTTTCATTAATTAAAACTTCCCAAGTTCCAAATACTACTGCGCTCATAGAATTTCTCTCCCATCTTTCAAACTAGCATATTCATTTTTTAAGACTGATTGAAACGGTTATTTGGCTCTTTTCAAACAAACAACAATATTGTGAAATATTTAACAAATACATTTTTGCATAAAAAAATTCATTTGTCAACAAATGTCACATCGTTGCTGTTCTTTTATTTTGATAAAAAAAAGACAGATGCCTAAGCACCCGTCTCTTCTTCCTTACAATTCTTCGTCTTCTTCCTCATCAAAATCATCATCGCCATCGTCGTCAATGATTGTTAAGTCTTCTTCAATACTTCCTGGAAGATCCTCTTCATCATCACCGTTGTCACTTGCGCCAATTTCCTGCAAGTCAGAGTTGTAAGCAGCGATTTCTTCATCTTCATCATCGTCTTCAAATAAATCATCGTCATCGTCGTCAGCATTTAGATCTGCATCTTCCGGATCATCATCGTTATAGTCAATCGCATCTTCATCGTCATTGATGAACGCATTGACTTTTTTACGTTTGCGGCGACGTGGTGCATCTTCATCATCCTCGTCGATTCCATGGTTTACTTCTTCATCGATTGAATCAATGGCGTACCATGAACGTAGGCCCCAACGATTATCTCCCAAAGAAATAAAGCTGCCGTCTATGTTTAAGTCCGTATAAAACTGCGCCAAAGAATCACGAATATCACTATCAGATTTACCTAAGTAAGTTTGAATCTCATTAACTAAATCTGAAAAATCCATGACATCACCTTTTTGTTCTAAAATTGCATGAGCAACTTCAATCATGGATAACTCGCTTTTATTTACACCTTCAAATACATTAATTTCCAATCGGGACACGTCCTTTCACAGTCTACGTCTAATCATACAAAAATCTTTGCAAAAAAGCAATTTTTTCTGACAAAAAATCACTAAAATCAAGCAGTAAAATCCAATGACAGCTTGTAATTTCCAATTTTTTCTCCTGCTGTGAACAAATCATACTCTACAGACACTTTTCCAGCAGTTGGACGATCAGTCAAACTAAAATGCAAGTCTCTTGTATAGGTACTAAAAAACATCACACCATACGGCGTTTGATAACTCGTTTCGGCTTTTTCACGATAAACAAATTTCAAACGCAAGCGCATCTCACCTGAGCGGATCAACTGGATAGAACCATCTGGAGAAATCTTCATTGTTACAGGAATTTCTGTCTCATCTTCCTGCATTTCTTTGTACCTTATATAAAGAGTATCGCCAATCTTGACGACCTGTCCTTGTAAATCAAATAAAAACTCCTGTAATTCCTCATTTTGAAAAACCTCTGTTTTCAGCTGGATAGAAACAGGTAATCCTTTCTTCAAATCCACGTTCGTTCCCCCTCTTCTCTTCTTTATATTGTTCACATTTTCAGCTTGTTTGTCAATAAAACCAGCCAATTCAAAACTTTTCCGCATATTTTCATAAGATTTTCGTATATAATAGAGAAAACAATAGAAAAAGAAGGATCTAGCCATGACATATCTATATATTGATCAAGCAAATTTTTATAAAAAAACGGCCTTTCTCCCTTTTGCACTTACCGATGTTTTTACCGAGGACAGCAGTGCAAACAGTCGCTCTTTTTTTCACTTTTGGCAGTTTGAGCAAACTTTCATTTTAGGAATGAAGGATACGCGTGTAACTGACTTTGAACTCGGTGTCCAAAGTATTTTAAACAATGACTATCTACCGGTCATCCGCAACTCAGGAGGCTTGGGTGTGATCGCTGATCAAGGGATTCTAAATATCTCCTTGATTTTCCCTAAAAACGAGCAAACAACTACCGATACAGCCTATGAAGCGATGTATGAATTAACGCAAAAAGCCTTTCCAGAGCTGGTGATAAATGCTTATGAAATCACTGACTCCTATTGCCCAGGAACTTTTGATTTAAGCGTAAATGGAAAAAAAATTGCTGGCATCGCCCAGCGTAGACTAAAAAATGGCGTGGCGGTCATGATGTATCTTAGTGTCAACGGTGACCAGACAAGGCGAGGGGAAATCGTTCGTGAATTTTATCAAACAAGCTTAAAAGAAGCTTTCGGTACAGACGGCTATCCTGCCGTTGATTCAAGCTGTATGACGACATTAGAAACAATGCTTGCAACAAGTCTCAGTGTGGAAGCTGTCAAAGAACGTTTCCTCCAAGCTCTGGAGATCCAAACAGATGCCATCGATCCGTTGCAATGGGTCCAGGAAAATAACTATACGACTTTACTAGAGAAAAAAATTGCTGGCATGGAACAACGAAATTTAAAAATAAAGGAGATTCATCATGGCGATTCCCTATAAAAAGCAGCTATTGCGTAAAGAAGCCGTTTTTCGAGACCCGGTACATAATTATGTGCATGTCCAACACCGGGTGATTCTTGATCTGATCAACTCCAAGGAGTTCCAGCGCTTGCGCCGGATCAAACAGTTAGGAACCTCTTCCTTTACCTTCCATGGAGCGGAACACAGTCGTTTTTCCCATTCTTTGGGGGTCTATGAGATTACACGTCGGATCTGTGATATTTTTCAGCGCAACTACTCAAAAGAAAAAATTGGCGATGAAGGTTGGGATGATGCTGAACGGCTGGTGGCTTTGTGCGCGGCTTTGCTGCATGATGCAGGTCACGGTCCTTATTCACATACCTTTGAGCATATTTTTCACACTGATCATGAAGCGATCACGGTGGCAATTTTGACTTCTCCTGAAACAGAGGTCTACCAGATCTTGAATCGTGTCGAAGTCGGTTTTCCGGAAAAAGTCGCAAGTGTGATCACTAAAACTTATCCTAATCCACAAGTCGTCCAAATGATCTCCAGTCAGATCGATGCGGACCGCATGGATTATTTACTGCGGGATGCCTATTTCACTGGAACAGAATACGGGACCTTTGATCTAACCAGAATCCTACGAGTGATTCGTCCCTATAAGGGTGGAATCACCTTTGCCATGAATGGCATGCATGCTGTGGAAGACTATATCGTCAGTCGCTACCAAATGTATGTGCAGGTCTATTTCCACCCAACTTCTCGAGGAATGGAAGTAGTCTTAGAGCATCTGCTGAATCGTGCCCATGAGTTGTATCAGGAAGATAAAAAAATCTTCCAGAACCATTCACAATTATTGCTGCCTTTCTTAAAAGAAAAATTTTCTTTGGAAGAGTACCTGCGCTTGGATGATGGTGTATTAAATACGTATTTCAATCATTGGATCGAGGAAGCTGATCCAATATTAAATGATTTGGCCAAACGATTTTTAAATCGCAAGCCATTGAAATCTTGTCAATTTGATCCAGCTTCACAGCAGCCTTTGGTGAAGGAAATGCAGAAAATCGTAGAGACAGCCGGTTTTAATCCTACTTACTACACAGCCATCAATTCCAGTTTTGATTTGCCTTATGATTTTTATCGTCCAAAATCAGGCAAACACCGCACACAGATCGAACTGCAGCAAAAAGATGGTACTCTAATCGAGCTCTCAAAGGTCAGTCAGCTTGTTTCCGCACTGGCTGGACAAGGTCAAGGAGACAATCGTTTTTATTTCCCGAAAGAAATGGTTGACCAATCGCTTCAGGACAACTATGATTTATTTGGAGAGACTTACCAGTCATTTGCTAACCATATCCACAATGGAGCATTGATTGAATAACTTTTAGGAGGAACACATGTCTATCAAATTAATTGCCATTGATATCGACGGCACCCTGATCAATAGCAGTCATCAATTGACAGCTGAAGTACACGACGCTATTCAGCAAGCTAAAAAACAAGGAATCAAGATCGTTTTGAGCACTGGACGTCCCCTTGCAGGAATCCAGAAGCTGCTTCACCAATTGGAACTTTTTACTGGCGATGATTATGCCATCACCTACAATGGTTCGTTGGTTCAAAATACCGAAACCAAGAAAACCGTCTCAAGTTTTAGCTTGACCTATGAGGATTACTTGGAGATCGATCTGCTTGCACGTAGACTAAACCTCCACGTGCATACGGAGTCAGAGGATACAATTTATACTTCCAATCGTGACATCAGTCCTTATACTGTCCACGAATCACATTTGGTGAACATGCCGATCAAATATCGGACACAGGAAGAAATGACCCCTGATATCTCATACATCAAGATGATGATCATTGATGAACCTGAGTTGCTGGATGCAGCGATCCCTTCAGTTCCTGAAGATTACAAAGAAAGATACACCATCGTAAAAAGTGCGGCCTTCTTCTTAGAGATCATGAACAAAGAAGCGCAAAAAGGAACGGCACTCAAACGTTTGGTAGAACATCTCGAGCTAGAGCCTTCTGAAGTGATGGCCATTGGAGACAATGAAAATGATCTTTCCATGATCAAATACGCCGGTCTTGGCGTTGCTATGGATAATGCGATCGATGTTGTCAAAGAACACGCCGATGTGATCACTCTTTCAAATGATGAACACGGCGTTGCCGAAGCAATCAAAAAATACGCATTGAAATAAGAAAAAACAGGTCTTCCAAGATATGGAGGACCTGCTTTTTTACTTACTTCTCTTCCTTCAACCATTCCTGGATCGCCCAGCGATGACTTCCTCTTTTTAGCAGTAGCATCGCATCTTCAGGTGTCACCCAAGCTAGACCATTCGTAGTCTCTGTGGGTTCTGCAACTTTTTCCCATTGATCGACCACATAAAAATACCCGGGATGTTCAAAATAAGTGTCTCGGTGACTGGAGTAAAAGTATTCCATCGCTTCCCCTAAATACCGACCGACGGATACCTCAAAACCGACTTCCTCCAGCATCTCACGGTCGATCGCCTGCAAGTGGTTCTCTCCCTGCTCAATCTCCCCACCTGGTAGGAAATAAGCCCCATTTGGTGCTTGAACGATAATGACTTCTTTCTTATTCTCTCGATGGATCACAACATAAGCTCCATATCGCGGTTGATACTTTTTCCCAACTTCTTTTTTCCCAAAAACCGGCTTGTCCATTTTGACCTCCCTGTGAAACTCTTTCTTTTGATTGTAACTGATAGCCTCGCAACACACAAGTTTAGAATTCACTTAGAAACAGGGCAAGTTTCTTATCATCAAAAATTGGTTATGTTATGATGAAGCTAACAAGAGGAAAGGATTGATACCAACTATGAAAATGGCACATACTTGCGTACGCGTAAAAGATTTAGAAGCTTCATTGGCATTCTACAAAGAAGCCTTTGATTTTGAAGAAAGTCGCCGCCGAGATTTCCCAGAAGCAAAATTTACTTTGGTTTACCTAACATTACCTGGAGATGACTATGAATTGGAGTTGACCTACAATTACGATCATCCAGGATACGATTTAGGAGACGGTTATGGACATATTGCCATTTCATCTGCAGATGTTGAAGCTCTTCATTCAAAACACAAAGCAGCCGGCTTCAATGTGACTGACTTAAAAGGCTTGCCAGGTGTTCCGCCTTCTTATTACTTTATTATTGATCCAGATGGCTACAAAATCGAAGTCATTCGTGATCGCTAATCTTAGATACTCTTTCCGAACAAATGGTTTGGAAAGAGTTTTTTTGAACGTAAAAGCTTGTCATCAACCAGATTTTTCTATAATATTGAAAGAAAATATCTGACTCAACAAAGGAGGACGCGCCTTGAAACCAATTATTGGTATTGCTGGGAACGAACGCACGATTTTTACCGGCGAGACATATTGGCTCTCTTACACATCCAGAAACTTCGTTGAAGGAATCCAACAAGCTGGCGGACTTCCTATGGTTTTTCCAATTGGAGAACCTGAAGATGCCGCAAACTACATACAAAAAATCGACAAGCTTTTGCTGGGAGGTGGTCATGATGTCACGCCCAAATTATACGGACAAGAGCCACATGCTTATTTGGAAGAAACCAATGAAAAAAGAGATGCCTTTGAATTGGAGTTGATTCAAGAGGCGGTCAAAGCAGGCAAACCGATTTTGGGGATTTGCCGCGGTATGCAATTATTGAACGTTGCCTTTGGCGGAACATTGTATCAGGACGTTTCATTGTTTCCAGCAAAAACGTTAAAACATATCCAAGATTCAGAAATGAATAAACCGACTCATGCTGTCCGCATCAAACCGGAAAGTCTTTTGAGTGACTTTTTACCTTCGGAATATCTAGTCAATACCTATCATCACCAGGTGATTGCCCAGCCAGCTGAGGGCTTTCAAGTAATCGCTCAGGCACCTGATGGCGTGATTGAAGGGATTCAGGCCTTGCACCTCAAGGCACCGATCCTGGCCATCCAATGGCATCCTGAACTGACTCGCAGCAAAATAGCAACCGATCAGCAGCTGTTTGACTTTTTTGTCCAAAAACTATAAGAATAGGAGATCGTGCAAAAGCGATCTCCTGTTCTTTAGTTCTTCTCTAAGTAATCAACAATCTCTCCGCTGTGAGAAACAGCGGTCTCATTTTCCTGCGAATTCTCTACCATGGTGATTCCTAAGAATTGTTGATCTTCTGCATCAAAATACAGGAGGAAGCTGTTTTCAATCCCAGTTGTATCTTGTTCCTCTTTGATCTCAGCGGTCCCTGTCTTAGCGGAAAGTACAAACTCAGGCGAATACAACGCATGGACATAACCATCTTCATCTGACACGGTATGGATCAGATCATTGATGATCCTTTCCGCAGCACTGGCTGAAATGACGTTCTCTTTTGTTTCGGTCTCTTCATCAATTGTCAGACGAGGATAAACTAGGTCCCCCTCATTCATAAACACACTATAGATCGCTGCCTGCTGGATCGGAGAAATCAGTAATTGTCCTTGGCCATAGCCTGTATCTGCCAGTAAGATCTCAGATGAAAATTGCTCGTCATTCGAGATTGATGCTGACTCCATATGAAGAGGCAGAGACAGCTCTTCACCAAAAATAAATTTGCTCAAGCCCTCTCTAAACTTGTCTTCTCCTAGTGCCAGCGTTTGCTGAGCAAAGTAAATATTATCAGAATAGACCAAGGCTTTTTCCAAGTTGATTGGTGATGCTTCTTTTACACGGGTCACCTCGTAGGCCCCCCAGCTCTGATCCTTCTGCCATTTCAGTCCTGAGATAGCGAATTCTTCTTCTGGGTCGATCGTACCGGCATCTATCCCAATGGCTGCAGTAATCACCTTGAAGGTCGATCCTGGTGCGTATCGATTCGTGAATCGAGCCATAAAAGGCAGTTCTTCATCATTCGCATAGCTGTCATATTCCTCCTGCGTCATCCCCAGCATCATCTTGTTGGGATCATAGGCTGGCGAACTGACCACAGCCAACAAATCTCCCGTTTGAGGCTCCATGATCACTGTCGATCCGGGCTTATCATCCAACTCATCAAAGGCCGTTCTTTGGGCTTCTCTATCAATCGTCAACTTAAGGATTTCAGGATCTTTGCGTTTTCGTTCAAGTAGGATTTCTTTTTCAGTACCGTCTTCCTCGGTAATCACGATCGATCCCCCAGCTTCTCCTCGTAGCTGTTGATCAAAGGTCGCTTCTAAACCAGATTTCCCGATCAGATCATGCTCACTTAATCCAGGGTCCTTCTCCATGTCTTCCTTAGTTACTTGACTGACATAACCGATAAGATGAGCACCGGCTTCTTTCAGCGGATAATACCGTTTGCTTTCTTTGCCGATCACTACCCCTTCCGGCAATTGATCGAGAGGAGTGACTTCTTCTGTATCATATAAAATTTTTACGGGAACAAAGACATCGCCTTCAGCCCATGATGGTTCCAGACGATTTTCTAATTGCTCGATGTCGATTGAAAAAAAGTCACTAATTTTTTTTAACTTCTCTTCTCGCTCTGTCCCTTCACCTAATAGACTGGGATTCAAGCCTAGCTGTTGATACTCACGGTTCGTAGCCAAGGGCTGATTGTTGCGATCTACAATATCACCACGGTTCGCTGGATCTTCATTGATGCGGATTTTGTCCTTGCCTGTCATTCCCGGAAAAATCAATGCCGGCGACCAGTCGATCGTTGGATGCTCTGCTGACAAATCGACCGTTGTCTGATAATCTAAGTCTTCAAGCTCTCCCAGAAAGGTCATCATCGAAAGCTGATAGTTCAACTGATAGCCTGTTTCGTCTTTTTCTAATTGGACATTCGTCACCTTCTGATCACTGCTGTGGATCGCTGGAAAAATGGCTTGATATTTTGCTTGCACTTCTTCGGCAGTAAAGCCATGTTCTTCCATGGAAGTTTCGTTGAAAAAAGTGAGTAACGTTTCATAGTCGCCTTGTTCCAATGCTGCGATATAACCATCGGCAGTCTCCTTAGCTTGACGTTCTTTGCTGCCTTGCAAAAACCAGACAGTACCACCAATTGCAGCCAATAGCAACACAAACAGACCTGTGAGAAGTATCCATCGTTGATTCTTTTGTTTTCGTTTCATTTTGTTCCTACTTTCTGTCATTGGTGATATCTCTCCAGCAAACAATCAAATTCAAATTGCTTCCGGAAACTTCATAAAAACTCAGAAATAAATGTATCTCAGAGTTTTATCTGATCAACTGTTAAAAAAGTCCAGAATCAACTGATAGACCAGCCGATTGTCGATTTCATTCAATACTTCATGCTTCATATTTGGCAGATCCAGCATATCTACTTGGCGATAACCGATCGCTCTTAAAGTATTCTCGGTATCTAAAAGTCCTTTTTTTCCACCCGTGATGCCAAGATCTTCCGCGCCCGTAATGCTCAATATCGGAAGTTCTGGATTTTGACAATCAAAATCAGTGATTTTTTTCAGGTAGTGATCGGCTTCCCAAATAGTCATTGTTCCTCGATTGTCATAACCAGGGATCATCCAAGGATCCTTTTGAGCTTTTGCTACATGCTCTTTACTGTTAGTCAACCAGCTTTTATCTTCAGAACCGAAGTCTGACAGCTTTTTCATGATCCATGAAAAACTACGCTCTCCAGCCAGTTTATTGGCAATCCTAGCCACGATCAAACCAAATTGTGCTTTCTTTTCATGTTGAACGGTTCCCGACAGTAGCAACTTATCGATCGCTGCATCGTGTTTTTGTAGGTAAATTCTTGCAAGAATCGAGCCAAAGGAATGGCCATAGAGATAAACGGGTTTGCCTGGAAAACGTTTTTTGATAAAGCAGGTGATCTCATATTGGTCCTCCACCATGCGATCAGCCCCCGGCATGTGGCCCAATGGAAATTGCTCATCGACAGAATGTCCGTGCCCACGATTGTCACTGACAACGACAGCAAAGCCGTTTTCAGCCAAAAATCCGGCAAATTCAAGGTATCTTTTGCGATGCTCTAAAATACCATGAACGATTTGAACAACCGCCTTAACCGGACGATAAGCTGGTCGAAGGACCGTCAAAGCAAGAGGCAAATGATCCGAGGATACTAAGAAAAGCTCTTCCTTTTTTATTTTTTGTAATTCTTGATGTTCATCTAGGATGATCTCTTCTTCAATTCGAATATCCTCTGATTGATTGCGAAATAAAAAATACATACCTACACCGGCTCCGATCAGTCCACTAAGAAACAGCTTGCTTTTCTTCATCTCTTTTCCTCCTCAAACTATCACATTCTTAGTATCATTGTACCAAAGAATCGATTTTTAGGAAAAACAAAAACAGACCTGGAAACAGATCTGTTTTTGCAATAGATTCTTTACTTCTGACTCTTCATCAAACGGAAAGACTGTTTTAATGTCGCGAAAATCCCGTTGTCATTGTAGACCAGTACATTGGATTTATACATTTTGGCACAGCCTAAAGTCATTAGCAAAGTAGTCACTGCCAAAATTGCAACCGAGACCATCGCCCCACCCAAACCAACTGTTTCATTTGCCAGACGGATCGGCATGATGTACGAAGATAGGAATGGGATGTAGGACGTGATCCGGATAATCACATTGTTCGGATCCATTGCTCCAAGTAAAATCCCCAGCATATAGCCTGCCAGAGCCAAATAGGTGACCGGAAGAATCACTTTGGAGGTGTCTTCTGCTTTGTTGACCAGTGAGCCGCAAAGTGCCGCTAAAACTGCATAGATCAAAATTCCTAGCAGTGTAAAAATAACAGTAAATAGTAGGAAATTTCCCAAAATAGCTTGTAGTGAGACATTGTTGACAAAGCTTTGAATAATCTCCATATCTTTGATCCATTGATAGCTTACGACAAATGCGATCGCATAAACGACGATTTGTGTCAGAGCAACTAGCAAGATACCCGTCAATTTTCCATAAAAATGGGTTTGCGCACGAGTACTGGAAAGAATAACCTCCATGATACGGGTCCCTTTTTCTGAAGCAATCTCCTGAGCAATGATCCCTGCATAGGTAATGATAAAGACGAATAAAATGATCGTTCCACCAAAACTGATAATATACTGGACGGCACTGTTGTCTTCTCCAGTCACCATTTCCCCTTGATCATTAAAGCTGACTTTTTGTCTTGCCAGTGTCGCAGGTTGGCTCAAGCTGGTCACCTCTTCAGAAGTCAGACCTAAACTCTCTGCTCGAATCGTCCCTTGAATCCCTGACAGAATTTGCTGGATCGTTAATTCTGTTGTTTGACCCAAGCTGTTCTCACTAACTAATTCCCCTTTCAGAGAATCATTTTCTACCGTAACGATCAGATAGGCATCAATGCTTTCCTGACGTAGATTTTCCTGCGCTTGTTCTTCTGAGTCCACCGTTTCCAGTTCAAAGGTATCATTGGGGATCGCTACAAGCGATTGTGCCAATTCTGGTTGTTCAGAAACGACGGCTATGGTGTTGACATCGTTCGATCTGCTGGCAAAATAACCTCCAAGATAGGTAAGTCCCCCCATAAAGAATGGAATCAGCAACATAATGAAGAAGGAGAACGATTTTATGTTTTTCTTGTAGACATCTCCTGCAATTACCCAAAATTTATTCATGAAGCTCACCTGCTTTCAGTTTAAAAATTTCTTCCAAGGTTGGCGGTTGTTGATTGAACATTGGAATATAGCCATTGACTGTCGCTTTGCTGAATAAATTCTTTCCCGCTTCCGGATCAGAAAGCGTGATATCCAACGAACGATTTTCTCGCTCAATGACCTTTTCGACGCCTTGAATTTGTTCCACTTCTGCTTTAGATAAACCCGCATCTAAAAAGACTTTGGTCCGTCCAAAGGATTCACGGATCTCATGGACTTTCCCATTTAGAACAGTGCGCCCATCGCGCATCATGATTAAATGATCGCAAATTTTCTCTACATTATCCATGTTATGACTGGAGAAAATCACACAGGAGCCTTTAGTTTTTAATTCGATGATCCCATTTTTCAGTAACTCCGCATTCACCGGATCCAGTCCACTGAAGGGTTCATCCAGAATAATCAGCTTTGGTTCATGGATCAATGTAGCGATTAGCTGGACCTTCTGTTGATTCCCTTTGGAAAGAGACTTGATCTTATCAGTTTTTTTACCTTTGACTTGGAATTTTTCCATCCACTCATCGATCTTTGGCTCAATTTCCTTTTTCGTTTTTCCCCGTAGCTTTGCAAAATAAACCAACTGATCTTGAATCGAAACCTTGGGATATAGGCCACGCTCTTCTGGTAAATAACCAATGCTGTCATATTCTGAAGTACCTAAGGGTTTGCCGTTCCACAAAACTTCTCCCTGATCTGCTTTTAAAAAGTCTAGAATCAGGCGGAAAGTCGTTGTTTTTCCGGCTCCATTTTGACCAATCAGTCCCATGATCTCTCCATCTTTGATTGTAAAAGACAAATCATCGACCGCTTTGTAGTCGCCAAATGTTTTCACTAATTGCTTTGCTTCTAACATCTTTCTTCCTCCTCTTGAAGAATCACTTTCTTCTATATAGTTAACCGAATACCTATGAATTTCGTATGAATCAAGAAAAATACCCAAATATAAAGCCGATGATGCCACCAACCAAGCCACCAATCAAGAGGTTGATCAAAGCGTCTTTCCAGAATTGCTGTTTTTTAGCAAATTTCTCAGGCTGCTTGTAATAATCCTGTCGATTGCGATACCTGACATTCATCAATTTGATCGTTAGTAAACACAAAAAAGGGAAAAACAGAAACGTAATCCCAACACCTAGCAGACCATTCAAAAGCCCATTCCAAGTATTGAAATAACGAAAAAGTAAAACAACAGCAATCAAAAAGAGTCCCACACCAGACAACCGAAAAGATCGTTTGAAATTCCAGCTTTCTTCTGCTTTCAAACGTTCCCAATAGCTGGTCTTGTCTGAAAAGATCTTAGCTGTGTCTTTTTCTGCTTGAAAATAAAAATATTTGCTTTGATAGCTGCTGATAAAGTCCCAGCCGCTTGCTTTGTACATTTCCAAATATTCTTCTATTTCTTCGGGTGTATTACTGCCCGTATAAAAATCGATTGCAAACTGCTTTTCTTCCGGAGTACTTTTTTCAAAAGACAGAAATCCCAGCTTGTTCATTTTAATAAATCGCCAGCCTTTGCGCGCTTGAGTTTCCAATCGCAGACACTCTTTTTCAGAATAGAAATTGGCACCGTAAGTCAACAAATATTTCTTTTTCATGCTTTCCCCTCCTCTTGCTCTTCACCAAATTTTGCCAGCATATGTTCACCAGCTTGATAAAAAATCTTGCGTCGTTGAATATCTTTTTTCAAAATGACGATTCCTTTGGGTGTGATCTGATAGATTTTTTTTCGATCAGAACTTTCTTCCAACTGAATCCACTCATTTTTGACGAGCTTTTTTAAAATGGTATACATACTTGCTGGACCGATCTCAAAATTGCCTTCTGTCAACACAGTGATTTCTTTCATAATCGCATACCCATGCTGTGGCTTTAACAATGCCAGCAAAATCAAGTAGGTTGAATCGGTCAATGCTTCTTCCATTTTACTCACCTCACTATATCATCCGATAATATATCACCTAACGATATATTATCGGATGATATAGATAATTGTCAACAAAAAAAGAGCCGAACTTTAATTCGACTCTAAATTTCTTTATTATTCTGATGTTTGCTGGTGCAATTCTTCGTAAACATTCTCCGCTACTTTTTGCGGCAAGCCATGAGCTCTTAACTCCTCAATCGTTGCCTCCTGGATTTTTTTGAGGGATTTGAATTCTTTCAATAATAATTTTTTCCGTTTAGGTCCGAGTCCTTCGATACTGTCCAGCCGGGAAGAGAAACTGTTTTTGCTTCTTAGCTGACGATGAAACGTAATCGCAAAGCGATGGACTTCATCTTGGATTCGCTGCAACAAAAAGAATTCCGATGAATTTCTTTCTAAAGGAACAATGTCAAGATCAGAACCAAACAGCATTTCACTCGTCTTGTGTTTATCGTTTTTTGCCAATCCGGCAATTGGAATATCCAGCCCCAATTGGTTCGCCAGCACATCCCGAGCAACATCGACCTGCCCTTTTCCGCCATCAATCAGGATCAAATCCGGAAAAGGCAGATTATCTTTCAGTACTCTTGAATACCGGCGATAAATAACTTCTCGCATCGAAGCATAATCATCCGGGCCTTTGACCGTGCGAATCTTGTATTTGCGGTACTCATTTTTTGCCGGTTTTCCATCAATGAATACAACCATCGCAGAGACCGGATCCGTTCCCATGATATTGGAATTATCAAAGGCTTCGATTCGTGTAGGTGTAGGGATTCCCATCGCATTTCCTAGTTTTTCGACTGCTCCGATCGTTCGTTCTTGTTTGCGCTGAATCAGATCAAATTTTTCTGACAAAGCGACCTGTGCATTTTTACTAGCTAACTCCACCAGTTTTTTCTTCTCGCCACGTTTTGGCTGCAAGATCTTAGTAGCTAGCAAGGCCTGAACACTTTCCTGATCGATGTCATCCGGAATCAAGACTTCTTTCGGGATAAAGTGTTCATTTTCCTGATAAAACTGACCAATATAAGTCAAAAAATCTTCCGTTGCTTCATTGTAAAATGGAAAAATTGAAACATCTCGTTCGATCAGTTTCCCTTGACGAACAAAAAACACCTGAACACACATCCAGCCTTTGTCAACTGCATAACCAAAGACATCGCGGTCCATTAGGTCGGCTTGAGTCATTTTTTGACGAGTCATAACGGTTTCGATCGCACGGATCTGGTCACGATATTCAGCGGCTTTCTCAAACTCCATCTCACTGGCAGCTTCTGCCATTTTAGCTTCCAAGTCTGCCTGAATCTCGCTATGTCCACCACTTAAAAATTGCTTGATCTCTTTGACCATTTCTTGATAGGTTTCTTTCGGAATGTCAAACACACAGGGTGCCAGACACTGACCCATATGGTAGTACAAACAAACTTCCTTTGGCAACACTTTGCATTTTCTTAAAGGAAAAAGACGATCCAGTAGTTTCTTTGTTTCGTTTGCCGCTCGAACATCAGGGTATGGACCAAAATAAAGCGCCTTATCCTTCAATACCTTACGGGTGATCAACAGTCTAGGATATTCTTCACTCGTGATCTTGATAAAGGGATAGGTCTTGTCATCCTTCAGCATAATATTGTATTTGGGATCATTTTTCTTGATTAAATTGATCTCCAACAATAAGGCTTCAATATTCGATTCAGTCACGATATATTCAAAATCTTCAATTTCACTGACCAGTCGTTCAGTCTTAGTATCATGGCTGCCAGTAAAATAAGAGCGGACACGGTTTTTGAGAACCTTCGCTTTGCCGACATAAATGATTGTTCCATTTTTGTCCTTCATTAGGTAGCAGCCCGGTTGATCCGGCAAGAGGGCGAGTTTATTTTTGATGCGTTCATTCATAAAACGATCAACCTCCATTTTTTCATTCCTTTTATTATAACATACCAAAAAGACATTCGAGCTTTCTCTAAACTCGAATGTCTTTCGTTGAATCATTTATCTAGTTTTTGGCAATATCAATATCAAAACCTACGATTTCCTCTCTTCCGTCAATCATCCGAATATATTCTTTCGGAGGATTATCAGCAGAGGTCCCAACAATCAACGTTCCTCGGTCCAATACTTGCTGCAACGAATCATCTGTATCCGCAGAAACTGGGACAGTGAAAAATGCAGAAGTAAGAACAAGCAAGGTACTTACTAGTCATAATACTTTTTTCATAGGCTTCTCCTTTCTAAACAATGCTACGAACTAAAAGTGTATTATAATTCATTTTTACATAAAAATACACAAATTTATTCAACTTTCCGGCTATTCAGATAATTTATCCAACACAATTTACAGTCGATTTTTTCAATAGAAACGCTATACCGATACACTTTTAGACTGCTTTTATTTTTTGTATCTCTTAAGCAAAATAAAAAAATTCTATTCCATTCTTTGTGAAAACGATTATTTTGTCTAATGAATTGACTCTTACATGTAAGCTTTCGCTACTATTTTATTCATTATCTATTCTGTTTCACTCGCATAAAAGAAAAAGACCAAACTGTTTATACAGCTTCGCCTTTTCCGATTACTCTGGATAAACAACTTCAAATTCTTCACAAACGACTGGCATCTTTTCAGTAAATACCAAGTCTGCTTCAGCGAGCCACTCAGTAAATAATTGTTGATGGATCTTACGCCAGTATGTGAGTGACTTGTCTCCTTCGCCTTCTTTAAAGGCATGGTTTTCACTGACTTCATCAAAAGACCGAATTGAGACTTTTGTATTTTTGACGATACATACTGCCTCTTGCTGAGAATTTAAAATCACACTGTATTCATCAACCTTGGGTAAGGCTTCCTTTTCAACTTCATACAATGGATACGCCGAAGCAGTAGCCGTTTTTTCTCCCTGTAAAACCAGCGCTGCCAATGCATCTGCCTCTACTCCAAATGACCAGGCTTGATACGCTACAGTAATTCCAGATAGTTCACTAAATTTATTCCAAAACGTTTCAGGATCCATTCTATCCTCCTCCTTATAGAAAGTCAGAAAAAAACTCGAGATGTACGAAACATCTCGAGTCTCCAAATTACATATGTGGAGCGATCATTGCTTCCAATTGTTCTTTGGTTTGCACACCAATCGCTTTGCCTACAACTTCGCCATCTTTTTTCAAGATCAATGTAGGAATACTCATCACACCAAATTCTGATGGTGTTTCAGGATTTTCATCTACATCCATTTTTACAACTTTAAATTCATCTTCCTCGTAAGTTTCTGAAAGTTGTTCCAAAATCGGTGCTTGCATGCGGCAAGGACCACACCAAGTTGCCCAAAAGTCAATCAAAACTAAACCATTATCTGTTTCTTCAGCAAATGTTGCATCTGTAATATTTTTTGCCATTATTGTAACCTCCAATTTTCAATATCAAAAGTATAGCATCTTCAATTACACTTGAAAACTATCTTGCTTCCTTTTGATAAGCTCTCTTTACTTTTATTTAAATTTTACGATCGTTGCGCCGTTTCCACCTTGATTTCCAGGTGCAAATTCATAACTTTTGACACTGCGATGATTTTTCAAGTACTCAATGATTCCTTGACGCAATGCACCCGTGCCTTTTCCATGCACGATCGTCACTTGAGGATAGCCTGCTAGAATCGCTGCATCCAAATACTGGTCGACTTCGTTCAAGGCTTCTTCGTAGCGTTTGCCTCGCAGATCCAGTTGATTGGAAACATGGGAACTATCAGCTGAACGAACAGAATGAACGATTCGCTGAACAAGTTCTTTGACTGGTGCAACTGGTTGGATATCTTCTTCATCGACCTTCATTTTTAAAATCCCCAGCTGAACTTCCCATTGTCCGTTGCCTATAGACTTGATCAGTTCTCCTCGTTGTCCATAAGAAGTAACTAACACTTCATCGCCAGCCTTCAACTTTTTCGAAGCCTTGGCTTTCTTCAAGACTTTGTTTTTCTTCAAATGGTTTTCTTCCTGTTGCAAATCAGACAAGCGAGAGCGAGCATCGATCAGCTCATGCTCTTTGATTCGTGACTGGCCACTGGTCAACTGCATCTTACGGATATCCGAAATGATTTTCTCAGACTCTCTTTTGGCCTCTTCTACAATCTCATTCGCCTTTTTGCGGGCTTTTGCCAATTCTTTTTCACGTTCTTCAAAGAAATAGCTATAAGCATCCTGTAGTTCTTTGTGCAAACGCTGTGCTTCATTCACGTATTGTCGAACTTCTAAATACTCTGTCTCAGTCATTTTGCGGCGATTCTCAAGATCAGCGATCATTTCATTCAAATCTTGACTTTCACCATCCATGATCTGTTTCGCCGACTCGATCACATGGTCATCCAACCCTAAGCGCTTCGAGATCTCAAAAGCATTACTTCTTCCTGGAACACCGATCAATAAATGATAGGTCGGACTCAAAGTATCGACATCAAATTCCATGGAGGCGTTGACTGTTTTCGCGCGATTATACCCGTAGACTTTTAATTCTGGATAGTGAGTCGTCGCCATTACATAAGCCGATTTGGATCCAATCTCATCTAAGATCGAAATGGCCAATGCTGCCCCTTCTTGTGGATCGGTTCCAGCTCCCAGTTCATCGAACAACACCAAACTTTCATCGTCGGCCTTGTCTAAGATTGCTACAATATTTGTCATGTGAGAAGAAAAGGTCGATAAACTTTGCTCGATCGATTGTTCATCACCGATATCAGCAAAAATTTCTTTAAAAATCCCCATCTGACTTTCTTCAGCTGCCGGAATCGGCAAACCTGCCTGTCCCATCAATTGCAGTAATCCCAAAGTTTTGAGTGTGATCGTTTTCCCACCCGTATTTGGTCCAGTGATCACGACGGCTTGGTATTCCTGACCGATCATAATGTCATTAGCCACAACTTGCTCTTGATCGATCAGCGGATGTCTGGCCTGTTTGAAGACCACATGATTTTCTTCACTGATCGCTGGTACGATAGCCTTCAATTCTTTGGCGAATCGAGCTTTCCCATTGATAAAATCAAATTTACCGATCACATAAGCATTGTGGATAATATCTTTCCGGTAAGGCACCAATTCTGCGGAAAGCTCTGACAAGATCCGGGCAATTTCATTTCGCTCAGCAATTTGATGCTGACGCAGACGGTTGTTCAATTCAACGACCTGACGTGGCTCAATAAATAAGGTTTGACCAGAAGCACTTTGGTCATGAACGACCCCGCCAAACACACCACGGTATTCTTGCTTAACTGGAATCACATAGCGTTCGTTTCTCATGGTCACAATAGCATCACTCAAATAACGCGCATTGCTACCGCGAACGATATTATCCAGACTTTCTCGAATATTCTGTTCGCTGCGTCGAATACTGCTACGGATGCTTCGTAATTCTGGAGATGCTTCATCCGTCACCCGACCATCCTCATCGATGGATTCTTTCAAACGCCGGCTAAGTTCTGGTAAAGTAGTTAGTTGCTGTTCCCAGTTATATAAACGTAGAAATTCGATCTCACTGTCTCTAAGATCTTCCAAAAAACGTTGGACTTCGCTAGTTGTTGATAACACGCGAGAAACCTGAGCCAACTCTATTCCATTAAGGTCGGCACCGATTTCGATCCGTTTCATATGCGGACGAATATTTTCAATTTTAGGAACCGGAATTCCGCCTCGTAAACGTTGGGCTTTCATACCGTCTTCTGTCTCTTCCAGCCAAGAGGAGATCACCTGACTGTCGTTTACCGGCAATAGTTCTCCCAGCTCTTCTTTCCCTTGAGCTGTAACCAGATATTGACTGATTTTTTGCTTCACTTGATTAAATTCTAATGTTTCCAAAATTCGTTTGTTCAATTTTTTCACCTGCATTTCTTTTCGTTGTACTAAAAAACAGTGGGCGCAGTAAAACAGAGCAGTTGTCTGTTTGATACAGCTGCTCCATCTTTTTTAGTGGATGATATCTGT
The DNA here is from genome assembly GCF_053760925.1 of Enterococcus olivae. NCBI lineage: Bacteria > Bacillati > Bacillota > Bacilli > Lactobacillales > Enterococcaceae > Enterococcus > Enterococcus olivae. The sequence goes on from NZ_JBSMVT010000008.1 coordinate 35,141, forward strand.
AACCCATAAGTTATGGAAAAGCTTCGATAAGACGGGGCTCTTCTCTACAATAAAGCTCGCCGCATCGCTTTTTTCAAAAATATTCTGAACTGTACCGATCGGAATGGTCGTCAATAATAACAGAATCATCAAGACCATCGTGTAAACGATGATAACGTTCAAACCTCCTGCCAAAAGCCATTGGTAAGGAAACAGCTCGTAAAAGCGAAGATTGCTGCATAGAATACCAATAAATTTGGTCAACAACCAACCAAGCGCAAAGACACCAATAAAGGCTACCCCTGCATAATACGTTTTTCCCAGATCAAAAGACATTTCCTGACTGTAAAAAACCATTTCGGTATCTGGTGAGACGGATAGATACGGCACATATAATTCAATTTTTTTACCGATCTCCTGATAGAAGTTGTTTGCTACTAAAAAAGAAATCAAAAAGCCTACAAAATAGATTCCCTGTAGAACCGTTCCTCTTCTGGCTCCTTCATAAAAAGCGAAAAGCAGAATAAAAAAGATTACTAAGCCAATCATTCAATCGTCCTTTCTACTATCCATGTGATGCTTTTTTCTGGATTGTACGTTTTCGTTCTTCGTTAAGTATTTGTTGTGCTTCCACATGATTTTTGATTGCCACTTCACTACGACCGGTGCGTTCAAGAACTTCTTTTGCTTCTACTTCGATCGCTTCGATGCGTTGGATCCGATTCTCTAACTCGGTCACCTTGATCGCTTTTTTACGCAGCTCTTCATTTTTCTTTGTCAGATTCAATAGCTGCTCTTGTTTTTTCAACTGATCTGAGATGGCATTGACCGCTAGTAAGATAGCTGCTTGCTCACTGTCCGTTTGTGGTGAAAGGTTCTTAATTTCGTTCAGCTGGTCATTGACGATTTTTGTTACTAACGTCATATGTTCTGAGCTCTCTTGTCCGATGATCGTATATGTTTGGTTATCAATGACTGCTTTAAAACGTTTCTTTTGCTTTGTCACTTGTTTCAGCTCCCTATTTTTGAAAAGTCCTTTCCTATTATACCACTTAACTAGCATTTTTTCTTCCATCGATTCTTAAATTTAAAAAAGACTTGAAACTCTTTCTCTTATCATTTACAATCACTCTTTACCTGAACCGCTACACTGCTTCTGTCCACGGTGAAATCACCTTGAACCTGCCCGACCTTCTCGAAGTGCAACGCTGCTAAACAAAAGCTATTGTATATGAGCAACAGCCGCAACGGATCATCGAAAGGAGAAAGATTTCAAAGAATTTCGTTCTATGGTAAAATCGATGAACAGGAGGTTTTATCATCATGAGTAATCGTGTCATCAAATTATCAGCTAGTGAGATCAAACAGTTAGCCGCTCACTACCAAGCCTATTTTTTAGATAAAAAAATCCCCTATACAAGCTTTGTCGCCAAAAAAAATGGTCTGACAATCACTGCTTATACTTCAGGGAAAGTCATGTTTCAGGGGAACAATGCGGAAGCAGAGGCCAATAAATGGCAATCAACTACATCTACAAGTACTGGAGCAAAAACAAGCTCTTCAACTACATTGCCTGCTGGTTTCTCACAAAAAAGTATTATTGGCAGTGATGAAGTGGGCAATGGTAGCTACTTTGGTCCATTGATCGTTTGTGCAGTCTATGCCGAAACGTCTGTTTTACCTACTTTGAAATCGCTAGGTGTCAAAGATTCTAAGATGCTGACAGACCCGCAGATTCGACAGCTTGCACCGGAAATCAAAAAGCAAGTCCCTTTTCAGCTACTGACAGTGACTCCAGAAAAATACAATCAAATCCAGCCAACATACAACGCCGTTCGGATGAAAGTCGCGCTTCATAATCAGGCGATCCAATTGCTACTACAAAAAATCGCTCCCGAACAGCCCGAGGGCATCTTGATTGATCAATTTACTAGCGAAGCAAATTATCGAAAATACCTGCGCTCAGAAAAAACTCAAGTAACAGAGCAGCTGTATTTCATTACGAAGGGCGAGCAATATCATTTAGCAGTCGCGGCTGCGTCGATCCTGTGTCGTGCCCAATTTTTGGAAGAATTGGAGCAAGCATCCAAAGAGGTTGGACTGACCTTGCCATCGGGTGCTGGTAACAAATCAGATCAAATCGCTGCTAGACTGTTGGAAAAAGGTGGTTTGGAACTATTAAGCAAGTATGCCAAGCTACATTTTGCCAATACTGAAAAAGCGAAAAAAATAGCAAAAAAGCAGTGAAATAACACATTTCACTGCTTTTTCAATTTAATTTTTTGGTTGTAGGTCTTCGATTGAATCGATCTCTACATAGGCAGGAACAACAAAGCCATTTAAGGTTCCCTCTAAGTTCGGTCCCATGTCAACAAATTGACCTTCATAATTTTCATAGAAAGCTTGATGTGTGCTTGGTAACCACGGGGCCACACTGACATCGGAAGAACCTGAAGCAATCGATTGGAACATCACTGCCGGTTCGACATCTGTGAGTGTTACTTCAAAGCCATGATCTTCTAAGACTTGCTTGACTACAAAGGATGAGGCACGCTCTGTGTCCCATGGTGTAGAGACGAGTTCGATCATCTCTCCGTTACCTTGATCGACTCCAGCTGTCCATTCTGCAACAGTCCCACTGTTTTCCTGAATCCAATTATCTGCCGCTTCTTCAAAAGGAATATCCTGTGCCTCTTTCATGACAGCCTGCATGTCTTCTGCTTCCCAGTAAAAATTATCTAAAATTTGATAGGCATTAGGTAGCTCACTTTCAAAACCAAGACGAGCAATCGTTCGGATCTCTTCAGATCCTCCTAATGTTTGTTTTGGATCTTCTAATATTTTCAGATCATACTCGTCAAAAATCCAATGAGGCGTCCAAGCAGTAACGATGACTGGCTCTTCATTATTGATTGCTTGCTCCAGTTCAGCCAGCATCCCGGCCGTTGAACTTTCCTGCAGAAACCAACCGTTTAAATTGTCATACTCTTCGATCGTTTGATGCGAAAGAGTTGTCAGACCTGCTCCTGGTTCGGTCGCTATGACCGTATAGTCAACCTGTTCCTCAAGGCTTTGTGTTTCCTGATCACTTGTACCACAAGCTGTCAAAGTCACTGTTCCTAAAGCCAATAAACCAATTTTTGCTTTTTTCGATTTTACTAAAATATTGAATCGTCCTCTCCTGTTTTGGGTAAATAAAGTTATTTACAAATTATTCTCTTGGTGCTAGATCTTCAATTGAATCGATATCCATGTAGCTTGGAACAACGATTCCTACACGAACATCATTTAAATTAGCTCCTAAGTCAACAATGTCTTCATGGTGTGCCTCGTAGAAGCCAGCATGAGTGATCGGTAACCAAGGTGAAACGCTGGCATCTGACTGGCCAGCAGCGATTGCCTGAAACATGATCGCTGGTTCGACATCCACAAGATTGACTTCATAGCCCTGATCTTCCAAGACGATTTTCATAACATGGGATGGTGCACGTTCAGAATCCCACGGCAAAGCAACCAACTCAATCATTTCGCCATTGCCTTCTTGTGTGCCTTCCGTCCATTCGGCTACTTTGTCTGGATTGGCGTCCACCCAATTTTGGGCTGCATCTTCAAATGGAATATCCAATGCTTCACTCATGACTGCCTGAATATCTTCCATTTCCCAGTAAAAATTATCAATAATTTGATTGGCTCCTGGAAAGTCATCTGCGAATCCTTCTCGGGTGATCGATCTCATTTCTTCGGCCTCGCCAAGTGAGTTCAATGGATCCTCAAGAAATTTCAGGTCAAACTCTTCAAAAATCCAATGAGGTGAAAAACCAGTCACAATAATTGGTTCCTCATTATTGATTGCTTGCTCCAATTCAACCAACATACCTGCCATCGAGCTTTCTGTCATATCCCATCCAGCTAGATTCTCATAATCTGCGATGACCTTGTGACCTGCCTCAGTAACTCCTGATCCCGGCTCGATGCCGGTGAAGGTATAATCTACAGCTTCTTCAATACTTTGATTCGCTGTTTCTTCTCCTTGACTGCAGCCTGCTAAAATAAACGACAAGCCTAGTGCATACATTCCAACTGTTTTTGCTTTCATATTTTTTCTACAACATCCCTTTTTATTTTTATTCTCTTGGTTCTAATTCTTCCACTGAATCGATATCGACATAGGCTGGTACGACCAAGCCATTTTGTGGACCTTCCAAATTCACACCCAGATCCTCGATTTGATCCTTGTATTCTTCATACAAAGCACCTTGAGTCACTGGTAACCATGGGGCCACCGTGAAATCAGTTTGACTGGAAGCCAGCGCCTTGATCACTACACCCTGCTAAAGCAAATGACACACCTAAGGTCAACATTCCCATTGTTTTTAATTTCATAAACGATTCTCCCATCCTTTTTTAAGTGAAAAGCTTGTAGTCAGACTGATTTCTCAATGCGCCTACAAGCTTTTTAATTGTTGTTATTCTTTCCAGCTATTTACTGTCTCTTCGTTTGCTTCGATCCAGTTTCTTGCTGCTTGTGTTGGATCAACACCATCTTCGATCTCCAACATCACTGATTCAATATCTTCTACTTCCCATTGGAAATTATCCAACAAGCTGTATACTTCTGGCTTATCTTCAGCCAATCCTTGACGGACCATGGTGTGGATGCTTTCTTCTCCGCCCATTGTTCCTTCAGGATCTTCCAGATATTTCAAGTCGTAGCGTGAGAACATCCAATGCGGAGACCAACCAGTAATAATGATCTCATCTTCATTTTGAAGAGATTGTCCTAATTGTGCAGTCATTGCGCCACCAGAAGAAGTCATCACATTCCAGTCAGCTAAGTTGTCATAGGTTTCAACTGTATTTTCGGCAGCAGAAACCACACCAGCACCTGGGTCAATACCAACGATCGTTTGATCCGCTTGATCAGATAGATCAGCAATCGAATCTACATCCATGTAGCTAGGAACAACGAGACCTAGCTTCGCTCCACCATCCAAGTTCGGACCTAAGTCCTCTACTTGATCGGCAAATCGGTCGTATTGTGCTTCGTGGGTCATTGGCAACCAAGCAGCCACCATGCCGTCTGCTTCATCATTCGCAACAGCTTCCCACATGACTGCATTATCTAATGGTGTCATGTTTACTTCATAACCCATGTCACGTAGAACTTCTGAAACAACAGATGTTGAAGCAACCTCCGTATCCCACTCTACATAAACCAAATCAACTGAATCACTTGAACCTGATTCATTGCTGCTTCCGCATGCTGATAAAAGCATCACAGAACTTAGTGCCAAGATACCTGCACCTAAAATTTTCTTTTTCATTGATGTGACCATCCTTCCATTATCTAGTTTTAAAATCCAGACAAAACCATGTAGACTACATGGTCTGTCTCTTGCTTTTCTTGAACTTATTTCTTTTTATTGATATTTTGTGTAAAACGATCCATGATGATCGCTAAGATAACTAATGCCAGTCCATTAACAAAACCGTTCCCTACTTGTGAACGTTGTACCGCAGACAAGACACCTTGTCCAAGACCGGGTGCACCGATCATAGACGCGATGACTACCATTGACAATGCCAGCATGATCGTTTGGTTGATCCCAGCAAAGATCGTACCTTTAGCTAATGGTAACTCTAGCTTGAACAGTTTTTGTTTACCTGTACCACCAAAAGAATCAGACGCTTCGACTAATTCTGTCGGTACTTGACGAATACCTAGATTCGTCATACGAACAGTTGGTGGCAATGCAAAAATAACGGAAGCAAAGACACCTGGTACCATTCCGATCCCAAAGAAAGCAACCGCAGGAATCAAGTAAACGAAACCTGGCATTGTTTGCATGAAATCGAGAACAGGCGTAATAATACTCTGCGCTTTTTCACTTTTAGACATCAAAATACCTAATGGAATCCCAATGATTACTGAGACTAGACTAGAAACGATAACTAGTGTCAGTGTATTCATCAAGGCTGTCCATAAATTCTGATTATAAATAAACAACAAACCGATAAAGGTAAAGACAGGTAGTCCCCATTTTTTACCACCAATAAAATACGCTGCTACTGTGACCAAAACGACCATCACTAACGGCGGGATAAATAGTAAGCCATCTGTCATACCATTCATGAAAGCACGTCCTATTGTTTGTAACAATGAAAATAAACCTGAAAATGTTCTTGTTAGCCAATCTGTTGCATCTGAAACCCATTCAGCTAAAGGGATTGGAGTTTGTAAGAAATTAAGCATTCACAGTCACTCCTTCCTCTGTATCTTCTTTTCCATTCGTATCTGTCAGTGCACTAATCACACTGCCTCGGATCACTACTCCCACAAGACGATCTTTGTCGTCAACAACTGCTAAAGGTGTTGGGGAATCGTAGATCAAATTAAAAATGTCAGATACTAATGTATCTTTTTGAACTTTTTGGACGTTTTTATCAATGACTTCTTTTAAAGTCAAATCTTTTTTACGTGCTTCTCTTGCTGATTCAGCAGTCAAACTACCTTTAAGTTTTCTTTGACGGTCAATAGCCAGTAGCATACTTACTTCTTCTTTACGCATACGTTGCAATGCAACATTTGGTCCATCGATTTCAACATTTGTTGTAAATGCAGGAACCATGATGTTTTCAGCGGTCAAGACTTTCGAACGATCGACATCTTCAACAAATTCACGGACGAATTCATTCGCTGGATTGGTCAGAATTTCTTCTCCGGTACCAATCTGCATGATTTGTCCATCTTTCATCAAAGCGATTCGGTCACCAATTCGTAGTGCCTCATTCAAATCATGTGTGATAAAGATAATTGTTTTTTCTACACGGTTCTGTAGTTCAATCAATTCATCCTGCATCTCACGACGAATCAATGGATCCAGTGCTGAGAAGGCTTCATCCATTAACAAGATCTCTGGATCATTGGCTAATGCACGGGCTAATCCAACACGCTGCTGCATCCCACCAGACAATTGATTCGGATACTGATCTTTAAATGACAGTAAACCAGAATTATCCAATGCCTGTTCTGCACGCTTACGGCGTTCTTCTTTTTCAACGCCACGCACTTCTAATCCGTACTCGGTATTTTCCAAAATCGTCCGTTGTGGAAACAAACCGAAATTTTGGAAGACCATGTTGATTTTGTGTCGTCTTACTTCACGCAATTCATCCTTATTCATCTTGGAAACATCGTCTCCATCAATATAGATATTTCCAGAAGTTGGTTCGATCAAGCGGTTGATTAAACGCACCAACGTTGACTTACCACTTCCTGATAAGCCCATGATAACGAAAATCTCTCCCTCATTGACTTCGAAACTTGCGTCATAGACCCCGACTGTCGCACCAGTCTTGTCTACAATTTCATTCTTGCTTTTGTTTTCTTGAATCATTGCTAATGCTTGTTGTGTTTTCTTCCCAAACACTTTTGTTAAATGTTCGACTCGAACTTTACTCAAACATATACACTCCTTGCTTTTCAATTATTTAGTTTCTGAAAACTTTCACCAAAGTGACCACTTAAACGTAACATGATATGGTCACTTTGTCAAAAAAAGAAAAACAAAATTTTCATAATTGTCCTGCATTTGAATCTATTTGATCCCTCAGAAATCCTAGCGCGTTACTACTTCAGATGACTTCTATTTTTATTGAAATTTCCTTATAAAAAGTAACCATTTCATAAAAAACAGGCAAAAGAAAGTGGTCTCGCTCCTTCCTTTTGCCTGTTTTTTGATAGTATTTTTAGTGTCGCAGCAATTTTAAAATTTTCCATTCTATATGTATGTTCGTTCCTGGCTTTGGCTACATTTTATTTATGACGTATTCAGGTCTTCAAAAAGAGGCATGTGCCCAAAGTATTGTTTGAACTCCTCAAATACTCAAAACTCTTTTTTTCTATCCTTAGATTTTTCTTTGCTCACTCAACAATTTGTGACACAAGCTCATAGGCTGATGGTTGCCAAAAAACAACAAAATAGATGAAATGAAGCAAAAGGTACTTTCCTAGTTTTGGAAAGTACCTTCAATCGCTGATCATATTTAAGTAACTTCATTCAATGCTGCTTTTTTCATCGTATAAACCAGCGGTAGTATCGATTGTTTCCATACCTGTAACAAGAAACCTACTCTTCGTTTGGATAAAAGAAGTTCATCATCCGTTGGAAACTCAATTCACTTCCAATGAAGTACACAATGTTTCCAATACTTAACTTTGCATAGGGACCAGGCGACAACAACAATTCACTTTCTGTTTGGATCGCAACGATCGTCGCTCCTGTTTCCTGCCAGATGTTTAATTCTACAACACTTTTCTCAAGGTGACGGGCTTCTGCAGTCAATTTCAATTCATAAGGAATAAATGGTGAAATATCCCTTGCTTGCCTCGTTTGATTAACCAGCATATCCAGTAATTCTGAAAAATTATTGAGTTCTTGTTGTTGTCGCTCCACACCATCCAGTATTTCCTGACGAATTTCCTGAATCGTTTGAACGTTTCTGTATTTTTCAACATATTCCTCTGCTTTTTCTCTGGAAGCTACATAGGCGCCACTACCGTGATGAACTTCCATAATCTCTAAATCTACCAATACATTGATGGCTTTTCTCGCGGTTTCTGGGGAGACATTGAAGTTACTCGCCAGTGTCGAGCGTGCATGGATTTTCTCCCCTACCTTATAGCGATTTTCAACGATTCTCTCTGCAATCTGAACAGCCATTTGCTGGTAGCGAGGCAACGACACACGTTTTTTGGGTTTTATCGTCTTTTTCATAGCCACACCATCCTGTCTTATTTTAAATGAATAGTATCACATCTTTTAAGAAGAAAACAAGAAGCTGTTTTATTTTCGAAAAAAGAAACACTGGTCTGTTACTATTATTTACAGTCGATTGGGCGAGGAATGAGACCACGCTATTGAAGAAAGTCTGCATCCCTCTTATTTCAAATCAATGGTCTCACAACAGCTGACGAACAAGCTTCGTGAGGTATCTTTCTTCTTGAATTTCTCTTGAGCCTTCTATTATACTCTTTTTATATGGACACATGCAGAAAGGAAGACTTCATGAAAAAAATAGCAATCATTGGCGGTGGCATCATCGGTGCTACCCTCGCCAACTATCTAAATACCGAAAAATTTGAGGTGACTTTGTTTGATGAAGGGATTGGACAGGCTACTGGAGCCAGTGCAGGGATCATCTCTCCTTGGCTCTCCAAACGTCGCAATAAAAAATGGTATCAGCTTGCCAAAGACGGGGCAGCTTTTTTCCCTCAACTAATCCAAGATCTGGCACTCGATTCATCGATCTATTCGGCCTGCGGTACCTTACTGTTAAGAGAAGAAAGTAGTTTGCTTTCACTGGCTGAACTAGCTGAAGAAAGAAAACTAGACGCTCCTGAGATTGGAGAGATTCGTTTGTTGTCTCCAGAAGAAACAGCGGAAAGACTGCCTCTATTAAGAGAACATACCTCCTTGTATGTTTCTGGTGGCGGTCGCTTGAATGGGCGGTCCTATTTGAAGAAAGCCTATCAACAAGCACAGCAGCATGGTGTAACGGTTGTGAAAGAAAAAGCAGTCGTCACACGTCAGGCTGAACAGTGGCAGATTCAGACTCAAAATCAAACATTCCTTGTGGATCAAGTGGCTTTTACCTCCGGACCTTTTGTCAAACCTTTGTTGGAACCCTTGGGCTATATTGTCGATATCCGTCCCCAAAAAGGCCAACTACTATCTTTTGAGACTCCTCTGAAGAACAGTGGTGACTGGCCGGTCGTCATGTTGGATGGCGAAGCAGACCTCATCCCCTTCCAAGGTGGAAAAATGTTACTTGGTGCCACCCATGAGAACGAAGGAATGTGGGATCTAAGACCGACAGAAGAAGCTTTTCATCAGCTGGTAGATGGAACCCGACACTTTTTAAAGGATCCCACGTTTTTTCAGCAACTGTCACCCGAATATTTGATCGGAACTCGTGCCTATACGTCAGATTTTGCTCCATTTTTTGGTCCTCTGGAGGATGATCCGTCTCTAGTCGTTGCTAGTGGCTTGGGTTCCTCAGGTTTAACCACAGGGCCTTACATTGGTTACCTGCTCGCACAGTATTTCAACACGCAAAATTGGGAAACGACTCATTACCAGAAACCAATCGATTTGTATGTGCATAAATAGTCATAAAAAAGCGTCCCCCAAACGTTAGACCAAAAAAGCTAACGTTTGGGGGCGCTTCAACTGAAACTTTTTTTATTTAAGTGTTCTTTTTTTCGATTGGATTCCCAGATAATAAAGAATCACAGAAACAGCCAGTAAAAATAAGATAGATTGAATCATCGGCATCAAATTGTAACGAGTCTTTTCCCAAAGTTTGGGGATGTCCTGAACCATATGAGTCGTTGGCAAGAGCTTAGCGACTACCTGAACAGCTTGAGGTAGCTGATTCGTTTGGATTCCCATCATTCCTGATAAGATCATGATCAGAAAATACACAGACATGACTGTTCCAAAGGTTGTACTGAATTTTCTCATCAGCAAGGAGATTCCGTAAGCTGCTAGAAACAAACTGAAACTTAAGATACAGATGCTTGCAACAAAGACGAGCAAGCCAAAAGTACTAGGTTTCGGCAAGGTCAAAAAAGGGGTGACTGCGGCAACATAAATACTGACCGACAAACTGGACATGATGAGCTGTGCCAAAAATTTGGCTTGCATTTGTTTCCTTTCCGTATATCCAAAAAGGGACATCCGCACAGTGACCTCCTTTTCAACCTCCTGAGAAAACAGGGCTGCAAAGCCAATAAAGATAACTGCCAAAGGAGAAATCAGCAGATTGGTCACAAACAATTGTGTGCTAAATACGCCAATGCCTTCTTCTGGAATCTGTTCCTTATAAATAAAGTAAAACAACAAAGTCATTAGAATGGGAAAGATGATCCCAAAAAGGATCGAAAAGAAGTTTCCCAATGAATTCAATAATTCATATTTTACATAACGTTTCATTTTAATTGCCTCCAATCGCATTCAAAGCCAGCAATTCAATGTCCTGGTTGCTTCGTTTGAAATTCATTCCCTTCTCGATCAAGAGTCTTGTCAAAGTAAGCTCTTGTTTCTGATCGTCACAGGCGATCGCTACAGTATTCTTCGGAGCAAGAAGTTGTCGGTAGCCTGTCAGCTCTAGCTGTTCCTCTTCATCAAAAGTAATGACTGAATGACCACAATATTTCTTAAACAATACGCGATGTGAATCAAAGGCGATCACTTTCCCTTCATGAAGGATCAATAATTTATTCGTCAATTTTTCCAATTCCTGGTAATAGTGAGTAACGAATAAAATGGCAGACTGCTTATCTTCATACCATTCCAAGATCTTTTGAATCAGCGCACTACGGGTCTCGAAATCCAGACCAGTCGTCACTTCATCAAAAAAGGTGATCGGTGCGTCTTGCATCAAAACCAAGATCAAGGTGAACCGTTGTTTTTGACCGCCAGATAAATCTTTGAATTTTTTCCTGAGATTGTTCTCGAAATCAAAGAATCCCACGAGTTCTTGTAAACGCTCATTGGTTTTGTAACTAGTTGCCAAAATAGCTTCCAAAATGACCTTACAACTGACAGTGTCTACATAATGATTGAATTGCAAATGGACAGCCATCTCTTCAGGCTTTATCTGAGAACTGATTTTGCCTTGATACTTGATCAATCCTAGACAAGCTTTGATCAACGTTGTTTTCCCCGCCCCGTTAGAACCGATAATACCAATCCGGTCTGTCGCCTTGATCTCAAGGGGTTCTCGAATATCTAGTGCTACCGTTGCCGGATAAACAACTTTTAATTGCTCAATCGTCATCATGTTTCTTCACTCCATTCTATTCGTGCTTCTACACCTCGTTCGGTATTTTCTATGACTGTCACCATTCCTAGCAGTTCGGAAAACCGATCGACCAAATACAACCCGAGCCCAGTACCAGCTTCTTCTTCCGCAGAATCCCGTACGAAGGGTTCTCGAATATGTTCAAGCAGTTCTTCTGAGATGCGAGCCTGCTCACTAATGATCGTCAAGGAGGTTCCGGTCAAAATAATCACCACTGAATGCTTTACAGGTGTGTACTTAACAGCATTTTGTAAAAGATTGTCGACAATAGAAAAGAACAAGTTTTCTTCGGTCTCAATCGTGACAGGTATCAGCTGAAAGTCTGTTTTCAATCCTCTTTGCTGGCTCTTTTCCTCATGATTTGCCCAGCTTCTTTTGATCAAGTTGTCGACAGCTATTGATTTAATGACTTCTCTTTCCTGCTCTTCAAAAAGAAACATCAGCTGTTGAACGATTTCTTGCATTTTTTGAAGTTCTTTATAAACGGCAGGTAAGTATTTGGGCGTGTCCTTAAATTTCCCTACTTTTTGGCTCATGCTTTCTACGAGCAAAGCTGCGGCAGCGATTGGTGTTTTCAGCTGATGAGAAGCGTTGGTAAGCAGAAGACGTTGCTTTTGATTCATCGCTTCCAATTCGTGATTTTTCTGATGTAGCTGCTGCAAATTATTTTGAAGATCCATATGCATGTTGTTCAGCGCATTTTCCAACACTTCAAATTCATCCCCTGTATTAGGTTGGTGAAATACTTGTCCCTTCGTCTCCTCTCGAGTTTGTGCCTGACTAGCCAGCATTTCAACCGGTCGCGCCAGCTTACGGCTAAACCAATAGGCAATCAGACACGAAAGGACGATCAAAACAGAGACGATCATCGGAATACTTTGGGCAACGATCGGCATTAATTCCGTCAATTTCGGTGTCATTGCTGAAGAAAAAGTTAAATAAAGATCCCCTTTGTCTTCCTTTAAGGCGTAATAGCTAGCATAGCTATTCACATTTTGTTCGATCGTTCCACCAGCAATGATGATGTCGTCTGAAGTCAGATAAAATTCTGCCGTCTCTGAGTCTTGTATCATCTCAAATGGATAGGTCTCAATATTTTGTAGCTCGACCAATCCCTGACTAATCGGCTGATAAGCGGCTACTACTCGTTCTTTCAAAGGTTCAAAATCCAGTGAAGCAAACAGTTCTTCCATTTCTTTTTCCGTCTCAACCGCTTCGAAGCCTGCTCGGATCTGATGATACATATTGGATAGCTCAGGATCTTTCAGAAGAAGATCCAGTGAAACATAAGGAGTGGAAACTTGTATCTTCTCTCCTTCAGCTGGGAATTTGACACTGGTTATCACAAAGTTGTCCGTCAATTGATAGTCCTCGCCAAAGGTTTTTCCTTCCATAAAACGACGATGGACATCTTCTAGCGTTTCAATGTATTGATCCGTTTTATAGCTTGCGTATAAGCCCGGTAGCATCCACATAAAGTAGCTAATGATCAATAAGCCCATGAACAAAGTCGTTAGTGCTGTATAGATCGCTGTTTTTTTTGTAAGCGTCATTGCGGCACCTCCTCGTAGCAGTAACCCACACCAATCACCGTTTTGATCACATCAAACGGTAATTTTTTGCGTAAGTTTTTGATATGGGCATCAATGACTCGATCGCTGACCATAAAGTCATCAGGTGCAATGATTTCCAATAGGTGCTCTCTAGTGTAAACACGTTGAGGATGCTGGTACATTGCTTCAAAAATCAAAAATTCGGTCACCGTCAGCTGCAAAGATGCTTGATCGTAGTAAACTTGGAAGTTTTCCTTTTTTACATCCAGACCTTGTTGAATAGGCGCCTCACTTTTTGTACGACGGAGAACCGATTGAATGCGCTTGAGCAATAGGATAGGCGAAAAAGGTTTGATGATATAATCATCTGCCAGTCGATTGAAGGCTTCCAATTGACTATGTTCGTCCCCAAGTGCAGTCAACATGATCGTGCCACAATGCGGCTGCAGCTGAACCAGTTGTTCCAAAATATCCAAACCTGAAATAAAAGGGACCATAATATCTAAAATCGCCACATCAAAAATTTGGCTTTGAATCAGCTGCCGCGCCTCTTTTCCATTAACAGCCACTTCAACGTGATAATTTTCAAGTGCTAAATACTCACATACTACTTCTCGAATCGTTTCCTCATCTTCTAAATATAAAACACGTATCATAAGGATTCCTCCTCCCTCTTTAGTAAACATGACCGCTGTGAATTTGATATGAATAGGGGATGAATTGAAGGGGTGCTCATTTTATCTTTTGTCCTGTTTGTCTGCATGAAAAAAGCCATGTACTTTGGGACATGGCTAAAAAACTATTTTTTCCATCGAAGTGAACGAATATGAGTCAATGAGTCGTCTTCGACAAATTGTTGATATTCTGATGATTCTAATGCATACAGCGCAATCTTTCCTTTTTCATCGCAGTGGATTCCCCAGCCATAACGTTTGACTAACGGCGAGGCACGAAAACAAGCCTGCCCTTTAGAGAAAAATAGTTCTCTGCTGATCCCTTTGTGTTCTGCGGTGGTAGCATAAAGAACATCATCCGAAGTAAAATGGTAAGGATTTCCTACAAGCAACTCGTACTGCTTTCTAGCAACCGTTGCATTTTTTCTGACAGGAGGCAATTCTGCAGTAGTGATTGGACAATCTTCAGGAACTTCAATAAAGGTATCATAATAATTGGTCGTATGGATTTTCATGGGAAATCACGTCCTTTCTTCACCTATCTCTACTATAGCAAAAATCAGCGTAAACAAAAAGAGCTGAAGTCTCCTTCAACTCTTTGTTCTGTTTACTGATTTAGAATACAGGAATCACTGCACCATTGTACGTATCATTGATGTAATCTCTCACTTTGTTAGATTGTAGAGCTGCAATCAATGCTTTAGTTGCTTCGCTGTCTTCTTCACCGGCTCTGACTGCTACGATGTTGGCATAGGTTTGGGCTGCTTCAGAGTCCTTGTCTTCTGTTTCCAAAGAATCTTCTTCTACATCAAAACCTGCTTCCAATGCATAGTTGGCATTGATAACTGCTACATCTACGTCTTGAACGGCACGTGCGATTTGAGATGCATCCAATTCAACGATTTCTAGATTTTTTGGGTTGGCTGCAATGTCACTAGGTGTTGTCGTAATATCTGCGCCATCGTTTAATCCGATCACACCTGCTGCTTCAAGAAGTAGCAGTGCACGAGCGCCATTTGTCGCATCATTTGGAATCGACACTTTACCGCCATCTGGAATCTCATCAAGAGAAGTTGACTGTCCTGGATAAATACCTAGTGGTTCAAAATGAATGCCTCCTGCAGAAACTAGTTCCGTTCCATGCTCTTCATTGAAGTTCTCCAAATAAGGGGCATGCTGGAAGAAGTTCGCATCCAAATCACCATCACTCAAAGCTGTATTCGGTAATACATAGTCATCAAAAACCTTGATATCTAGTGCGTACCCTTCTTCAGCTAGATCGTCTTTGATTTGTTCTAGAATCTCTGCATGCGGAGTAGAGCTTGCTCCTACGGTTAATGTTGTAGTTTCAACTGTAGCTTCCTCTGAACTCTCTGTCGTTTCTCCTCCAGACGAACATGCTGCTAGGCCCAAAAAGGCTGCTCCTAAAAACCCTAACCCTAAAACTCTTTTAAAATTCTTTTTCATATTATAACGCTCTCCTTGTCTTTTACATTTTTATATTTTTAAACTATCTCTTCATAGAAAAAATAGCTTATTCCCATTTTTGGCAATAAAAAAAGTCCTTTTATCAGTTAAACTGATAAAAGGACGAATAAACGCGGTACCACCTTTTTTCGGAAGAATACTCTTCCCTCAAGCCATCTCTATAAAACAGAAATGGTGTTCAAGATAACGACTGAACCATTCGAAATCACCTACATATCGATGATTTATCCTCAGAGACCATCTTCATTTTCTATCTCTTAGTTCTTTTCACCAGCCAGAACCTCTCTAAAAAGTCTTCAAAAACTACTCTTCTCTTCAAAGGATGTATGTGTTATGTTGTTGCTTCATAATTTACCTTATTTCCAATTGCTTGTCAATATAAAAATAAAGAAAGTTTGCTTTTATCTATTGTGACATCTCTTGAGCTGCAAGTTCCTAGCGAATAAGGATCAAGTCAAATAAACCCTCCTTGATAATCAGACTACGATGAATGAGAATGAAATAGCTCGTCCATCCTCTGTTTTTTATTTTCTTGATGCGTAGTAAGCAGGCAAAGAGAAGGCTAGAACCGCCACTAGTAAAAGCAAGGGCATATAATATTGAACACCTGTATCGGTCGTTGCTGAATGATTGAGCGTGGCCAAGTGTATAGCCATCGCGTCACCATGTTTCAGCACAGCAGTCTTTAGTCGATACATTTCCACCTCATGAGAGACTGCATTACGTACCAACTCATTCTGTTCACCAAAATTTTCTAAACTTAGTGGGTTTTCTTCTGTAAAAATGTGATTCCAACGATACCATTCACGATCGATCGCTCCTCCAAGATGTTCAGTAATCTCATCAATCGTTGACAGGACATAGTCGCTAGAGAAAACTCCTCTTCTTAATTCTGCATAACGAGTTTGTAACTGTTCGATAAAATGATGATCCGTCATCAATCGATCAAACCATGCCTTAGTTTGAAAAGCTGTCACTTCATAATTGAGAGGCTCCATTCGGTAATTGTCCATGGTTTCATCAAAATCCCAAATAGGACCCATTTTGAGTTTCCCACCTTGTTCCTTGTATAAGTAAGTAGAATTGACTCCTGCATCATAGTTAGCCAAAAATTCATTCACTAAGAAGTAATCAATAAAAGAAGCGACATCGATATAACGACTATAGGTAGCAAAAATATCTGGATCTTCTGAATATAAAACCCGTTCAATTCTGCTAAGATCATTTGTCACAAAGTCAATATCTTTCGAAGTCACATTTTTTCGTGTTGGATAGATCAGTCCTAGATAGTTTTCGCTCAGTCCCTCTTGCGTTGCCCAAGTGTCCAAAATAACCTCATCTTCACCGATTCGATCTCTTCTAGCAATATATGAAACAACTGGATCGCTGGGAGAACTAGATTGAATCGCCACTCGTTCCTCTCCTTGTTTGATATTTTCCATCAACAAGTGGACACCCTCATAATAATATTTCCCATTTTCATGGTACACCACTTCTGTAAAAAGTGATTCAGGTGTATAGGGAATGATCGCATCCCCCAATCGGAAGGCCAGATAGTTGCGCATCATACTTTTATCTTGCAAAGAACCATTCAAGATCCATTCGTGCTCAACTCCCATGCCGAAAAAATCTAGCTCTCGATCTTGCCCAGATTCTGTGACTAACTTAATCAAATACTGTGCTTTTTCGTAATTCATCGAGCTGTTCCCTCGACGTTTAATCTGTATCAAGCTTTCCTCTTGTGTAGGATCAGTCAATCGATTGGTTGTCCCATTATCAATGACTTTGATTGAGCCCTGACGATACGGTTCAAGCTCTGGAATCGGCCAAAAAATCCCTTCTTCGTCCTGTTCCATATTGATAGGTGGACGCTCTCCTCCAGAATCAATAACAATAAGCGGTAGATGGGTCTCAAAAGTTTCGTCAACTTCCCAATTTTCTTGAATAGCAGCAAGAGGAGCCTCTGCGATCGGTGCGGCTTTTAACGGTTCTTGATAGATAGACTTTTTGGCAGGATGAAGAACTGTTTCACTCCTCCATGCCAAAAAAATGATAAATAAAAGTAATAAGACAACAAAAATGCTTGTTTTCCGCCGATTGTACCTCATCTGTTCACCTCTGCTTTCAATGATAGTACTTCACAAAAAATTCCTCTTATCATCAAATGACAAGAGGAATTTCGTTGCTTCAGTTATTGACTAAAACTTCCACAAGCTCTGGAAACATCCACTCGTTTTTATATCGGTCATACAAACGATAGCTTGTGTCTATTTTATCATTACCACCTTGATCCCACCAAACATAAGGTACTCCCAATGAGCGGCTTTTTTGGACGATATATCGTGTCCATTCTATACGGTCAGTCAAATTGTCCTTGTCACCGGCAGCAAATTCAGTGATCACCACCGGAATCTTTTGTTGAAGAAAAAGCTCATCAATATCCTCAAAAAAAGCATCGAGTTCTCCGGTATCTGCTTTGTCTCGACTGTCAAAAGAGTGTGCGCTTCCGACATCTTGAGCAAAGTCATAAGGAGCATATAAATGAATGGACACCATCAAACGCTTTTCCTTAGGTAATTGAAAGGCTGACAAGGCAGCTCGTTCATAGCGAGCTGCATAGGTCGGTAGTAACAGGTATCTTTTTTGATTGTTGCCGCCCAGTTCACGGATCGTGTCTACAAACACCTCATTCAGCTGATTGACGATCTGCTGGGACTCAAAAGGCCCAGTTGTCCACTCATCTGCCGTCCCAATCAATCGTGGTTCATTCATACTCTCAAACAATAAACGCTCATCATAATCAGCAAATGTCTCACCGATCTGCGTCCATAAACGCTGCATCTTTTCCTCGGCAGATGAAAAATGAGTTTCGTCTGGCGTGTACCATTCTTCATGGTGTGTGTTAAGAATGACTTTAAGCCCTACATTCAAACTCCTATCAACCACTTGCTTGACCCGATCCAGCCAGCGCGAGTCGATCAGAAAGTCCTGATCGACATGCTCCTGCCAGGTCACAGGGATCCGAATCGTCTGAAATCCCGCCTCTTTGATCGCAATCAACAACTCTTCTGTGATTTCCGGATTTCCCCAATAGGTCTCATAGTCAGCAGGATCGTCTGTTTCAAAGTGTAGATTCCAGGTTTCTAAAGTATTCCCTAAATTCCATCCTGCTTTTAAGCTCTCTGCAAAACGCAATTCTCGTTTAGAAGTCGACACGTACCACCAACCTCCTATGACTAAAGCTATGATGAGCAATCCAGAACAAACCACGCTAATCCATCGGTTTGAGTTCATCGCTACCACCTAGTACATCACTGACCAGTGAGTCTGTATCATTGATTGCTTTTTCATCTTCTTCTTTGTTTCTTGCTTGATTGGCCCATTTAGTCAATGCACGCATTTGATCCGGTTCACGATAGATAGCTTCCAGATTCAATATTTTGTACAGCTTACTACCATCTCTTAATTTCTTCGTATATTCTCCTATCAAGCTGACATTGTCCGGCAATAGGCATTCGATTCGATTGTCCAAATGATTCGAGTCGGTCACTAAATACTGAAAATTGAAATTCGTGATATGGACTTGACCACCATCTTTAAGATCCACCGTTTCATTCATGTCGATACGAGCGGCTTTTCTATTATAATAGATAACCGGTTGTGCTCGTCGAACAATGTTCAAGCGCAGATCGTCAAACGTACTGTGGGAAGATTGTAAACTCTTTGGCAAAGTGTGCACGCGATCATACAAGATTTGCATGTACTGATCTTTACTATCAAGATAATCATTGATTTTAAAAGCATATTTCCATCCCTTCTGGTATTCATCCACATGGACGATTCGTGCCAGAACTTCTGCCTGATAGTAGTCCGTTTTGATCTGGATTCTTACATCGTTCTCATCATCGATAAAAGTAGATTCTTCTAGGAACAAAGAGACACCACCTTCTGAAATATCGATCGTCTGAGCATCCAGCCCCTCTTGATACTTGCTTTTGATCACAGCAGGTGTCGTGAGGGCAACACGTTCACTTTTCCGGTGAAAGCGTCGACCCAATACGAAAAACATCGCCATAATCAAATTGAATAGGTTGACAATCAGCCAGAACAAAATAACGATTGGTCCCATAGAGCCACTCTCGAGAATCATATAGATGATATTGAAGATTCCAATTACCGATAACAAGATGAACAACATGAAGGGTAATCCATAAATCAAATCCCCAGAATTTTCTGCTGTATTGCCGTCTTTTTTGGTTACTTTAAACTTTTTCAAACTAATGCCAAAAAATTCCTTTAAAACCGGGAATAACATAAACGGGAACATAGCTGTTTCATAGATATTGGTCCATTTTGTCGTTCGAATCTCACGACTCATCATTCTTAAGGTAATCGTACTAGACAGGTACATTGGCAACCAGAAAAGTAAAATTTGTGGCAAAGTTGTTTTAATAACCATAAAACCAAATGTTGCAAACATGATTGGTGACATGATATAAATCAGACGTTTAATCGGGGCATACCAATACCAGACAGAAGCCCAGTAGTTGGCTTTTTGAGAAATAGACAAGCCTTTGGTCAATAAAATATGCATCTTTCGTCCAGTCTGAATACAACCTCTTGCCCAGCGAATTCGCTGCTGGAGCAAATTAGGGAAATCTGTTGGTGACAAACCGCTGGCTAACTCTTCATTGATCGCATAACAGCGATAATCTGCCTTTTGCATCAGCATCCCTGTAGCAAAATCCTCGGTGATCGCATCTTCATAGAAGCCACCGATTCCATCCAGAGCTTCTCTACTGATCAGCGTATTGGATCCACCATAGATCACACTATTGGAACGATTTCTTGAAACTTGTACATCTTTATAAAAATAATCTTGTTCATTAGGAATTCGATTTTCCGAAAAAAGATTGAACTGGAAGAGATCGGGATTATAAAATGTTTGCGGTGATTGAATAAAGCCCATTTTGATTTGGTCTTTTTCTTCTTTCCCTTCATTTTTGATCCATGCATCAACAAAGTACGGAACCATTCTCATCAACAGGACTCGTCGTGGAATCATATCCGCATCCATCGTCAAAATAAGTGGTGAAGTGCTCTTAGCCATGGCATTGTTCAAATTACCCGCTTTTGCTCCCTTATTATCAGGCCGATCCAGATAATGAATCCCCATTTCCTCCGCAAGCTTTCTAGCTTCTGGACGTCGGTTATCATCACATAAGTAAATATGGACCTTAGATGGATCCGGGTATTCCAGATGCTTACAGCCATTGATGGTTTTATACAATAAATCCATCGGTTCCGTATAGGTTGCGATATAAACATCTACATCTGGAAATTTCTCTAGCGGTACATTCGGAACGGGCGGATTTTCTACCTTGTGCATGTTGTAGTAATGGACCATAGATTCTAATGCACCCATCACTTCAACAATGATCAAGGAAACCCCAATAATGATCGAAATAATGCCATATTCCAATGGCAACGTATAGCGAATACGCCAATACAAATAAATAAGATTTAAAAGAATTGTGATCCCAACCCAAATCTGATTACGATAGGCTTTGATTTTAGATGTTTTCTCATAGACAGGCGGGTTTAGTTCTACTGCCGAATCAATTGGTCTTTCACTCATTCAGATTCACTCCTTTTCTCTTTCGACAACGACTGACTCACCATCACTTTGCATGTGAAGTGATCCAGGAGCCGTAAAATACATTTCAGAGGGAACAGCCTCTAAGGCATCTTGGACTTCCTGATCGTTTGAATCAGATGTCGTAACCGTTATTTTCGGTTTAATTTGTTCAATAAATGACTGAGAAGACAAATTGGCACGTCCATGATGTGCGACTAAGTAGACATTGATCGATGGCCAGTTGACTTGCATCAATTCCTGTAGCCGTTTTGACTCGCTGTCTCCTACGAATAAAAAATTCACCTCTTCATGACGAAGCAACGTTGCTAGGGAATAATTATTGTCTTTTTTATAGTGTCGTTCCAACGGTGGGTAAATTGTTAAGCGTATAGCGCCCAAAGCAAAATTTCTAGGTCTGTTAGGATAGGTGACCGGGATATCCAAACTCGCCAGTTGCTGGTTCAATTGATTTAATTCCTCATGTTCCTTATCATAATAGGGCATGATCACATGCTCAACAGAAAATTCTTTTAAAACTTCCGGTACTCCCCCTATATGATCCTTGTCTGGATGAGTCAAAATCAAATAGTCGATCTGCTCAACCTGCTTCTCTTTTAAGAAATGAATCAGCATTTCTTGATCCGTTTCTTCCCCCGTATCGATCAACACCGTATTGGCTCCTTGTTGGATCAGCGTAGTGTTGGCATCATTTTCCGTTGAAAGAAAATAAACATCTACTGGCTCTTCCCTGTCTGTGAACGTATCTTTAAAACGAACGGCAACGAATGCGCCACCTAAAATCGAAAGAAACAGAATTATTTTTGCTACAAACCAGATTTTTTTCCATCCTTCACCTTTAATCGTCATCACCCCATTTACTTGTAAAAATTAAAGAAGTCTTCCTCGATCGCTGATGCTTGCGAAGCGACAATGATCGCATCAAATACCTCTTCCTCGATTCGTTCCTCAATATCTGACTCGCGATTTTCTTCAAGCATCAACACTTCAATTTCCTTGTTCATCAATGCTAAATAATTGGCAACTGGTAAAAAGTAGTCATCGATCAGAAACAAGAGCTTTGCCCCTTCTTCTATCTGATGATTCACTAAGCGAAAATGTTCAACATCGTCTGTATAATATAGCTCATCGATCACGATCATTTCATCTAGTTTCTTATGTTGCTCAGGATTTATGACTACCTCCAAATAATCTCCTCGGCGGGCAATTCTATCCTCCGATTCCAAATCAAGATACTCCATGTCCACTTCAAAAGAAGGGAGCAACAGACTTAACTCATCACTTTCCGTAAAGTAACTTCCTGCAGCATCCATCAAGTCTCCATGGATTCCATTAGTATAAATCTCTTCCTGATAATTTCCCAAGTTTATAGCTTGAGAATCAGACACAAAAACTTCTGGATTCCGTTGTCTCAACTCTTCCATGATAGCTACTGCTGTAGCAAATGCCGCTTGATCCGTCCAAACACTATGAGAACGATAATAATACTTATCGTAAGTCATACGCTCTAGCTGTGTGGCTTTTCTCAAATCCAAACTGTCTACCTGATGATAGGCAAGCTCTAGAAAAAACTCATCTAAATTGCGCTGGATAGGCAAATTTTCCGGATATCCCTTCCGAATTTGACTGACTCCGTGAATGTATTTCCCGGAAGTCCCTACATAAAGAAGTTCTGTTATTGGATCTGCTAAGGACTCTTGTAGCTCTTTCATTCGTGCAGCATAGGTTCGAATATTTAGATCGATCTCTGAGAAGTAATTCATCTGTTGCAGATAACCGTCTTTCGTTTTAGAAACATAAAAATTGCGGGCTTCATTTTTCCCCTGAGCAACTAGCAATAGGGAATACACGTCCCTCAGCGTTTGTTCAGAGGGAATCTGATCCAAAAGTTCTTCTTCCAAGACCGTTTGTGTAAAAATATTTTCTTCTTTGGACAGCTTCCGCAATTCGCTATAGGACTGGGTGCCTAAAAAGATTCCCAGTGTGACTGTTATAAGTGAAAGGACCACAAACAAAATCCATGTGTCTAATTTTTTTTCTTTCATCGCATCTCATCCTTTAGTTACCCTAGTTAAACCAAGGTCTGTCCTAGTCCAAAATCAAGTAAAATAAACAGCAAACATAAAATATATAAAAGAATGATCCCAATCATTTGACCAAAGCGTAGCCATTGTGCCTGCTTTTTCCATTTGGCGCTGTATTCTCGTTCCTTTAAAAATGGATGAACGAACATCAGGTAAACACCAATCAATAATGGTAACCAGAGTTCTCTTAAAAATACCGCTACACGCGCGTCATAAAAACCATTGTTATTCAACCAAAACAGATCTCCTAAAAATTGTCCTGTATGATACAATGACTCACTTCTTAGGAAAACAAAACCGATCAAGACCAGCAATACTGTGTACACCCGTCGAAACAGGAGCGAATGGACTCTCTCTGAAAAAGAGAAGAAATGCTCGGCGATCAAAATGACAAAGTTCAGTGCCCCCCAAAAGACATGATTCCAATCAAAGCCAAACCACAGACCGATCAACAGCCAAGTCAGGAGTAAATTGATCGTGATCTGATCTCGATTGAGTTCTAAATTAATCAATCGTAGGAAATATTTTCTAAACCAGCTGATCACTGTCATCTGCCATCTGCGCCAAAAATCTGTCAGCGATGTTGCTTTGAATGGATGATTGAAGTTTTCTGGCAAGCGAATTCCTAGCATTCCTGCCAAACCGATCGCCATGTCTGCATAGGCTGAGAGTATAAAATACAATTGTACCCCATTGACAAATAGGCCTAGCCAAACCAAAGTGACCGGTGGTTGAGTGATTACACTATCAATCGCAGATTGTACAAATACATAGTTGATAAAATAGGCTAGCTGGTCGGCAATCAATAATTTTTTAGACAGACCAATAATAAAACGTTGCGCACCTGCCCCAACTTGTGCAATATCAAATATCCCCACTCCAATTTGTTCCTTCATTTTTGAAAAGTCGATCAGTGGTCCATGAATTAATTTAGGAAAAAAAGAGACATAAATCGCAAAGTGTAGGATATTTTTGTCAGCGGCGGTTTCTCCCAAATAGACCTCAATACAATAGCCGATCCCTTGTAAGATAAACCAAGCCAACCCCAATGGAATCAACCAGTCAACAGACGGTTGCCAGCCGTTTGTCTGAAAAATAGCAGTAAAACGAAACAGACTAAATATCAGTATATCGACACCTACGATCAAAGTAACTGGTAGGATGCTCTTTTTTTTCTTTCGTTGTTGCCTTTCAATGAGGTGCCCTCCTAGCCAATTCCAGCCGATCACAAACAAGAGAGTAGAAAATGACAACCAGCCTTCCGAACCCAGCCAATAAAAGCTCAAGCTAGCTGCTAAAAGAACAAGCTGTTGGATTTTTAAATATCGGACAGTTGCATAATAGAAAAGCAAAGTGACCGGCAAAAACAAAGCAATAAATGAAATCGTATCAAAAGCCATTCCTGTCACCTCTACTTTCTGGATGCATAGTATGCTGGGATAGCAAAGATCAATACCGCAGCAAGCAAAATCAATGGCATGTAGTAATTCACGCCTGTATTCATTGTTGTCGTTCTTTGTAATTTGTCCAAATGACTGCCTGTCGCACCTGCATGTTTTAAGATTGCGGTTTTCAACCGGTACATCTCCACACGGTGCTCCGTAGCATTTCTAACAAGAGAAGTATCTGATTCAAAATTTTGCAGACTGTGCCGATTGAACCCCGTATAAATATGACCCCACCTTGTCCATTCCCGATCGATCGCACTTCCAAGATGATTGGTTACCATATCGACGGTAGTTATAAAATTTTCATCTGAAAAAGGTCCTCTTCTTAACTCAGCGTAGCGCTTTTGCATTTGATCAATAAATTTTTCATCCGTCATCAAACGATCAAACCAAGGATGAGTCTGGAAAGCTGTTACTTCATATTCTAAGGGTTCTGTTTTATAATTATCCATTGCACCGTCATAGTCCCAAATGGGTCCCATTTTTAATTTTTGTCCTTTATCTTTGTACATGTAGGTAGAATGAACCCCCGCATCATAATTTGTAAAAAATTCATTGATCAGAAAATAATCAATAAACGAAGGGACATCGATATATCTGGGATAGGTAGAAAAGATATCCGGATCATCTGAAAAAAGAATTTGCTCAATGTTGTTTACATCGTTGGTGATATAGTCGATGTCTTCTTGCGTAATATTTCTCTGCCCGGGGTAAATCACGCCTAAAAATCTAGTGGTCAATTGATTTTGTGTTGCCCAAGTATCCAGAATGATATCTTCATCATCGTCACGATCGCGTCGCAGAATATATGGTGGGAAATAATCTGAATTGGCTGCGGCTTCGATAGCCACTCGCTCTTCTCCTTGTTTGATATTCTCCATCAGCAAATGCACACCTTCATAGTAATATTGCCCATTTTCATGATAGATCACTTCTGTAAAAATTGATTCTGGTGTATAAGGCATGACATCATTCCCTATCCGATAAGCTAAATAATTTCTCATCATGCTTTTATCCATCAGAGAGCCATTGATTACCCATTCACGTTCAGCCCCCATACCAAAAAAATCCACGTATCTATCTTGTCCTGATTCAGTCATTAATTTCACTAAATATTGTGCCTTTTCGTAGATCATTGAACTGTTTCCACGTCGCTTGATCTCCATCAAGCTTTCTTGTTTTGGTGAATCCGTGATTCGGTTCATCGCCCCCGTATCGATCAGTTTGATCGATCCCGATCGGTAAGGCTCCAATCCAGGAATGGGACGCATGGTTCCAGTCCCGTCATCGGCCGTATTGATTGGTGGTCGTTCTCCTCCAGAATCAATGATCAGGATTGGCAAATGCGTTTCAAATGATTCATCAACAAGCCAATTTTCATGGATTCCGGTCAAGGGGTCACTAATGACAGGTGCTGCTGCCAATGGTTCAGTATAAATACTGCTAGACAAATTTGCTCCTTTGTTTGTAAAAACAGTCGCGATCGTACCTACAGAAATCAAAGCGAAAATTGCAATAATTGTTTGTATACGATTTTGTCTCATAAGATCACAACCTAACGATTCATTTCATCATTTTGATTGACCAGGTTTACCGCTTGCAAACCGGGAATCTTTCTCAGATGAACAGCTAAAGATTCTACTTTTTTGTCTGCATCTCTCAATTGTTTTTCGGATAATTCGTAAATATATTCCAACGATTCATTGGTCGTATTTTTTACGCGATAACGAACTTTTCCTAAGAAAAGCTGTTCGATTTCTTTTTCAACGGTGCTCTCTGCACTGGATGCTCCCCGCAAGATCAACAGATAACGTTCATTGCTCTTCACTGATCCAAACAAAATTAGGAATAAAAAGATGATACCTGAACCTATTGAAACAATGACATATTCCTGCACACCACAGCAGATCCCTGCAGCAATCGCCCAAAAAATATAAGCAGTATCGCGAGAATCCTTGATCGCTGTCCTAAAACGAACGATGGACAAGGCTCCAACCATCCCTAAAGACAAGGCGATATTGTTACCAATGACATTCATTACAAGGGTTGTAATCAATGTCAACATGACTAGAGACACATTGAATTTGGCACTATAGACACCATTCGAATGGGAAATACGATAAGACAGGTAGATTACCAGTCCTAGAACCCCAGCAATAAAAAAATTCAACAAGACATCTTGAATAGTCAACGCTCCCTGATTGGCACTCAACAACTCAAATAACACTTCTCTCATAACAACCTCTCCTTTTACATTATTCTGGCGTGTGACTGATAAAACGTGACATCACATATTTACTATAAGACAAAGCTGACTTGTCGATTTCATCCAACAAATCTTTAACATAAGAAAATAAAAAATGGTTGTACTTAACCTCTAAGGTAACATCATCTGGAAATCCTACTGGATAATAGCCAGATCCATCACCAAACAAATCAAGATTGCTCTCACTTGCTACCAACTGCTGATCGAATGTCACTCGAATGTCATTACTGTCCAGCATAAAGGCAAAACGATTGTATTGGACAATCACCTGTGGCCGATAGACACCTTTGTACATCATAAGATACAACTCGTCTGCTAAAGGATGATCGATTTCCTTTAGTACTCCATACTCGCAGTCGATCAACCTCAAAGCTTGTGCCTTCGTTAGACGCAACGACCGCTTTTGCTGCCAGTTCCCAAACTTAGCTTTTAATTCTAGCTTCGCTACCTGGTCCTCTGGAGAATAGATCCTCAGACGAATTTTCTTTCGATTTTCGATCCCATCCAGTTTTTCCTCTATGTCATCGTGATAAATACTGTCAAAATACAGCGATCGAACGACATATCCATCCAAGCCGTTATGCTTGTCCTCCGGTAAGACACTCTTTAAAAAATGCTGCGTTCGCAAAGAAGTTTCCAGCGAAATTCGATACTTCATTTCCCGTCGTTTGACGTTGAGCAGCTCGGCCATACACATCCCCTCCTCCTTCTAATGATCTGCTTGAAAAATCACCACTTTATTCCGTTCTTTTTTCGCACTGTATAAGGCATAGTCAGCACGAATAAACAATTCTGTTACGCCTGCATCTGGATTATACTTTGCTAAACCAAAGCTAGTCGTCAGCGAGAGAACAATCGTATCGGATATTTGAAAGTCACGGACTTCTTTCTGAATCTCTGTACAGACAGCTCTCGCTTCATCCATACTTATATTTTGAAAAAGCAAACAAAATTGATCCCCACCAAATCGGAAAACCATACAGTTTTTAGCCACTTTTTTTAGCGTTTCAGCATAGGCTTTTAAACACATGTCACCCGTATGATGACCATAACGATCATTGATTTTCTTAAAATAATCGATATCGCCAACTGCTAAAATATAGCTATCTTCCCCATTACTTTCTTCAATTGATTCCAAAGCAGCATTCAAGCCTGAACGATTGTAAATGCCGGTCAGTTCATCAAACCGTAGCTGATGTTCAAGAGCAAGTCTTTCCATTTCCAGTTCGATACTCGCGCTATTTTTCTGCTGGAGAAACCGTACGCTGATGATACAAATGATCGAAAAAATCAACATTATGACAAATAGCAAAATAATTTCCGTCAACCGTATCGGACTCTCAAAAATCGTTTCTTTATTTGGGTCCCAGATCAAAACAAATTCTGAAAGAAAAAACAAAGCAAGACTACTTATACTGATTGTGCTTGTCAATCGTGGCACCGTATAGATGACCGTCAAAACAATTGGTATCAAATAAATAATATAAATCGGTGTGAAGATATTGTGGGTGGTGGTTAACACAAAACTAATCAAGGTGGTGGTGAATGAAACGATGTAAATCCGTTGTGTTTGGGAAACTTGCTGATTTTTCATGAGCAAGGCACAAATAAATAATAATAGCATGTTAGCTACCGTAGGAAGAATCAAATATTTCAAATAAAACCTCAGCAGTGTTGTAGTGACCAAACTCGTTTGGCTGACATACAGACTGAGCAAACTCTCTACAAAAAAAGCAGCAATAGAGAAAGAAACTGCCATCTTAAAATGGAGTATCAGCCACTCTCTATCAATTTTTGAATATTTATTCTCTATTTCTGCGACCCGCGTTTTCACAAACATTGGAAAGTTTGCACTCTGTTTCATGTTCTCTAACATGACCTCGCCATCCTTTCTAACGAGACATTTTGTTAATCATCCATAATTTCACAAAGCAATTAAAAGCATTCAAATTTTAATTAACGATAGTTTATCATGATTTTAACATTTTTTTAATTATTTTAACTTATTTTTTACAATTTATTGTTATATTATCATTCGACAGGTAACAAAAAGACAAATCCTCTGATAAATCAAACTTCCATTCTTCTTTTTAGCCAACTATTTTTTTTTAAAATAGTTTTAATTTTCTAAATCGCCTCCTTAATCATCTTATTTTTTGAATAAACATTAAAATACTATAAGAAAACTAACGAAAAACAACCAATCATGTATATTTATTCATAAAATAGCTTAAGAACTATCCATCTGGAACAGTTCTTCAAAAATTCTGTAAAAACGGCTTCCCTTCACTGATCCAATATCATTCACCTCCAATCATCTAACGCACATCGCAGCGAATAAAGCGCGATTTACTACATTTTTCACTTTGATTATATCATCAAATCAGGTTGATTTTCTTTGAATATTTATAATTTCCCTACTTTAATAAAAAAAATTTATAAATAACAATAAATAAAATTTTTTTGATTACTGGGAAAACTGACTGATTTTTCTTGTTATCGTCTCAAGTAAATAAAATAGCTAGTTCTGAACTTTCGGTATTTTGGTCATGATCGATTATTCATTGATTGGTCATTCGTAGTCATGCTATTTTTTCTCAAAAAAAAAAAAAAACGCCGAAAACTTC
Organism: Enterococcus olivae; assembly: GCF_053760925.1. Classification (NCBI taxonomy): domain Bacteria; kingdom Bacillati; phylum Bacillota; class Bacilli; order Lactobacillales; family Enterococcaceae; genus Enterococcus; species Enterococcus olivae. Next base: position 64,784 of record NZ_JBSMVT010000008.1, read on the forward strand.
TCGGCGTTTTTTAAGAGCTTGATTAAAATACTGGAATGACCGCTCCTTGATAGGTTTCTTCGATAAATTCTCTTGTTTCATCAGATCCTAAAGCTGCAAGAAATGCTTGGATCGCTTCATCGTCTTGGGCACCGTCTTTAACAGCTGCTACACAAGCATAGGTTTCTGCGGCTTGTGAATCCTTCGCTTCAGTCAGCAATGCATCCTCATTGACACTCAAGTCAGAACCTAAAACGTAGTTGGCATTGATGACAGCAATATCCACATCATCCAGAGAACGAACAACTTGAGCAGCATCTAGTTCAACAAGTTCCAAATTTTTAGGATTTTCTACTATATCACTCACTGTTGCCGTAATGTCTGCGTCCTCTTTTAATTGGATTAATCCTGCATCCTGTAACAACAGTAAGGCACGGCCCCCATTAGTTGCATCATTCGGAATTGAAACTTTTGCGCCGTCTGCCAGTTCATCCAAAGAAGATGTTTGTCCAGGATAGATACCTAAAGGCAAGAAATAGTATTTCGTATCGCCTGCAACAACCAGATCTGTATCATGCTCTTCGTTGAAATTGATCAAAAACGGCTCGTGCTGGTACAAATTGATGTCCAGATCGCCATCTGCTAATGCTGTATTTGGCAATACAAAATCGTCAAACACTTTGATCTCTAAATCGTAACCCTCTTCAGCCAAACGACCTTTCACATCTTCTAAAATTTCTGCGTGCGGTGTTGCTCCGGCACCTACAACAATCGTTTTTGGTTCTTCATTGCCACCTTCAGCAGCTCCTGTCTCTGAAGTATCACCGCTATTTCCACAAGCTGCCAAACCTAGAAACACTGCACCTAATAAACTTAAACCGATAATTTTTTTCCAACCCTTTTTCATCTCAATCGCTCCTTTTATTTTCCTATTTGTATTGTCTATTTGATTATTTATCAAATAAAATAAAAAAAGTCCTTTTGTCAACGAGTTGACAAAAGGACGTATAACCGTGGTACCACCTTTATTTGAAAGCATCAGCTTTCCTTAACCCATCTCATCATCTATAAGAAATGGTGTCCATGTTAACGGTCGGCCAGACCGAACCCACCTACCTATCGATGGATTATCCTCAGAGACCATCTTCGCTTCTCTCCCTTAGTTCTTTTCACCAACCAGAACCTCTCTAAAAAGATCGACAAAACTACTCTTCTCTTCAACAGACGAATTATTTTATTTGCTTAAAAAGTAATTTACCTTAGAAACAATTCAATGTCAACAACAAATATGAAAAGAGTGGTAAATAAAAGAAATATTTTGCTAACATTTCTTTTGTTTAGCGATTACAAACAGGCTCACTAGTTTAGTTGCTCCGAATCATTTAAAGCATAATCCACTGCTGCTTTTGAGTGGATCACTGTCGTGTCAAAAATCGGGATCGTCACGTCATCCTGCTGGATCAACAAACCGATTTCTGTACATCCGAGGATAATTCCCTGTGCACCAGCTGCGATCAATTTTTCAATAATGATTTGATACTCTTGTTTGGACTCGGGAGTAATCTCACCTAAGACAAGTTCATTGAAAATCACTTGATTGATCTTCTCTATATCTTCCGACTCAGGCACAAGTACCTCAATATTAGAAGCAAGGATTCGTTGCTTGTAAAAATCTTGCTGCATCGTATATTTGGTTCCTAACAATCCCACTTTGGTAATTTTGTTTTGATTCAATTCTTTGATTGTTGCGTCTGCGATATGCAGCATAGGGATTGTTACCGCCTCTTGGACCTGGTCTGCGACCTTATGCATGGTATTGGTACAAATTAAAAAAAATTCTGCTCCTGCTTTTTCCAAACTCTTAGCAACTTCTCCAAGTATTTGACCACTTTTTTCCCATTCATTTTGTGATTGCAGTTTTTCGATCTCATCAAAATCAACACTAGCTAAAAGAATCTTGGCCGAATGCAAACCTCCTAATCGTTGATTGACTAATTGATTGATTTGTTCATAATAAGTCACGGTACTTTCCCAGCTCATCCCGCCGATCAAACCGACTGTTTTCATCTGCTTCACTCCTCCTAAAATATTGCTGTAAGCATAGCATGAATATGTGACAGGAACAAACGATCTAAGGATAAAAAAAAGACAGACCTTTTTTATTTCCAAGGTCTGCCTTGTCTCTGTCAATGCTTATTCTTCTTCAGTCATGAATGTATTGAACACTTCTTCGATCATATCCCATTCTTTGTCTGTTTCGATTTGTTCCAGATTGCCTTCTGTACCGTCTTCGTTTTCAACGTAAGCGTAGGCTTGTAATTCTACTTCTTCCTCTTCTGGAACTCCAGCTGGATATAATAACACATAATTGCGTCCAAATTCTTCTTGTCCGTCGATCGTCAATAAGATCTCGTATAATGTTTCATTTCCGTGCTCGTCCACTAAAGTAATATGTTCGTGTCCTTCGTGGTCATGTGTATGTTCTGACATATTTATTCCTCTTTCCTTACATTTAAATTTAAAACAGTTTTTTTCCAGCACCATCAAGATAGTTTTGCAAAATCATCACGGCAGCTAATTTGTCGATGACTTTCTTACGTTTGGCACGAGAGGTATTCGCCTGCTCTACCAACATTCTTTCTGCCTGAACTGTTGTCAAACGTTCATCCTGATAGGTCACAGGAATACTGTATAATGCTTCGATTTTTTCGCCATATGCCATCGATGCTTCTGCTCTGGGCCCAATCGTATTATTCATGTTTTTAGGAAGGCCGACAACAAATCGTTCCACCTCATATTGATCAACCAGCTCTTTTAAGCGCTCGAATCCAAATTGTTCCTGATCCTCATTGATGCGAATGATCTCTACACCTTGTGCAGTCCATCCCATTGGATCACTGACTGCCACTCCGACTGTTCGTGAACCAACATCCAAACCCATGATTCTCATTACAAATCGACTCCATGATTTTCTAAGTAGAAGCGAATCAACACTTCCAAGATCTCATCACGCTCATGGCGACGAATCAAATTACGAGCCTCTTGATAACGAGGAATGTAAGCTGGGTCTCCAGAAAGTAAATAACCCACAATTTGATTGATTGGATTGTACCCTTTTTCTTCTAACGCACGATATACAATCGCTAATGTTTCACTTACTTCTCTTTTTCGACTATCATCAAAATCAAAACGTACTGTTTCATCTGTAAACCCCATCAATACGACACCTCTTTCTTCATTTAAGTTTGTAAGTTCTCCTTATACATTGTACTAGACATCATCAGAAACTACAAACAAATACTTTGATTTACCTTTACTATACTTCATTTTTATGACAATTCTATGAATTTTTCACTATCTTTTCATTGATGCCTTTTCGAAAGACCTTTTGTTTTAAAATACGCAAGAGATCATCTTCTTGTTCTCAAACAATATTTCACTGAGTGAAGACCTGCGAACAAATCATTGACGAAGTCTTGTTCCTGTCCTAAAGTAAAGGCAAAAGGAGGACGGTTATGGAGACGACGACTTTTGACAACGTGCAAAAACAAATTACCAAAGGGCACTTGCTGCTTCTTTATGTATCAATGGCAAACTGCAGTGTATGTCATGCGGTGAAACCACGAATCGAAAAGCTATTTCAGAACCATTCATTCCCAGTTCTTCACTTGGAGGCAGAACACTATCCTGAAGTTGCCGGTGCCTTTCAAGTGATGACTGCTCCTGTGATTTTAGGTTTTTTCAATGGTAAAGAAATTCATCGGCAGGCAAGGTTCATCGATTTTAACAAGCTGGAAAAATCCATGGAAAATTATCAGTCACTTGATCTATCGGTTACTTATGACGATCTGTTCAACTAAAAATGTCCCTGTCGCGATCGACGGGGACATTTTTTTATTCTTCTGTTTTGACAACTTCTTCTGCACCGGAATGCAAGAAATAGATCAGAGTTTGTAGTTCATTCGTCAAATCGACGTTTTGAATCAGAATATCACTTGAAGCTGTGATACGCGCAGGTGTAAAATTCAAGATTCCTTTGATGCCTGATTCCACTAATTCATTGACTACATCCTGTGAACGTGTCGCTGGAACTGTCAGAATCGCAATATCGATTTGTTGGATCGCGATCTGTTCTTTCATATCGCTCATTGGATAAACCGGGATTCCGTCCACGATACGTCCAACAATATCCGGATTTACATCAAATGCTGCACTCACACGAATACTGTTGCTTTGATGGAATTTGTACTTCAGCAAGGCACTGCCGAGATTTCCTACACCGACTAATGCAACATTGGTCATTTGATCATCGTTCAATGTTTTGGCAAAGAACTGCATCAAATCTTCCACGTCGTAGCCATATCCGCGTTTTCCTAATTCTCCAAAATAAGAGAAATCACGACGAATGGTCGCACTATCCACCTGAACAGCTTCGCTTAATTCAGTTGATGATACTTTTTGCTTTCCAGCATTATTTAAAATTCGCAAATAGCGATAATAGAGTGGCAAACGCTTAGCCGTTGCCTTTGGTATTTGATTTTCTTTCACTTTATAGACCTCCGTTTGTGAAATCTTCACTATTACAATGAGTATCATATAAAAAGTAAAAGAAAAAAGCAATTTGATTGCTCAAAAAATGACATTTTTTCACAACTAATTTTCAAAAGGGCATTTTCGTCATCTCGCTATGTCCTGTAAAATATGATAGACTAACACTGATTCGACTATTACAGATATATGAAGAATTTAGAAACGAGGATACTATGATTTTATTACAAGCCAACCAGATTGCTCGCCTTTTTGGAGCAGAGGTTCTTTTTGAAAATATTCAGTTGGAGATCAGCAGCAAAGCCCGTATTGGACTTGTTGGACGCAATGGTGCTGGAAAATCAACTTTACTCAAAATAATTGCTGGTATCGAAGCTCCCGATGCCGGTACGATTGCAAAAAATAAAACCGCCTCTCTCGGCTACTTAGCACAGGATACAGGACTGATTTCTGATGCGACTGTTTGGCAAGAGATGTTGGACGCCTTCAAAGAAGTACGTCAAATGGAACAACGTATGCATCAGCTAGAGCTCGACATTAGTGAAGCCGCGCCGGATACAGTTGGTTACGAAGCACTCCTAAAGGAATATGATCGTCTGCAGCATGATTTTTCTGAGCAAAACGGCTATGGATATGAAAATGAGATTCGTTCGGTCCTCCATGGCTTCAAGTTTGATGACTCTTTTTATGAGCAACCGATCGCTACTCTTTCAGGTGGTCAAAAAACCCGCTTGGCACTTGCAAAAATGCTGCTGCAAAGTCCAGACATTCTGATTCTGGATGAACCAACCAACCACTTGGATATCGAAACCCTTGCCTGGTTGGAAGGCTACCTACAAAATTACTCTGGCGCTCTTTTAATCGTCTCTCATGACCGTTATTTCTTAGACAAAGTTGTCACAGAGATCTATGAAATCAGCCGAAGAAAAATGCGCCATTACAAAGGAAACTACAGCCGCTACTTAGATTTAAAAGCTGAACAGTTGACCAGTGACTGGAAAGCGTACGAAAAACAACAAACTGAGATCAATAAGCTGGAGGATTTTGTAGCCCGCAATCTAGTCCGTGCTTCTACCACTAAACGAGCACAAAGTCGTAGAAAACAGCTAGAAAAAATGGATCGCTTAGATCGCCCTCAAGGCGACGAAAAGTCCGCTCATTTCTTGTTTGACATTGCCAAAGAATCAGGAAATATCGTACTTCAATTAGAGGATGCTGCGATCGGTTATACATCGGATGAAGTCTTGTCTGAACCGGTCGACTTAGATATACGTCGGAAAGATGCCATCGCCCTTGTCGGTCCAAACGGTATCGGCAAATCGACTTTATTGAAATCGATCATTGGCGAGCTACCCTTTCTCCGTGGGAAGGCACAATTGGGAACCAATGTCTCGATCGGCTATTACGATCAGGGACAAGCGACTCTCAACAATAGAAAAACGATTTTACAAGAATTATGGGACGCTCATCCGACAACTCCGGAAGTCGAGATCCGCAACATACTGGGCGGTTTTCTTTTTTCAGGAGAAGATGTCGAAAAACCGATCACTCTTTTGAGCGGTGGTGAAAAAGCACGTGTGGCTCTGGCTAAACTGGCAATGAATCGCGAAAATTTCTTGATTCTTGATGAGCCAACCAACCATTTGGACATCGACAACAAAGAAGTATTGGAGAACGCACTGATCGATTATGAAGGCACCCTTTTTTTCGTCTCACATGACCGCTATTTCATCAATCGAATCGCAACAAAGGTCATTGAACTGTCTGAAAACGGAAGTAAATTGTACCTTGGAGATTACGATTACTATTTGGAAAAGAAACAGGAGGAAGCTGAACTTGCTCTGCTCTTGGAAGAAAAAGAAGAGATCGCTTCCGTTTCGCAAGGAAAACAATCTTTCCAGCAAAGCAAAGAACAGCAAAAAATCCTGCGAAATCTGCAACGAAAAATCGAAAAAATCGAGGAAGAGCTAGCCCTACTTGAAACCAACATTGCGACTTCTGAGCTCCAAATGACTGAACCAGAAATATTGAACGATCATATTAAATTAAACGAACTAAATCAAACCATTGAAGAGGCGCAAGACAAACAACTACAGCTGATGGAAGAATGGGAAACACTCAGTCTTGAACTAGAAGAAAAAAGTTGATACGACTCTTCCTTCTCAAGACGGATGCGCATCTACTCAAGATGTGCTTCAATAGAAACAAGAAAAAGAGTCAGGGGGAGTACTGATGAAAAAGAAACAAATCAATTGGAAATTTATCCTCTTAGGAATAATTTTGATCTTTATCGGGATCACCAGCTTCAACATAAAAAATGTCGCAAGCAATGAACCCGAATACTGGGAAGAAGATACTGACTACTACTACTATGGAGACGAGGGACCTCTCACTGAGTTTTCCTATCGTGCGACAGAACAATTGATTGCAGAAGGGATTAACGTTCCTCTCTATCTACAGACAGATGAACGCTGGGAATTTGAAGAAATCGATTATAACCTAGAATTGATAATGGGAGAAGCCGGTAGCGGATTTACTTCTATGATGATGCTGCAAGCTTATTTACAAAATATTGATTACGACTATTTTGAATTTTATGACTGGGTCTATGACGACTATTTTACAGCTGATCAAAATTTGAAATGGAAATTTTTCAAAAATGCTGCTGCGGATAATGGCTTCTCCATCCAAAGTTTAGGAGATAATTTTGATCGCGCTCAAGAATTCCTAGAAGCAGGTGAACCTGTCATTGCTTCGTTCAAACCAAATACCTTCGAAGTCAATGAGCATTTTGCTGTTCTCGTTCAAGCGACTGATAGAACTTTACATGTGCTTGACCCATTGGATTCACCTGAAAAAGAACACTATCAAATAGATTATTCGCCAGATGAACTGGCAGATCAAATCCAAAATTACTGGGCTGCTGAATAAAAGTAGCTCTTTTTTTATTTACATCTACCTCACATGAATTTGTAATCCCTTTTATTTTAATTTATACTTATGATAGATGAAAAAAATTGGAGTGATTGGTATGAAAATCGGAATACCCAAAGAAATCAAGAACAATGAAAACCGTGTCGCATTGCCCCCTTCTGGTGTCTATGAATTGGTCCAGGAAGGTCACGTCGTTATGGTAGAAACTAATGCTGGTTATGGCTCTGCCATTACCGATGAACAGTACGAGCGTGCTGGAGCAACGATCGTCGAAACAGCAGCAGAGGTTTGGTCCGCAGAGATGGTCGTCAAAGTCAAAGAACCTTTAGAAGAAGAGTATGTGTATTTCCGCGAAGATCTCCTGTTGTTCACCTACTTACATCTAGCAGCAAACAAACCCGTCGCTGAGGCTCTGTTAAAAGCCAAAGTCAATACCGTTGCTTATGAAAATGTCCAACTTGATAATGGGAGCTTGCCTCTACTGGCACCGATGAGCGAGATCGCTGGCAGAATGGCTGCGCAGATCGGCGCAGAGTTTTTGGAGAGCCCTAAAGGTGGCAAAGGTATTCTGTTGGCAGGAGTTCCTGGTGTTCGTAAAGGAAATGTCGTTGTTATCGGTGGTGGTGTTGCTGGAACGAACGCTGCCCACATCGCTTACGGTCTGGGAGCAAATGTGACGATTCTAGATGTAAACATCAACCGTTTGAAAGAATTGGATGCTCAATTCAATGGCGGAATCCAAACACTCCAGTCTAATGTCTTTAATATTCATGAACAAGTCAAAAAGGCTGATTTAGTGATTGGTGCCGTCTTGCTTCCAGGAAGAAAAGCTCCAACACTGGTTACTCGAGAAATGGTTCGTGACATGTCCGATCATTCAGTAATCGTTGATATCGCTATCGATCAAGGCGGGATCTTTGAGACTGGATCTAAAACAACTACGCATGATGATCCAACTTATGTCGAAGAAGGGGTCATTCACTATGCCGTAGCCAATATGCCGGGAGCCGTCGCTCAAACAGCTACTCATGCGCTAAGCAATGCCACACTGCCTTTCGCTAAAAAACTGGCTTCTGCGTCTCTTGAACAGGTACTTAAAGACGATTCCTCTTTGTATCGTGGTGTTAATACTTACAAAGGCTACATGATCCATTCTGCGGTTGCTGGCGATTTGGATATTGCGCAAACCAATCTAAACAGTTTAATTTAAACAAAAAGATGAGACAAACAGAAATGTTCGTCTCATCTTTTTTATACTATTTTTTCAAGCATCTACTTATGCATAATACTGAATAACATCATTTAGAGCTTTAGCTGCTCCAATCCCATTTTTATCATAATAAGCGGTGAAACGCTCGTCTCCCACATACATTTGTCCTAAGCCTTTGTGAGCATCTGCCGAATATTTCGGCCATGAAAACGTCAACCATTTCTTGTGCAGTTCATAAATTGCTCGTGCCGTATCGCTTTCTATGTCCGGATCAATCAAATAGGCTTCGATCTTGGCAAACATTTCTTTCTCGGTAGCTGCCATTTCCTGCATTTCTTCCTCTGTTAGATTCAGGTATTTTTGATTGGATTTTTCAATCGTTTCTTTCCCATATTTCTCACGGATTTCTTCACCGTAACGATTTTCGTTTTCTGTTACTTTTTGTTGTTTGAATGCCTCAAATTTTTCTTTGTCAGACATGTTAATCTCTCCTTTGTAATGTTTCATTGTTTGTTGAACGGTTGCCAGTAATCGATCGATCTCATTTCTTTTGGCTAGTAGCTGCTGTTGATGCTTGAGCAGCGCTTGTTCAACGTCAAAGTCCGGATTGTCTAAAATGGCTTTGATCTCCTCCAACTTCAGATCCAATTCTCGATAAAACAAGATCTGTTGCAGCCGATCGACTTCCTTTTGACCATAAATACGGTAGCCGGACGAACTAACTCGTGCTGGTTGCAGTAAATCGATCTCGTCATAGTACCGCAGCGTCCGTGCACTGACACCAGATAATTGAGCGATTTTTTTGATCGTGTATTCCATTTATTCCCCTCCTGACATCCTTATCATAAACCTTTTCGTTACGTGAAGGTCAAGCAAAAAATAAAACCTTTTTTCAATAATTGAAATTCTTGCTTTTTATTCGGGATTTCAAGCTTTTCTTTTCGAAGAAACTTTCCATTTAAAGAAAAATTTTGTATCCTTAAGATAAATGAATCTGTAAAGGAGAAAAAACATGCATCTCGCTCAGTACCTCATGGAATATTTAGCCCCTTTTTTTGAAGTTATTGTTTTGCTTTTAAATGTTTTGTCTATTTTGATTCTGGTCTGGGGTGTTCTTTTGGCTACGATCGACCTTGTGCGATCTGAGACTAGACATCGCAGTCGACTAAAAACTGCGAAGCGAATGAATATTATCAAAAATTTTCTTGGCAGCTATATTTTATTAAGCTTAGAAATTTTGATTGCCGCTGATATCATCGAGTCGATCATCTACCCAACTTTCCAAGATATCGTCAAACTCGCTGCACTAGTCGTGATCCGAACCGTCATCTCTCACTTCCTCCACGAGGAAATCAAGGACTACATCAGTCATGGCGCATTAAAAGACAAATAAAGAAGGGGCGAGCGCCCCTTCTTTATTTGTAATAGCTTCGTCAATCCTTTCAAAACACATCTCCCGTTCTCTGATACCTTCCGGGATAGGTCTATTCACTCCAATCAACGATCATTTGCTCAAAGATGTCGATTCTTTTTTGTCGATCGTGCATTATAATGCTCTTTCACTGTCTGATTATAAGTCTCCAATTTTTGTGACAAACGTGGCTTCGCTTCTGGTCCCTGATCTGGATGTAAACCAAAGTGCTTTATCCAGAGAATTGCGTTCATTGAATCTTGACTTCAAATTTACGACTAAAGGAAAATCCTCTTTCTCGTCTTGGTTGCATTTAGGCAATCTGTGACAAGAAAGAGGCTTCGAAATTATTTAAAGAACTGTTTCATCTATGAAACGATAACCAGTGGGGAGGTAAAATCCTTGTTCTACTGCTGTAGGAATAGATGAACTGTTTTCCTCTTTTCCTCTGTAATCTAGGGCAGTCTTATTTCTTAGAAAACCTGTTCGATTATAAAATCCTACAGCACCAGGATGAGTGTGAAGAAATGGATTTAGCCCATCTTTTAGGATCTCTTCGCATAATGTTACGGTCACTTGCCAACCAATTCCATGACCCTGATATTCAGGATCGACAGCCACATTCTGAACATACGCTTCTTCCAACCTGTCCGTAATAGCTCTGGCTACGCCAACAAGTCGGTCTCCATCATAAGCGAAGGATACATATTGACTGTTTTCAAAAAGTTGTTTTGTTTTCGCTACTTCTTCCACATCTAAATCTTGGAGCTGTTCTTCACCAAAGGCACGTCTGATGATTTCATTAACACGTTGATAATCCACAGCCTTTCTACTTGTATGATAAGAAAGAGCAACCTTTCTTTTCTTTTTTGGTAGGTGACGTGGTGCAAAAGGGAACTCCACTTCATAAAATTCATTTTCAAAACGATAACCTACAGGGAGAAAATATTCAGTTGATCGGCTCTCGTTTTGTTCAAATCCAACATAGGTAAATGCTGTTTTGGTTCTCTGAAAACCATTCTGTTCATAGAATGCTATCGTTCCAGGAACAGCATTCGTGAAAATATGCTGTCCCTTCAATTGTTTGATCAGACGTGACAGGATCTCTTTTTTTACTTCAGTATCCTCGTACTCTTTGAGGACACCAAAGTCATAGATCACTGCCCAATCACCATCTGAGATCGCACGAATCACTCCAATCAATTGGCTATTATCAAAAGCAAATACAACATTTTGACTGTTTTCAAAAACAGTTTGTGTATAGAAAACGTCTCTGGTTTTTTTGCTTTCAAAAATTTTTCCAAGCACTGTATTTAATTGGATATAATCAATAGTTTCAATACTTTCTTCGTAAGAAATAATCATGATTTTTCCGCCTTAGTTCTTCAATTTTCCTTTTAATGGATTAATCGCTGGATCTGTTGATAATTCAAAATGCCAATCCGCTCTTTCTGTCTGATCTGAAGAATTCCATTTTGATTGAGAAATCAGTGTTTGATACTCTTCTACCGTTTCTCCCTCTGGATGTCTCAAGTAGATGTTTTCGGGATCTGAAGAAAGTACTTTTCTTGAACCATCTGAAGCCAACCACGTATCAAAATCACGGAGTCCAACTTTTTCTAAATAGCTTATCCAGCCAGTTGCGTCTTTAGGTTTCTTAGGAATATTGGTGTAGCGTTTAAATTCGGGGATATTAAAGAGTTCTTTTACATAGCCCCAGATATTCTTATAGGCAGAAATTTTCTTTAGCTGTGGACCTACATAGACATAAAAATCGGTTTCCCATTTAATCAAAGTCACATAAGCACGAATATCAGAGTCAGTGATATAATCGCCAAACAAGAACCGATTTGTTGCTAAGCGCTCATCTAGTTTTTCCAATGCTGCATGAAAGTCGACTTGTGATTCGTCATAGATCTCAGGAACATTGGTGAAAGCTTGACGATAATGTCCATTATTGACATGAGGAAAAAGCCAATCGTTAAATTCATCAATTTCCTTGCGATAGTTAACGGGATAAAGATCTGGTGCATCAGTAGGCTGAAATTTTCGGAAAGCCACTTCAATATGGTTCGTTAGTCTGTGATAATCACTCGAGACGGCTTTCTTTTCCGGAATGTTAGCAAAAGTTGGCGTGGTAGAACGTCCTTTGTAATCTGGATCTGCATTCTTGTATAATTCTGATAAAAAATATACGCCAGTATGAGGGTCTTTAAAATCAGTTTCTTCTGGGAATCCCCATCCATAAACACTTTTTTCGCCGACATGTGCTACCTGATAATCTTTTATAACGTCTTGCAATCCTAATATATCCCTGGCAATCACTGGACGATTTGACCAATTACATCCTGGCGCCCAATAGATGATGTATTTGTCTTTCTCTGCCTCTTCTAAAGTAATCGCATCCGTAAAATAATTAGGTTGTCTGACAAAAGCTCCTTGTTCATCCTGTTCAGAGACAGTTTCAAGACCTCTTGGTCTTATGCCAGCTTCCTTAGCAAAATAGGTTGCTAGTTCATCAGTGTACTTTATTTTTTCTGTATTTTCCTCTGCGATTTCTTTTTTAGTTGTCATTGAACTCTCTCCTTGTAGTCATTAGTTATTTTTTATTAAATTCTTCAATCTGTTAACCATGCTAACCTTCATAAATTTTGGTAAATAGCTTCTCCTTAAATCACCTGTCTCTGTTTTGTCTCAATTTCATGATTGGCAAGAATATCCATTTTTTGAAAGAATTGGATCGTTCGCTTATGCTTCGGATAATTAAATACTTCTTGAGGAGAACCGTCCTCCACAATATGTCCGCCGTCCAGGAAAAGAACACGATTTGATACCTTGCGGATAAAATTCATTTCATGCGAGACAAGAAGCATGGTATATCCTTTGTCCGCAATTTCTTTGATCACTTTCAGTACTTCACTAATTAGCTCTGGGTCTAATGACGAAGTAGGTTCATCTAACAAAATGACATCTGGACGCATCACAAGCGTTCTTGCGATGGCTACTCTCTGTTGCTGTCCCCCTGATAAATGCTTAGGATAATGATTTCTCCATTTTGCTACGCCAACCTGTGCTAATGCCTCAAGGGCTAGTTTCTCCGCTTCTTCTTTACTTTTTCTTTGTACAGTGATCAGACCTTCCATCACATTTTGAAGTGCTGTCTTATGTTTCAACAGATTAAACCGTTGAAAGACCATTCCGGTTCTACTTCGGAGCTCAAACACTTTTTTTCGGTCCGCGCTTTTTAAAGGAAATTCTAGCGATATATCATCCAGAAGTATTTTCCCTTCCTCAGGTTTTTCCAACAAATTGATCGTCCGAAGTAAGGTTGACTTTCCTGTTCCAGAAGGGCCAATAATTCCGATAACATCTCCTTTTTTGACTTCAAGATCAATTTTGTCTAACACAACATTGCCTTCATACTCCTTAGATAATCCTTCAATTTTTAGCATCCCTTCATCTCACCTCTTCTTTAACTAACGCCGGAGCTTTTTCCGGAATTCTAATTTTTTCCTCTACGACCTTCTGGATTCTTTCCAAAACAAATGTGAGAACCCAATAGATAAGGGCTAATGCTACATATCCTTCTAAATACCGATAGTCTCTTCCTGAAAGTATCGCATTTTGATAAGTGATTTCTACCACTCCAGCAGCAGATGCAAGAGACGTTCCCTTCATTAATCCTATAAAGGAATTGATCAATCCCGGAACAGCAATCTCCAATGCTGAAGGGATAATCACTCTTTGGAGGATCTGTCCGTAGTTCATTCCCATTGCTGTTGCGGCTTCTATTTCATCACGGTCTACTGCTTGAATAGCTGCCCGTATCGTTTCAGATGTAAATGCAGATTCGTAAATACCTAGGGCAATAAAGGCATATACCACTCCCGGAATAGTTGTAATATTAGATTGTGGATTGATCATTCGCAAAATGGCGGGAATCCCATAATAAGAAATATATAACTGAATGATCAACGGTGTTCCCCGTATCAAAGACAAATACACATAAGCAATCTGATTTAAAATTTTTATTTGCTTCACTCGCACAATCGCAATCAAAAGTCCTAAAAACAAAGCGATTAACATGGATGCAACAGTAAGTTCCAATGTTATTGGCAAATATCTTATCAGTTTTGGTATTCTTTCAAACACCAGTTCAAAATTAAAATAATCCGAAAATCTAGCCGTCATAACCTTTCCCTCCAAACGATTCTTTCTAGTTTATATAGTTGAAATCACTCTCGTCTGGAACGACACTGGCTGATGAACCAATATACTGATCAGAAAGTTGCTGTAGCGTACCATTTTGATACAGCTCATAAATTCCTTCTGAAAACAACTCTTGATACTCTTTTCCATGTGGGGATGTCTTCCCAAAAAGAAGATGGGACGTGGTACTTTCTGTGATATTCGCAGTTTCTTCCTCTGAAAGCTCCGTCGTTTCAATTTGTTCAAATAGTTCTGGATAGGCTTCTTCATAGGCAACTAATACTGGATTATCATGAATCTCTGCATACCCACCAGCACCAATCTTCTGAAATTTCGCAGAAAGATCTTCTGACGTATACTCGATTTCAATTTGCTTGTCTGGATTATTCTCATTCCATCTTTCTATTGCATTTGTCGTATTCCCTCCTGCTCCTCCAAAAATAACAAGATCTGACTTAGCCAGTTCCTCAAAAGAATGAATAGGCTTGCCTTTCTCAGTAAGAATCGAATATCTAGATTTAGTATACGGATAAGAAAAATAGTAACTGTTTGCTCGATCTTCGTTGTAACTCCAATTATTTACAGTAAAGTCTACAACTCCCTGCTGTGCATCTATCAGTGCACTTTCACTTACCTGAAGATCAAGCTCATACTCTGCAAAGGAATCAAGTTCAAACAATGCATTTAATACTGCTACATCATAGCCATCCAATGTTTCATCATCATTTGTAACAATAAATGGTGCAGGTAATCCCATAGTTTCTGCCTTGATGACTGTCTTGCCTGATTCGTTCGTATCTACACTTCCTGATGCTTCACTCTCTTGAGATCCACAACTTGCAAGAATTGTCAGTCCAAATCCTGTAATTGCTGTTAATACGGCTAGTTTTCTCATGTTTTTTTTCATCATTTTTACCTCTTTCTTCACTGTTATAGTATTTATGACCGTTTTTATTGGTAACGTGTGTAAGGATCACCACACTACTTGCTTCTAAACATTTATACTTAGCTATATATCAATAGAGTCAATTTCAATACAGTGCTCATTCAAACCATCTTGTAACAAAGCCAGCGTTTTTCCAAGATACCAGTTGTCAAATTGGTGATACGCCTCATTATTTAATTGGAGTCTTTCTACACTATGGTTAGAATCTTTGAATCTATCAAACCTTGGCTGATGAGTTGGAACCACTCTGTTTTTTGTTTCATCCACAGTTTGTTCTTCTTGAAAATGGCTGGTTTCAACTTTATTCTCCTTCATTTGGCTGTTCTCCTTTACTGTTGTATTTACATGATGTATTTCTGTTCATTCTCTAAAAAAAATGTCACTTAAAAAATAATGATTGCTCTTAAAATAAATTGAAAGTCTGTTCCTACGTCTATTACATACAGTCACTAACGATGTACGAGTATTAAATAAAATCGTTTTTCGGTTTCTCTCCTTTCTTGTAGGCTTTAACGACAACATTTACTGAAACCAATAAAAAAATCCTCAGAAGAATAGTCTCTTTCAAGGATGTATTGGTTTATACATGTTACCACCTATATTCATGCTGACCTCACAATCAACACCTTATCAAGTACAAAAATCTATACTTGTGCCTTTTTAACGGGGGCATCCGTTTCCAACTTATCTTTCGATTCACCGGAACCACTCAAAAGCCATTTTCACTTCTTCTCTTAAACGTCCTTTTTCAGCTACTAGGACTCTCTGTTTGTAAAAGAAAAAGAAGCTACTTTCTTTATCAACGTGTTTTGTATTTCTAAGTTGAATGCATCGTAACAAATTCACAATTGTCCGTCAATCATCTAAAAAATAGGATTCTACTTTTCGTTCTTATGATAGAAATATTCTATCTTGCTTAAATTCTTATATTCACTAAGTTTTCTTTTCCTTTTTATAGTAAAGAAACAAATTAAAAAAAATGATATATAATAAATGAATCACAAAAGAAACATTACCAATCAAATCAGCCATAAACTCTTTTAAATAAATTTCTAGGAGCATCTACATTCTTTTGAATTATAACTATTTCCTAAATTTCATCGGTATCATCTGAATAATCCCATTCGTCAAGTGAAGGACCTTTCGGCAAGCGATTGTATTCATTGCCAAAGAGTTTACGTAAATGTAGTGAACGATAGTAAGAGTCTTTAATAAACTCAAAATCCGTTGACTCTCGAAATGCTGGAATCTGGTACAGTCGTCGCGCATATGCCCATAAATGAGGATAATCTTTAATTCGTCGCTTATTTGCTCTAAAGAGTTGATAATAAACCAAATCAAAACGAACCAACGTTGGATACAGACGAACATCCACATCTGTCAATTGGTCGCCAAAGAAATATTTTTTATCACTCAGATGCTGCTCAAGTTCATCCAATCTAGCAAACAAACGATCGTACGCTTTCTCATAAGCTTCCTGAGTATGAGCAAAACCAACATCATACACACCTGCATTGATTTCTTCATAAATAATTTTCGTCCAACGATTAATTTCTGCTTGATGCTCTTCTGGATACAAATCAGGAGCATCTGGTTTATGATATGCTTTCCAAGCTGTTTCTAATTGAATCGTCAACCAGATATGATCATTGTTAACGGCTTTCTTTGTTTCAATGTCTACAATGACTGGAACAGTCGGTCGTCCTTTATAAGTAGGATCGGCATTGAGGTAGACTTCACCAATGCTTTTAACTCCTAATACTGAATCTTTTCCGTCTGGATCATTACTGAATACCCACGAATGAGGATCAGGTGTACGATAAGGACCTGTGGCACCTAGGCTGATAACTGAATCGAGACCTAATAGCTTTCTAACAATCACCACCTTGTGGGCATGTGGACACGCTGGCATCCACAAAAGTCGATATTTATTGGGAAGTACTTTAAGTTCTCCGGGTTTGTCTCCAAAAGGTTGATCAAATAAACTTTTCTGAAATCTTACACTGCCATCGTTATTTATTTCGTTTTTGAATGTAACAAATTTTTTAAAACTCAAACGCTTCACCCGCTTTTTTAAATTGTTTGTCCTGTATTTTTTAACGCACTTCTAGCTGAATCTTCCTCGATCATGTGGTTCGTTCCAAATCGAAACATCCGGTCCTTTCGCTAAAATTTGCAAAGGATTCGTTGAGGGATCTCCTAGCTGATAGCCTTTTTTTATGGATTCAAAATCAGTCGTATCACCAAAACCTTTTGTTTGATATAAATCTTTAGCATAGTTCCAAATATTCGGAAAATCTATGATTCGATTGCGATTGGTACGAAAAACTGAATAATACGCTACATCAAACCGCACCAAAGTCACATAAAAACGAATATCCGCATCTGTAAGTTGATTTCCAAACAAGTAACGTTGGTTCGCTAAACGTTTCTCTAAACTATCCAAACGATTGAACAAAATATCATAGGCTTCCTCATAAACTTTCTGTGAATGAGCAAAACCAGCCTTGTAGACTCCGTTGTTGACTTCATGGAATAAGACATCATTGAAGGCATCGATTTCTTCTCGCAAAGCTTCTGGATAAAGATCCGGTGCTCCTTTTTTATGGAAGGGTTGAAAAGCAGTTTCCAAGTAGTTTGTTAAATGAAAATAGTCGTTATTGACAACTTTTCTTTCTATAATATCAACAACAGTGGGAACTGTTGCCCGCCCCATATATTTTGGATCCGTTTCAGCATAAATCTCTGTCAAATAGCCTATCTTTAAAACTGGATCAACCCCCTCTTCATTTAATGAAAAATCCCAGCCTTTTTCTGTACGAATCGGAGAAGCTGTACCAACACTAAATACATTTTTTAAACCTAATAATTCTCTAGCAATGATTGCTCGATGTGCCCATGGACAAATCTTTGCCCATAAAATACGATAACGTCCTGCTTCGACTGGTAGTTCTCCTTCTTGATTGCCAAATGGTGTATCAAAACGATTTTTTTGACGAACAAATGCTCCAGTTGAACTGATTTCATGAATATTTTCTGAAGTAGCAATATTTTTAGTCCTCTTTTTTTCAGTCATTGTCATTTCACGCTTTCCTTATTTTTCTTTGTATAAATAATTCGCTTTCCAACAAGTCGCTTCACTACAATTGAAATCAATAGTTACTCAAAACCCTCATCTTTTACGAAAATTTTTCTTCTCGATCATGCGCTTTATTCCAAAGAGATACATCTGGTCCTTTAGGCAAGATTTTTGATTTTGTTTCTTCTGTAATATGCAACGATAAAAAATAGTGTTTCTTAATTGCTTCAAAATCTGTTGTATCGCCAAAGCCGGGGGTCTGATATAAATCTCTCGTATATGACCAGAGATTTGGGTAATCAATCAGTCTCTTTTTATTGACATGAAAAGCTGCATAATAAGCCGCATCAAAACGCACAAGCGTCACATACAAGCGAATATCACTATCCGTTATTTGCGAACCGTGAAGATAACGTTGCTTAGACAAACGTTCCTCCAACCAGTCTAAACGATTGAATACCAGTTCGTAAGTAGCTTCATAAGATGCCTGAGACTGAGCGAAACCTGCTTTGTAGACCCCATTGTTGATTTCATGGAAAATCACCTCATTCAAACTGCGAATGTCTGACTCTAACGCTTTAGGAAATAGGTCAGGTGCATCAACACAATGAAATTTTTTCCACTCTCTTTCAAGATAATAAGTCAAGTTATGGTAATCGTTTTGAACAATCTTTTTAGACTGAATATCTATTATTGCTGGAACTGTAGGTCTACCAGAATAATTAGGGTCACTATTTTTATATAATTCACTTAAATAGTGCACCTGTAAGACTGGGTCTCTCTGATCTTCATCCAATGTAAAAGCCCAGTCAATTCTACCAATTCCAGTAGGTCGGATGGGGTCTAGCGTTCCCAAACTAATCACATATTCTAATCCAAGAAGCTTCCGGACAATGACTATCCGATGAGCCCATGGACAAACTGGCGCCCAAATCAAACGATATTTATGAGGGGTAATCGGTAATTCCTCTGATTTTTCTCCAAATGGAGTGGTAAATTGATTGTTTTGACGAATAAATCGCCCATCTGTTCTAAGTTCTTTGTTAATAGTATTTTCCTCCTTGTTAATAGGACCATTTAATGGTTTTTCTTTCGATCCAGCGAATGATTGAAAAAAGGATTGTCACAAAAATTCCAATAAAAATAATTCCAGCAATCACCTTTGTATAATCAGCAAAATCTGAGTACTTTCTTACAAAATAACCCAAGCCTGAACTCGCTCCAAGGAGTTCAGCACCAGTCAGACACATCATTGCAGAGGTAACTGATGTACCTAAGCTACCAATGATATCTGGCAATGTATAGGGAAGAATAACTTTGAAAAGCATCGTGCTGGTGGATACATCCATACTTTTCGCAGAATCAATAATTTTACGATCGACACTTCCTACTCGTCGAATCATATGCAAAAATGTTGGCCAAAAAACCGCTGAAAAAATAATAAAAATAGAAGCAATCTTAAATGTAGGCATAACTGCAACAACATAGGGCGTATAAACTAACGGGGGAATTGGACTAATCACTCGAACAATTGGAATGATTGCTTTTCTAAGTCTATTCAAATAACCAACAAATAGTCCAAAAGAAATCCCTAGTATCAAAGCTAAATTGACTCCCCATAACAGAAGGTTGAGTGAACTAAATAATCCTGACAGCATATCCTGCCAAAGATCAATAAATACATAAAACACTCTTTCTGGAGAAGGAACCAACACCGGGTGACTGATTCCCAATTTTGCTATCACTTCCCATGCTCCTAAAGAAAGATAGATCAGACTAACCACATCGGCATCGGTTGTGCTTTGATCATTCTTCTTAAAATAAAAAAATAGGTAACATCCTTCAATCACACTAATAGCAATGATAAAAGCTAAGGGATTCTCTTCTCCCACTTGAGACGGAAAATAAAGAATCAAAGACAACAGAAACAAAAACAAGAAATTGCCTCTAGTCAAAAGTCGTTTCAAAGAAATCCCTTCCTTTCGTCGGTTTATCATTTTTTTCGTAAAATAAATAAGAAATCTCTTTTCTTAATTGATGATATTCATTTGTAAGCATTAGTTTTTCTCTGACTCTCGGTCTTTCCAAATTGATTGTGATTTCTTTTTTTATATGTCTTGGCTCCATAAAAATAATTCGATCAGCCAACAAAATGGCTTCATCAATATCATGGGTCACAAACACGACCGTCTTCTGCTCCTCCTTTGACAGTTGTGCTACCAATTGTTGAATCTCTTCGCGATGCTTAGGATCGATTGCTCCCAATGGTTCATCCATTAACAAAATAGGCGCATCCATTGCCATTGCCCGAGCAATGGCAACTCGCTGTTGCATTCCGCCAGAAAGCTGGGCAGGATATTTGTCTTTTGCTTCTTGTAAGCCAACTTTCCTTAAATATTTTTCTGCAATTGCTTCTTTTTCATGACGTTTTTTATGCTTTTGACTTTGGTTGATACCAAAAATGACATTTCTTTTTGCTGTCAGCCACGGAAAGAGGGAATAGTGTTGAAAAACAACTGCTCGATCTATTCCCGGTCCTTTGATTGGTTGATTATCAAGGAATGCTTTTCCGTTGCTAGCTGGCAGTAATCCTTCTAAAGTACTTAACAAAGTGCTTTTCCCACATCCTGATGAGCCAAGAATACATACAAATTCTCCTGTTTGAACGGTCAGATTAATATTTTCCAAGGCAGCATGTTTTATGCCGTTTTCTTCATAAACAACTGTTAAATTTTCTATTCTGATTTTACTCATACTTCATCCCTACTTAACTATTGTTCTGATTATAAATTGTCACCAAAGATTGATAGAATGGATTTTCAGGTTCTTTTTGAACCACTCGATTCAAAGCTTGCTTATAAACGTTGGTATCTACATGTTCATTGATATCAACATCCCCATCAAAGTAACCAGCATCTACCAAAGAGCTATAATAGGTGTCTATACCATTTTTATTGGGATCGACAGTCATGATTGTTCGATTTTCAAACAGATATTCATTGACGTATTCTTCTGTTTGATTAGAATAATCCGCTAAAAATTGAATGATTTCTGCTCTATTTGCTTCATCTTCATAATATTCAGAAGCTCGTAGGCTTGCAGTCAGAAAGTTCACAAATGCATCTTCTTTTTCTTCTAATAAGGCTGTCGAAGTGATTTGACGGCAGCAAACATATAGTGGTGCTAGTTCGCCCACTTCATAAACGATTCCTACGCCAAGGTCTTCAAATTTTTTGGCAAATTCTGTTGGAAGAAAACCTAATGTGGCTTCTCCTTTGGCAATTGCCTGAGCAACAGCTACTTGACCATCTACTTCAATTACTTCAATGCTGTCGACATCGATCCCTTTTTCTTTCAATACTTCTCTTCCTGTTACCCATGCAGTATCCGCCCTGACAGTTGCAATTTTAATGTTTTCGTAGGCTGATAAATCCTTGTAGGCATCAATGTCTTCATTTTTAGCAATAATTGCACCACCCTCTGCAGCGGTTCCAGCAAAAATTGTCAAATCAGAGCCATTGGCAATAAAATTCAGCCCCGGTACAATCCCGGTTCCCCATATATCGACTTCTCCTTTGTTAGCACTAATTGAAGTCAATGCTGCTGGCGCATCTGAAATATCTACAAATTCTACATCTACGCCTTCTTCTTCAAAGTAACCCAAATGGTCCGCCAATAAAACGATTGCTGTCCGAATCGTTCCCGGAGTAATACCATATTTCAACGTTTCTATTTCTTGCTTGTCAATCGTTGCCGTTTCCTTATTCTGTGTATTTGAATCCTTTTTCTCCTCCGCTACGTTTGTTGAGCAACCAACTAAAAATACAAGTATCAATACCACTGCTACTAAAATTTCTTTAGCCTTCTTTTTCATCGAATTCCTCCTTATTCATATAAATCTGAAGATAAATAACGTTCTCCATTATCTGCTATTATCACGACAATCGTTTTCCCTCTATTCTCCTTTCTTTTAGCCACCTGTATTGCTGCAAAAAGCGCTGCTCCTGAAGAAATTCCAATTAATACACCCTCTATTCTCCCACATTTTACAGCGGTTTCATAAGCATCTTTGTCAGTAACAGGAATGACTTCATCATAGATTTCTTGATTACAAACTGGTGGGATCATTCCGCCACCTATTCCCTGAATTTTATGAAATCCTGCTTCTCCTCCTGAAAGAACTGGGCAACCAGCAGGCTCTACTGCTACGATTTCAATTGCTGGATTTTTTTCTCTTAGGTACTTTCCAGCTCCAGAAATTGTTCCACCTGTACCGGTAGCTACGATAAAAATATCGATTTTCCCTTCAGTATCTCGCCATATTTCTGGTCCGGTTGTTTGATAATGGGAAGCGGGATTTGCCAAATTAGCACTTTGCTCCGTCTGAAAGATGTTGGGGTATTCTTCTATAATTTCAGCAATTTTTTCTCCTGTTCCTGCCATGTTTTTTTCTCCAGGAGTTAAAACAATTTCTGCCCCATAAGCTTTTAAAATGGCGATGCGCTCTTTACTCATATTATCCGGCATGACAATGATTGACTGATACCCTCTTGCTGCACTGATTGCTGCGATACCAATTCCAGTATTTCCACTTGTTCCTTCAATAACTTTGTCACCTTTAGTCAATCTGTTTGTTTTTTCTGCTTCAGTAATCATTTGTTTAGCAATTCGATCCTTCACACTGCCACTGGGATTAAAAAATTCTAACTTGCCAATGACTTTTGCAGATGTTCCTATTCCTTTGGTTAATTGTCGAAATTCTAAAAGTGGGGTATTTCCTACTAATTCTGTTATATCATTATAAATGTCAATCAAAGACTCTTCTCCTTTTTTGAAAATAACTATCCCTCCCTTTTATGTATAAAAAACATCAATTATCTCTTGGTAGGGTTAGTATGAATCAATATTTATTTTTGAGCTCTCAAACTTTCGTAAAATCTCTTTTTGAATAGAAGAAAAGATAAGAAACAACAATCAATTTACCAGTTAAACTTTCAATTTTCCGGTTAATATTTTCTTGCTTCTCCAAATATCTATATACCTCCAAAGGAATATTGAGTATAAGCGCTGCTTCTTCTTGCGAAATTTGATAGTAGTGTCTAATATCTGATAATACAGTTCCTGCCATTTCACCCCCTCCTTGTACTAATATTCTAGTAAGCAACTATTGTTAAAACCAAAAAAATCCTCAGAAGAATAGTCTCTTCCAAGGATGTATTGGTTTATACATGTTACCACCTATATTCATGCTGACCTCACAATCAACACCTTATCAAGTACAAAAATCTATACTTGTGCCTTTTTAACGGGAGCATCCGTTTCCAACTTATCTTTCGATTCACCGGAACCACTCAAAAGCCATTTTCACTTCTTCTCTTAAACGTCCTTTTTCAGCTACTAGGACTCTCTGTTTGTAAAAGAAAAAGAAGCTACTTTCTTTATCAACGTGTTTTGTATTTCTAAGTTGAATGCATCGTAACAAATTCACAATTGTCCGTCAATCTTAGAAAAGGTTGATTTATTCGCTTTTATACCGATGATACGAATATACTATCACACAAAACAAGCATCTATTAGACTTCATTCGTTTTTTTGTTCACTAATTTAATTGATCTTCGAAACTGTTATATAAAAATTGAATCACTCTAAAACTTTACGAACTAAAGGATCTTGAGGGATATAATCATCCACAGTGAACATGTAGATTGCTCTCTATTTTTCAAAAAAACTTTGTATTAATTTACATGACTTTGCTGGTTGGGTGCTAAAAGCAAACCTTCTTTAGGAATCTCGATATACCGCAATTGATTTTCTTTTTTCATATCCAAAGTGTCTTCCTTATAAACAGCCAGTTCGTTGTGTAGTCGTTAATTGTAACTGTTTGGGTTGATCTGTTTCGGATCAAATGGATCAATGACAAGCTCATTCCCCTGTAATTCATGGATCTTCCTTCCAGATAGAATCATTTCAAACAACCTATTTTCTCAATATAAAATCCAAGCCAGAAGTGCTGCACTTGAAATACTGGTAATGATTTGTCTTCCAGCAATCGAACCTGCAGTTTTCCATCCCAACTCTCTTCCGA
Organism: Enterococcus olivae; assembly: GCF_053760925.1. NCBI lineage: Bacteria > Bacillati > Bacillota > Bacilli > Lactobacillales > Enterococcaceae > Enterococcus > Enterococcus olivae. The sequence continues at coordinate 89,185 of NZ_JBSMVT010000008.1, forward strand.
TCGTAAGAATCGTTACCAGACATGCAGACAAGGTCGAAGCTAAATAGACTAACACGAACAGCTGTGACACAGACAGACTTGCCATCAGGCTTCCTTGACCTTCATTCAAAATAAGTAGGCTGTCTTTTCTGATAAAAGAAAAAATCAGAGCAGGTGCTGTTTCAACAGGTAAAGAGAAAAGCTTCAATAGAGGAAACGCAAACCAATTGAACAGATTCAACAAATCAAGTAATTGTAGCATCGATGCTACGATACAAATAATCAGAAAAATGGGCATCGCCTGAACTAAAAACTGTTTACTCGAGCCAATGATTTTCCACCAGAAGGTTTGCCAGTTGATTCTTTGGATATAAGGCAGTGGTGCAACACGTGCAAGGTCAACTGCTACAGTACGATTCCAGATCCTTGTATGGATCGCTCCAACAAAAAACAGTAAAAAAAGATAGGGAATGAACAGAAAAGGACTCTTCGCTGCATTAAAAATAGAAAGAGTTGCACCAATCTGGTAACTACAAGCTGAACCAAAGGCAATCAAAGAGACACAGGCTGTTCGAGTACAGCTGCTGCATCCTCTACTTTGAAAAACACCTACAACATTACAACCAAAGCCGGTGATCACAGGCAACAGATCTCTTCCTGTCAAGCCAATTTTTCGTAACCATGGATCAAGTGCAGTGGTCAAATGCTCCTGCAGCCCTGTTTCTTCTGTCAGACTCGTCATGATACTAAGTAAAAAAACAACTGGAAATACCCATAAAAAGGAGTACGAGCCTAAAGTGATCAATCCATAATCACCAACCAGAAGATCTTGTACAAAATTAGGAGCCTGCGTCATGGCAATGACAATTGGACTCAGAACAGACTGATCAACGATGGGTTCGATCCATTCTGTGAACAGATAAGTTCCTATCACAGGCAAAGCGAACATCAAAAAAATCATGATACTGGCGCAGAGCGGACCAAAAAAGGAGTGGAAAAGCATGAGTATATTATGTATAGGTCAAGCAGTTTACGATTTAACATTTTCCTTAGAACAACAAATTATTGAGAATCAAAAGTATCGAATCTATGATCGCCAGGAATGTATGGGGGCCCCAGCAGCAAATGCAGCCTTTCTGTGCTCTTTATGGGGACTCGAGACATCTTTAATCGCTCGTGTCGGAAATGATTTATTCGGAAAGCAGATTTTGTCTAGCTTATCCTCTGTGGGAACAGATACTTCAACTATTCATGTGATGGACGACCAGCCAACAAGTGTCAGTTGCATTATCGTCAATTCTCTCAATGGCAACCGAACCATTTTAAATGCGCCATTAAGAGATAGCCCTTTTGAAATTGTTTGGCCTAAAAATGATCCAGATGTTATTTTAGTAGATGGTCACGAACTGCATATCTCTTTGGTAGCCTTGAAAAAATATCCACACGCTATTTCGATCATCGATGCTGGAACGTATAAACCTGAACTGTCTGAATTATTTCAAGCCGTTGACTATCTTGTTTGCTCAGAAGACTTTGCTTATCAATATACTCAATTATCAGTAGATCTTACTGATAAAGATCAAATTCAAAATATTTTCTCCAAGTTATCTGAGCTAAATCCAAATACTATCGTTGTCACAATAGGTGATCGCGGCAGTCTGTTCAAAAAAAATAACCAAATTCAACATTTTCCAGCATTTACTTCAAAAGTCCTAGATACTACCGGTGCAGGAGATATATTCCATGGTGCTTTTGCATTTGGATTACATCAAAAACAATCATTAGAGGAAATCATAAGATTAGCTTCTGGAGCTTCTGCGCTCTCTGTGCAAAAAATAGGTGGACAAACCTCCATCCCCTCCTTAGCTGAAGTTGAAAAAAGAATCTCTTAAAGTTTATTGAATAAGAAAAACATTGAATCTACTACTTTTTTCGTAGATTCAATGTTTTTTTCAAATCGAATCAATGCAAGTACATCGTTACTTACTGATTACTCACACAAAAATAAAATCCTTTTTTACTTTATAGTTTGTTATGTTCTATTCTCTTTATTTTATAGATCAAACTTTTAACTTGATCTATTTTCTCCCAAGAAAAATTAGTATTACTATTGAAATGTCCATATACTGAAGTTTGTTTAAAGACAGGAGTATTTAAAGAGAGCATCTCTATGATCCCTTTAGGTGACAAATCAAATATTTTCAATACAAGTATTTTCAAAAGGTCCGAAGAAACAGACTCAGTTCCAAATGTATCAATGTCCAGTGCTACTGGACTACTATAGCCAATCGCATAAGAAAGGCCTACCTGACAACGTTGGGCTAAACCTGCTGCTACAATATTTTTGGCAATGTATCTTGCCATATAAGAAGCAGATCGATCTACTTTTGTACAATCTTTTCCAGAAAAAGCTCCACCGCCATGCGGAATAACTCCTCCATATGTATCGACAACGATCTTTCTTCCTGTTAATCCAGTATCTCCTAAAGGACCACCGATTACAAATCTTCCTGTTGGGTTAATCAAAAAACGAGTTGTACTGTCTATCAAAGAAGCATCTACGGTTGTCTTGATCACTTTTTCTAGAAGAACCTCTCTTACCTTTTCAATCGGTGTCTCTTCGGTATGCTGTGCTGATAAAACAATATCTGTAATTTTTATAGGTTTATCAAATTCATCATAAGCCACTGAAACTTGAGCTTTTCCATCAGGCAATAAAAATGGTATAGCCTTTGAATGTCGTAATTCATCTAATTTTTTTACTAAAGAATGTGCCAAATAAATGGATAATGGCAAGTATGCATCCGTTTCAGAACAGGCATAGCCATACATACTTCCTTGATCTCCTGCCCCGACTTCTCCTGATTCCTTTGCCACTCCTAAATCAATATCTGTAGATTGCTGATTTACATTTGTAAGTACAATACATTTTTGAGCGTCTATTCCAATTTCATTAGAAGTATAGCCAACGTTCATCAGTATATTTCTAGCAATCGGTTCAACCTGTATTTTAACTGAACTTTTCACTTCACCTGCAATCAGAAGTAAATTTTTAGATATCATGCATTCTATTGCAACGTGTGCCTCTGGATCTTCCTTAAGATATGCATCCAAAATGCTATCAGAAATCTGGTCACAGAGCTTATCCGGATGTCCTTCTGTCACAGATTCAGATGTTACTATTTTCATAATATTACTCCCTTCATTCAAAAGTATCTATGATTCCAATAATTGCACAATCTATAGGTGCTTCTGAATTGTTGGTTGCCATACGAGCAGAACTACCCTTGGCAACCAAGACAAATTCCCCTTTACCGGCACCGACCAGATCCACTGCCACTATCTCTTCTGTTTTTTCGAGATTATTTCTCTCCAGTAGTTCAACAATTAGTAGTTTATAGCCAATCAATGAGGAATGTTTTTGAGTAGATACAACATTTCCAGCTACTTTTCCTATATACATTTTGGTTCACCTTACTTTCTAAAATTCTTGGCTCAACATGGCAATGCCTATCGGAGTAACAAGTTGAGGATAAATTGGTTTCATTATTTTTATCTTAGTTATTTTTTCAAAGACTTCTTCAAATTGTGGAAATAACGTTGCTCCACCGACTAAATACAACTCATCCACGGGCTTTCCATAGTCTTGAATAAACGTTAGCGTAAGTACTGCCATTTTTTCAACTACTGGTCGAAGTATTCGAAAATTTAAATTATAATTTTCTTTGTCACGTTTGATTTTTTCACTCTCAACCAAATCAACATGATAATTACCTGCTAATACGAGACTCATATGATGACCACCTGTTGGTTCATCCGCAGAATAAACAGGATGCTGATTTTCAAAAATACTGATTCCTGTTGTTCCACCTCCAATATCAACAACCGCTCCATTTATCAGATTCAAAACTTTTGCTGCGGCTTCTGGTTCATCATAAATACCAGACAATTCCATTTCGGCTGCTTCAATTACATGTCCCACCACATTTCTGTTATTACCAGTAGTTTTTGGTGGAATCGCACCCGCCGCACAAAGAATTGGTCGACCTATAGCTTTTTCTGCTTTTTCTTTTAGTTTTTTTACAATTTGAACTGCTTTAGAAAAATCAACAACTAAGCCATCTTTAACTACACTAGTCTCTTCTGAGAAGCAAATAACAGGTGTATCATCTTCATCTAACACGATAAAAACGATTGATGCAGTTCCCAAATCCACCCCGGCTTTGATTTTCTTTTCTTTTTTTAGTGATGTCTTTCTCTGATTGTTTGTATTTTGAACAGCCACCAAAATATCATTCACTTTTTTTAGATCTTGCTTCATCAAATCCCCTTCCCTCTTGTTCTCTATAATACATAGAAAGATTTCTAAAGCATTATAGAGAACATGAAAGTCCTCTATAGTCTATTATAATTTGGGTAATATCTTCTCAACATCTCCATGTGGACGAGGAATAACGTGAACAGAAATTACCTGACCTACGTTAGAAGCTGCCGCCGATCCAGCATCAGTTGCTGACTTCACTGCTCCTACATCACCTCTAACTAAAACGGTCACCAAACCAGAACCAATTTGCTGATAACCTATCAATTGAACATTAGCGGATTTGACCATCGCATCTGCAGCTTCTACTGCACCAATAAAGCCTTTTGTTTCAACCATTCCTAATGCATCATTCATCTACGTTTCCTCCTAAAAATTTTAATTTTCTTAGTTTATTTTTCAACTTTTTTTTGGATCCTTCATTTTTGTTTGCAGTCAAGAACAGTCCATTGTTCGTTTCTTCTTCAGAATCGATTTGTTGATCCTGACATTCATTCTCAGCTTCATTTTGTTCACGATCAATGGATTCGCTGATATCTGTCTCAGATTGCAAATCTTTATTTCCCAATAATCCTTTTACAGGTCTTGGGATAACTTTGCTCGAAACGTAACCATCTTTACTTACAGCAATTTTTTTTGCCGTGTCTATAGCATGTTGGACAGAACTAACATCTCCAAAAATTTTTACAGTCATCCATCCTACACCTTTGGTACGAGCTAGATCTCCAAGTTCAACATTCGCGGACTTTACCATAATATCAGCTATTTCAATCGCTATCACTAAACCATTCACTTCGATCATTCCCAAAGCATCACTCATTTCTATTCCTCTCACTTCCCTTTATCTCGCCAATTTCTTTTAATAAAGTGTAATTGAAATATCTTTTTTTTGCTTCTGCAAAATAGTTCAATAAAATTTCTTGATTGAACTCTGGATAATCAAATCTTGTTTGAGCTTTAAAATAATGCTTAAGTGAATCAATATCTGGTGGTGAGCTGCTTAGTTCCATCTTTCCATTTTGATAGACAAAAATTGGCCAGTAACCACTTTTAACGGCAGCTTTACTTAGTTGGACAGCTGATAATTCAGATTTGTTCAACACGCATGGACTATAGGAAATAATAATAGAAACTCCCTCATGTTCCTCGGCAGCTTTTAACGTTTCAACTGCATGAGCTGGATGGGAAAATAACGAGATTTGACCCACAAACACATTGTCAAACTGCATGGCATAATAACCAAAATCTTTCTTAGAAAAACGGTTCCCTTTCGATGCAAATTTGACTTTTGCTCCAATTGGCGTACCTTTTGAGACTTGTCCACCAGTATTCGCATATCCCTCATTGTCTAGAATGAGAATATTGCAGTCTTCACCTTTAGAAATCAAATGATCCAAACCGCCAAAATCGATATCATACGCCCAGCCATCTCCACCAATTAACCAGTGGCTCCTTTTTATTAGGTAGTGCTTCATGTCAGTGATTTTTTTTAATTTTTCATTAGAAGAAGACTGTATTAGTTTTATAAAACTTTTTATTGAAGTAATTTTTTCCCCATCTGTTTCTAAAATTTCTTCGGCTAATCTTCTAATAGATACAGCATACTGTCTATCGTTTTTAATTTCATCAAGGAGGTTATAAATTTTCTGATGCTGGATTTTGAATCCTAGATCGATACCATATCCAAATGCACTATTATTTTCAAAAAGAGACGTTGCCCAAACTGGACCAGTCTGATCTTTTGTCTGATAAAAAGCAGCATAAGGCGCAGTTGCTGACCAAATAGAGGAACATCCTGTCGCATTGGCTATACTCAATCTTTCCCCAAACAATTGTGTCAATAGTTTTACATAAGGGGTCTCACCACATCCCGCACAAGCCGTGGAATACTTCATCAAAGGTGCTACAAATTGCGATTCGTCTAAAGACAGATTTTCAGAAATCAGTTTTGAATTATCATTTTCATGAACCGTATTCAGCCAATTTTCTCTATGAATGTCCATATTCCTAACATCAATTTCTCTCATTTGAAGCGCTTTTCCTTTTGCTGGACAAGCTTCAACGCATAAGGAGCATCCTGTACATTTTTCATAATTGACCTCGATAGAATAATCATAATCAGTATTCTTGCGATAATTCCCTTCACCACTTTCTACTGAATGGACAAAAGGTCGAATAACTCCATGTGGGCAAACCGTAGCACATAGATTACATTGGTAACATTGACTAGAATTCCAACAAGGAAGTTCTTCAACTGAAGTTATATTTAAAAATTCAGTTTTCCCCATAGGAATTGATCCATCGATCATTTTTGCTTCAATGATATCGTGTGTAGAGATAGAGTTTCCTTGACGTTTTTTTATCGGCTCAATGATTTTAGCTTCATAATTCTTTTCAGAGTTGCTTGCTTTTTCTGTACTAAGATCCTGCCAGCTTTGCTTCACTGGCAATTGATACATACTGTCAATTCCTTCTTCAATCGCAGTAAATACTGAATCCCTGTATTCTTCAACTGACATATAAGAGTGAGTCATTAGTAGTTCTTTGTACCTTTCAATAGACTCTTGATATGGCAAAAGATTTATTTTTGATAACAGTGCACTTACCATCAACGTATTGATCTTTGGTCCAAGCTCAAATTTTCTAGCAATCTTATTCGCAGGGAGAACATATAGTTCAATGTTTTTCTTTGCTAATGAACGTTTAGCAGCATTACTTAATTGCTTTTCCAAACTATCTGCTGTAAAACTATAATTTAATATTAGCACTCCATTATTTTTCATTTGCTCAAGGGGCTGATAGTTGTTTAAATATTGCAACTGATCACACACGATAAAGTCCCACGGCTCTTCGTAATCAGTAGACTGAATTTTCTGGTTGCTCACCAATAAGCGCCCAATCGTCAAGTCTCTCGCTTTGCTTGCTGGATATTCAAAATCAGCCTTGATATCTAGTAATGTATTCTCTCCTATCAGTTTAATGAAATCCTTGGCTCCTGAAATTGCTCCGTCTCCGCCAAGTCCCAAAAATTCTATTAACAATGAATGATTATTATTCTTTTGCTTTAAATCAAAAGTAGATAACGACAGTTTCGTTACATCATCTGTAATACCAAGGGTAAACTCATTTTTTTTATTTGTTTTTTCTAATTCTGAAAATAGCCGACAAATCTGAGAAACCGTGATTTTCTTTCCTCCGAGACCATACCTTCCTCCACTGATATTCACTTTTCTTTCAGATTCAGAACACGTTTTTTGAACGTCAAGAAGTAGTGGTTCTCCGGTTGCTCCCGGCTCCTTCGTTCGATCTAAAACGGCAATCTCTGCAACAGAAGTTGGTAAAATGTCTAAAAATTTTTTCTTAGGAAAAGGACGATACATATGAATCGTCACAACCCCAATCTTTTTAGACTTCAAAAACTCTGAATCAATTGCCTCTTTCACTATTTCCTGAGCAGAACCCATGAGAACAATGACAGATGTTGCTTCTGGACTACCATAGTAATCAACCGTAGAACATTTTGTACCAAACAATGGATTGAATTGTTCAATTGATTGTTCTACTAGCTTTTCCATTGCTTGATACATTATGTTACCTGCTTCTCGCTGTTGAAAGTATAGGTCAGGAGACTGGATCGAACCGCTCACTCTCGGAGAAAAATTTGACATCGAATGGCTTTTAAAAAAATCAATAGCTTCACTATCCACATGTCTTTTTAGCTCGTCATAAGTTGGAACATTTATTTTTCTTACTTCGTGACTTGTATCAAATCCATCAAAAAAATGAACGATTGGAAGTCTTCCTTGAATAGCACTTTGATGTGCTACTGCAGCAAATAATGCTGCTTCTTGTACACTACCTGAAGAAAGCATGACTGCTCCAGTTTGTCTGACAGCCATCACGTCACTATGATCTCCGTGGATATTTAAGCTAGATGTAGCAATTGAGCGCGAAGCAACATGCAGAACACCTGGAAGTAATTCACCAGCCATTTTATATAGCGCAGGGATCATCAATAATAATCCTTGAGAAGATGTAAAACTTGTAGTCAGGATTCCCGACTTAAGCAATCCATGCATACTCCCAGCAACACTAGCTTCTGACTCCATCATCGTTGTTGTGACTACATCATCAAATATATTTGTTTTATTCTTACCTGACCATTCTTCAACAAGTTCAGCCATTTTTGAAGATGGGGTAATCGGAAAGAGTCCAACTACTTCTGAAAATCCATAAGAAATATAAGCAACTGCAAAATTTCCGTCCATTATCTTTTTCAAACCAGATTCCCCACCTTTCTTATTACCCACCAATTTGGCAGTTTATTCCAATTCCTTCAACTAACTCACTAAGAATCTCCATTTTTTCATTTGATGGAGCCTCCAAATCTTCTGATAAATATTCCTTATCTAAATGATCATATTTATTGGATCCATACGGATGATAGGGTAGCAGATGGACTTTACTAGCCTGCAAAGATTTTGCGATTACTGCAATTTGCGCTATTTCTTCTGGTTGATCATTAAATCCTGGTACCACAGGAATTCTAACAACTAATTCTATATCAGGAAATTCTGAGATAGTTTTGGCTGCTTTCAAAATCAAGTCGTTGGGTTGTCCAATATATTTTCGATGTTTCACACTGTTTAAATGTTTGATGTCCAACAAAACTAGGTCTGTGTGAGGGAGAACTTTTTCTAAAGTTTCTTGTCTGGCAAAACCTGTCGTTTCGATTGCAGTATGCCACCCTTGTTCTTTACAGGCCGCCAATAATTCTGCTGCCATATCCGGTTGGCCTAGTACTTCTCCACCCGATAATGTTATGCCACCATTAGATTTCCGATAATGGATCTCATCTTTTTTTAGTTCGGTGATCAACTCTGAAACAGACATTTCATTTCCTGACATTACTAACGCTTCGCTATAACAGACCTCCGTGCATTTTCCACAATTCACACATTTTTCTCGGTCAATAGTCACTTCTGGTGTATAAGTTATCGCTCCATAAGGACAAGCGGGAGCACATAGTCCACAACTGATACAGTTTTTCGGAATAACCATTAGTTCTTGATGGAAATTTTGACTTTCTGGATTACAGCACCATTCACAACGCAAAGGACATCCCTTAAAAAATACGATTGTTCGAATACCAGGACCATCATGAACAGAAAAACGCTGAATATCGAAGATCATGCCTTTTTTTTCTTTTGTTCCGTTCACTTGTTCCACCTCACTATCCTTATTTTAAAAAGCCTGTTCTGTTCTTGCGATAATGTCCTCTTGGATAGATTTATCCAATGAAACAAAGTGAGCACTATAACCTGCAACACGAACAACTAAATTCTTATATTTCTCTGGATTTTTTTGCGCATCTCTTAATTTTTCTCGACTAATAACATTAAATTGAACATGCATTCCTTTTTGATCAAAATAAGCTCGTACTAATGCTGAAAGATTTTTCAATCCTGTTTCGCCCTGCAGTGCAGAAGGATGAAATTTCTGATTCAGTAAGGTACCATTGGAAGCAATGTGATGGTCTAATTTTGAAACAGAGTTTAATGCTGCAGTAGGACCACTCTGATCTCTTCCTGAGGTTGGTGAAACACCGTCAGCAAGTGGTTCTCCAGCATAACGACCATCTGCAGAAGCTTTTGTTTCTAAACCACATGAAACATTAGCTGAAACCGGATATAATCCCGGCTGGAAGGTTCCACCACGTGGATTTTTATATTTTTGAACTTCTTCGCAATAAATCAAAGCGACATCACGCACCAATTCATCTACTTCATCAACGTCATTTCCAAATTTTGGAGCCCCGTTGATCAATAAATGACGAATATATTCTCCATCTACAGCTTCTTGCTTATCAACAGTGACTTGCTTACTTTCTATTGAATCGTCATTGCCGGAAAGTAATGATTTCAATAATTCAACCAATTTATCACTTGTAAGATCAGATAGATCAATATTTGATAAATGTTCTTTCGGATTTGATTGTGCTTGAATCTCATCTTTACCAAAGTTACTGTCTAACACTTGTTTCAATTCAGGCAAAGTCATTTTTCCTTCTTCAAATACTAATTTTTTAATTGCCATTAGAGAATCTCCTGCATTGGCGATCCCAACTCCTTGAGGACCAGTGAAGTTATATTTCGCTCCACCTTCCTGCAGTGATTTTCCTTTTTCAATACAACTATCAACCATTGAAGACAAAAATGGCAATGGTGCTCGTTGTCCATGTGAGACATCCACTGAATTGTCTGCATTGATCAACAATTTAACAAAATATTTCATCTGTTTTTCAAACGCTTCTTCCAGCTGTTTATAAGTTTGAAAAGAAGAAATATCTCCTGTTTGCAAGCCAATTTTTTGACCATCTGAATAGCCATTATTCATTGTAATTTCTAAGACTTTTGGAATATTAAAGAATGCTGCATCATGCCAACCTTCCGTTTTCCCTCCAACTTGTGGTTCAACACAGCCAATAATTCCGTAATCACGCGCATCTTCCAAAGAGATACCACGATTTTCCAGCGCTGGAATAATCACTTCATCGCTATAATAAGCAGGCATTCCCAAACCTAATCGAGATACTTCACCAGCTTTATGAATCAAAGTCTCTGGTGTTCGATTCCAAACTCGAATAGAGATTGATGGTTGAGGTAGTTTAGTATGAGAGGTTGCTTCTAAACAAGCATAAGAAAGCTTGTTCGTTACATCTCTGCCTTTTCCATCTTGACCGCCAACGATCAAGTTTTGGAACATAGGATATCCACCAAATGCTTTTGTTGAAGCTTCATCTCGAATTTTATTCACGTCATTAAATTTCACCCATAAACAATCTAGTAATTCTTGAGCTTCCATCTCAGAAAGATTTCCGTTTTCAACATCCTGTAAATAATACGGATAAACGTATTGATCAAAACGCATTGGAGAAATCGAATGTCCATTAGATTCAATTTGAATAACAGCCTGAATGATCCAAAATGACTGTAGTGCTTCGTAAAAGTTTTCTGCTGGATTTTCCGGTACTTTAGAAAGAATCTCACTGACTTTGATCAATTCATCTTTTCTTTTCATATCAGTTACTGAGTTTGCTTCATTGCTTGCTAATTTAGCTAAACGATGAGCGTATTCAATCACTGCATCGATCGAAATAAGCACCGCTTCAAGAAAATGAGACTTAGTGACTGCTTCTGGATCACCTGCATCCAAAGCATTGAATGCTGCCAATGTCTCTTCTCTAATTCCTTTTAAGCCGACCTCAAGAACTTTGCGATAATCTACAGAAATGTGTCCGATTCCATTAAAGTAGTAATTACCTACAGTAAATACTCCGGCATTCATTGCTGTTACGGTTTCTGGAAACATTAACTCCGTTGCAAACTCATTAGTAGTGCGACCCTTCCAGTATTTAAACGCTTCAGATAGTTCTGTCTTTACTTGCTCTGAGATTTTAAAGACATCACCTTTTCTTTTTTCAATACGATCAAATTCATCTTCTAACCATTGATTAGAAAATTCGGGGAAAATCTGAGTTCCTCTAGGAGTGGTTGTTAAATTTCCAATAATCAGCTCTTCAGGTCGAATAACCAAACTCATATTTTTAAGGATTTTTTCTAAAGCTTTCGCTCTTCGAATAATAATAGGTTGATTTTCAGTTTCTTTATACGATGCTGTAATTAAAAGAGCTCTTTCCGACTCTACAGTTGGATCATTTTCAAATAAATGGTCGATCAATCGATCGATACGTGCATTTTTTTCTGTCATGTTTGTTCTCCTCTCTATGCTTCTGTTTTAGAATAATATGGAACAATTAATTTAAAGTAGATGAGTCCAGCAAATATCGCTCCTAAAATCGGACCGAAAATCGGTACAATCAGTCCATAGAAACTTTCTCCCAACGCTTGAGATCCCCATCCTGAAATCAAAGTGAACAGTCTAGGCCCTAAATCTCTTGCAGGATTCATTGCAAATCCTGACAAGGTGCCAAAAGCCTGTCCACAAATCGTTACCGTCAATCCTATGACGATGGCCGGTAGTCCACTAGTAGGTGCACCTCCATTTTTTCCATCAGTTACGGAAAAAATGACTAGCATCAGTATCATTGTAATAGTGAATTCTACAAAAAATGCATTGATCATACTTACGTCTACTCCTGCTGATGTAGCAAAGATTCCTGATGTAGCAACACCATCTGCTGTTCCTCTGACGATATTATTAGAGACTTCATAATTGACTATCACCGATCTAAACAATCCGTATACTGTCGCAGCTGCAACAAATGCACCAATAGTCTGTGCGATGATGTAGGAAACCACTTTTTTCCAAGGAAATTTGGCCCATATTGCAAGAGAAATCGTAACTGCCGGATTCAAATGTGCGCCAGAAACAAATCCAGCGATATAAATACCCAACGATACCCCGATCCCCCATACAACTGCCATTTCTCCATATGAAATATCTGTTCCAGTCACTATCAATATAGCTACTGAAGCCAAACCTAACAATACAAAGACAAATGTTCCTATCGCCTCTGCCAAACATTCTCCATATAAAGCTTTGTTCATTGATTTTTCACTCTCTTCCTTAAACAAATCTAATATAGAGAAAGATAGATTTGTTTGAATTCTTCTATTGAAGGATTTTTAGGGTTTGTTTTAGTACAATCATCTTTTAGAGCTAATTCAGCTATTTCATTAGCAACATTTTCATAATTTTCTTTAGAAATAGAAAAACTGGAAAATTTCTTTTCTATTCCCAACGCTTCATTTAAATAAGAAATAGCTAATTTTAAATTATTAACTCCCTCTTCCAGTGTATTTGATGGTAAGCCTAATAATTTTGCTAAATTTTGATATTTTCCAACTTTTTCTGATTTTGAATTGAAAGAAATTACGGCAGGTAACAAAATGGCATTGATTCTACCATGGGGAAGATGATGAAGTCCTCCAATCGCATGTGCTAAGCTATGATTGATTCCTAACGAACTATTTGTAAATGCCATTCCCGCAATAGCTGAAGCTTCATGCATCTTTTTTCTTGCATACAAATTTTCAGGTTCATTAAATGCTGTAATCAGATTTTCGAAAACTAAAGATACTGCTTTCTCTGATAGCGCATCTGTAAATGAATTAGAATTAGTAGAGACATATGCTTCAATAGCATGCGTCAAGACATCCATTCCCGTATCTGCAGTAATTTTGGCTGGTACAGATTTTACCAAGTTCACGTCAAGCAAAGCTACATCTGGTATCAGACGCTTATCAACAAACGGTTTCTTATCCTTCCCATTTGTAATTACCGTAAAAGAAGTTACCTCACTACCGGTGCCACTTGTGGACGGAATGGCAATGAATTCCGGTTTTTTATAGTTTTGATCAATTTGAAAGTTGGACAAAACCATACCTTTCGCAGTATCGATCGCTGAACCTCCACCAATTGCAACTAAACACTTGGGGGCAAAGTCGTTCATTGCAAGTAAACCTTTCGCAATTGTTTCGATAGTAGGATCCGGTGTTATATCACTGAAAATGAAAAATTCTAATTTGTTCTTTTTCAAAATTTCAGTAATTGTTTTGATAAATCCTAGTTGGATCATCATGGGATCTGAGACAATAAAAATTTTATTCATTTGACAATTATTGAAATAACTTTCAATAGAAGTATCAAAAACTACGTTAGACGGAATCGAAAACTCATTCATCTGCTTTTCCTCCTTATAGTTTTGATAATTTTTGAATGGCCATTTGAATCAGCTCTTTGATTTCAGACTCAGAGACATCCTCGTCCAGTTGAATCGGTATCGATGGTTTTTCATCAATGATTTCTGGTTCTCTCAAATCATAAAGATCTCTTACACCATACGCTGCTTTTCGAATGTTCACTAAATTGAACGGTGTTACATTGTCTGAAGTTGAGCTTCCTCCAACCGCACCACATCCAAGGGTAAGAGCTGGTGCCAAATTAGTCGTCGCACCAATACCTCCTAAAGCGCCTGGTGTGTTGATCAACATTCTTGAAACTGGTTTTCTTAATGCAAATTCTTTCACCACTTCTTCATCTTGAGAGTGAATACACAATGTATGACCTTTTCCTTCAACGTTTAACAATTCGATTGATCGACTGCAGGCTTCCATCCAACCAGGCTCTTTGAAAAATGCCAAGATTGGGCAAAGTTTCTCTCTGCAGTATGGATTATCTTTCGATACCTCCGTTTGTGAAGAAATCAAAACAGTTGTGTCATTCGGTACATTGATTCCGGCCATTTCAGCTAATTTTACTGCGGTTTTTCCTACAATCTGGGGATTCATCGTTCCATTTGCTCGTAAAATATAACCAGCCAGCTTTGTGCTTTCATCATTTGAAAGAAAATAAGCATGCTTCAATTTAAATTCTTCGATTACTTTGTCTGCAATGATTTCCTCTACTACAATTGATTGTTCTGATGCACAAATCACTCCATTATCAAATGTTTTACTCGTGATGATATCTGAAACAGCTTTTGGGATATTTGCAGTTCTTTCAATGAATGCCGGGCCATTACCCGGACCAACACCAATAGCCGGATTTCCAGAACTGTAAGCTGCGCGGACCATTGCTTCTCCACCAGTTGCTAAAATCAAGGCTGTATCACGATGCTTCATCAACTCTTCTGTTCCTTTACCACTCAAAGTAGTTAATGACGAAATGATGCCTTTAGGGGCACCGATTTCATCAGCCGCTTGATTTAAAATCTTTATCGTCTCTAAAATGGCATTTTTTGCCCCAGGATGCGGAGAAAATACAATAGCATTCCCAGACTTGATTGAGATCAATGACTTATAAATCGTGGTTGACGTTGGATTGGTTGATGGGACCAATCCAATAATCACTCCCATTGGAACCCCTACATGAAGTACTTTATTTTCTTTGTCATCCTTCAAAATCCCAACTGTTTGCAGCTCTTTGATATTCTCGTAGACACTTTCACTGGCAAATTTATTTTTAAGTGTTTTGTCTTGAACATTGCCAAATCCTGTCTCTTTATTTGCTAATTCCGCTAAATAAGTAGCATTTTCACTTGCTTTTTTAGCCAAATGACAAACGATTTTATCTAATTGCTCTTGAGTCATTTCAGCCAATTTTTCTTGAGCTTGCTTTGCTGTTGCAATAGCAATTCTCGCTTCCTGAATCGATTGCAAGTCCTTATCGTATAACACGTATCATTCCTCCTTATTTTGCAAATCTAGCAAAAATTCTTTTGCCAAATCCGTCATTTTATTTTTAGATAGTTTGAAATTGCCAGGATTTTCTTTTACATCATTCAATGTAAATATTTTGTCTGTAGAATAATCTATTTGTTTGTTCTCTTTGATCGGTGAATCATCTTCTTCGAAGAAATTTTCAACAGCTTCTTTCCAAGCTGTCAAAGGCAAACTATCAACACCCATATTTAATAAATTGGCTTGATATTCTTCATAGAGATTCTTCAGAAAAAAATTATTATTTAGTTCTCTGTAAGCAGCATTATCAGTATCCAAATTCCAGCAATGGTTGGAAGCCAAAATCTGCTTTCCATTTAATAAACATTGAAGAACTATTGACAACGGATCTGTATCTGCAACTCCTACAGCTAATTTTGCTAGGCTATTTCGGGTCAAATAAGGAATCAGAATCAAATCAAAAGACTGAAGTCGCTTCTGGATATTTTGGTCATAGGTTTCAATCGTATTTCCTAATTGCTCCCATTTACGCGTATCAAAATTTTTTTTATAGGCGTCTGAAAAAACAAATTCATATTGACAATTCAAGTACTCCCTCTCCAAAAGATCATAAATAATGGACTCTTCTAAATTACTTCCGAAGCATACGACCAAAATTTTTTTTTTTCGAATTTGAAGCTCGTTGATGATTTTTTCTATGAGTTGCTCTATGCCAATCATACTTATCACCTCATCTTGCTTGAATAATTTCAACGAATGAATTTTTAGTATTTAACTCTGCCGCATTAGCCTCATCAGTATCCAAATGGCACTCCAGTCTGAAGTCATCTCTAACTCGAATCACTGTATTACATAGAATTATTTCACGCTCACCTGACGTACGAATCTGTACTAACTGTCCATTAGTGACATTAAATTTTTCAGCTTCTGTTGGAGACATATGAATGTGTCTTTTCGCTATGATTACATTTTTTTCCAAAAAAACACTTCCTTTTGGTCCTACCACAAAAATTGAAGCCGCATTTGTTAAATCCCCTGATTCATTCACTGGAGGATGGATTCCTAGTTGAAATGAGTCTGTTTTTGAAATTTCCAGCTGCGAAACATTTCTTGCTGGTCCAAGAACACGAACATTGTGTATACTATTCTTTGGCCCAACGATTGTAACAGTCTGTTTTGCGGCAAACTGTCCTGGCTGCCCTAAATCTTTTTGGTGTTCTAGAACAGCCTCTTTACCAAATAAAATTTCAATATCAGCTTGGCACAAATGAATATGTCTATTAGAAATTCCAACTGGGATTTTCTTGTCATTCTTAACTTCTTCTTTCTCCTTTTGGAGCTCACACAAAAGTTGTTGTGCTATTTTTCTTAATGCTTCATCAGAAAAAATTTGCTTTTTCATTCAATCACTTCCAGACTAGACCAAAGTGGGTGTTGAAGACGATGGTGCAGTACCTCCCAATGCTTCCAAAGAGGCTAGACCGACCTCTTGTGCACTGATCAAAGATTGCTTTACTGCCCCTGAATCTCCTGTGATCGTTACAATTATTTCATTTGATCGAGCAGTACCTTCGTTAGGACTAGCATAAGTAACAATTTCAACATTGGCTGTTTTCACTGCAGTATCTGCCATCAATAGTCCAATGGCTGCTGGAGCTCCTACAATGATCCCAAAAGATTTTCCGACAGGAGCATTAAAACCAAATTCAAGTGCTTGACTAGCTCTAGCCGTATAATGAAGCTCAATGTGACCTGCTTCATTTGAATAGATGTTACCAAAGTTTTTCTCTACAGCAGACAACGTGATTTCAACTGCTCTACGTGCATCTGAAACATCTTCGGCAGCAAAAATAATTGTCGCTCCATGTCCAGCTCCGCCTTTTGTATCACGTGCCATCTCAATTTTTACAATTTCAGTATTCGTTGCCTTCACTGCTTCATCTGCAGACATAACATGTGGCGCTCCTCCAGTACGAGCACTCAAAAATCCAATAGATCGATATTTGGGATCTAAGCCAATGTGTTCATGAAGCTGTGAATCGATATTGGCAATTACCATACCGATCGTATCGCCCATGGCAGTTCCAACAAATTCTGTCAAATGTACGGCTTTTCCTTCATTAGTAGATTCTGTCTGATTATTTACTCTTTTTTGAGCTTCCGAAAGAACTCTTTCTAATAATTCTTCATTCATTCTCAACACTCCTTATTATTCTTTTTCTAAAATAACTGATTCAATGTCTGAATGTGGTCTTGGTATCACATGTGTGGCTACCACTTCGCCCACAGCCTGAGCAGCTGAAGTACCTGCATCTACTGCAGCTTTTACAGCACCAACATCTCCTCTAACAAGCATGGTTACTAAACCTGAACCAATTTTTTCACTTTTTACTAATTTCACGTTCGCTGCCTTTACCATTGCGTCTGCTGCTTCGATGGAAGCTATCAAGCCTCGTGTTTCTACCATTCCTAATGCTTCTTGTCCCATAAAAAATTCCTCCTAAATAAAATATATTTAACAATACAAGCATACAGATAAAACGTTTTCTAAAATTGTTGTTTGTTAACTAATTATTTAACGTATTTGACCAATTAAATATAACTGTTAAGACCATATATAATAATCATGACATTTTAAATTTTTAGAAAACTTCCGTAACCCAATTCTTTTTAAAAAATGTTCTGCTATAATTGATAATAAGGAAACTCTATAGGAGGAATTTTTAATGATTACAAGTGAAGAATTACACTTGGTTGATGTGATCGATATTTCTGTCTTGCAAAATGTTCAGAGAAAATTATCTAACTTAGTTGATGTTTCTGTTGTAACTGTTGATGCTGAAGGAAAACCAGTTGGAAATCTAAATAATTTCACTTCCTTTTGCGACTTGATTAGATCAACAGAAGTAGGTGCCAAAAGATGCATGGAATGCGATGCAATAGCTGAAAAAAAAGCATTCCATCAAAATAAGTCTATTAGTTATGATTGTTCTTTCGGTTTAAAGGATTGTTGTGTACCAATAATAGTGGAAGGAAAACTTTTAGGAGCAGTATTAGGCGGGCAAGTATTAGTAAGTAAAGAAACAGATACAGATCCGAGACAGTCTATTAATGTAGATAAAATCTCCAGTGAATTAAATATAAATAAAGAGCGCCTCCAGGAAGCTGTTAATAATATTGCAATAGTTGAAGAACAGTACTTACAAGATTGCATCGATTTTTATGAGGTGATTGCAAATTATCTCATAGAAATGGGCATGAAATCGATCGCTCAGCAAAAATTACTCAAGGAATCGAATGAAAAACTCGAATTTGAAAAACGACTGAAAAATGCTGAATTAAAAACAATTGAAGCCCAAATCAACCCTCATTTTTTGTTCAACACTTTAAACAGTATCGCAAGAATTGCCTTAACTGAAAATGCTGAAATGACTGAAGAAATGATTTATAATTTATCTGATTTACTACGATACAATTTACGACAGACTGAAGAATTTCCTACATTAGAATCTGAACTTGCCAACATTCAAAGATACCTCTATATACAAAAGACACGATATCAAGAACGATTGGATTACGAAATAATCACTGATGATAGTATCAACCGTTACTGTATTCCTAATATGATTTTGCAACCTATAGTTGAAAACGCTATTATACATGGTATCGAACCTCTTCTCAAAGGTGGGAAAGTCATTATTTCTGTAAAAAAAGTAAATGATACAATTATTCTAGATGTGAGCGATACAGGAATTGGTATACCGAATTTTATCAAAAAAAGTATTTTAAAATTTTCAACTGAGAAAAAACATCCTGGATTAGGTGTCAACAATTCTCATTTACGGATTAAGGACCATTTTGGTAATCCATATGGTCTAACTTTTGAAAATTTTGCAAAGTATTCAACTACTGTACGAATCACCTTTCCAGCATTTACGGACATCAAACAGTTTGATAAAAGCGAGGGAATCATAAATGACTACTAAACTACTTATTGTAGAAGATGAAAACCTAGAAAAAGAGGCTCTTAAAAAAATCATTGAGAAAAATTATAAAGAAATACTCATAGTGGGTACCGCTACAAGTGGGTATGAAGCGATCAAACTAGCCGAGCAGTTTAAGCCTGATATTATACTGATGGATATCGGTCTACCAGAATTAGATGGTCTTTCTGCTCAAAAAAAAATCATTGAGTTTTCACCCAATGTTAAAACAATTATTTTAACAGCCTATTCAGACTTTCAACATGCTCAAAAAGCTATTAATAGCAAAGTTGCTGACTATCTGGTGAAACCAATTCGTACAAAAGAACTAAAAAAATCGATTAATACTATACTAGAAACCTTACATCAAGAAAACCTAACGATTAGTTCTCCAGAAAAAATGAACGAAATTGGTAAAAATGAGATTATCAGAAAAGCATTAAAATATGTGGAAGAAAACTATACTGAGAATATCCAATTGAAAACATTGGCAGAAATTCTATACTTGAATCCTCAGTATCTAAGTAGATTATTTAAAAAAGAATTGAACATAAGTTTCAGTGAATTTCTTATTTTATATCGATTAGAAATTTCAAAAGACTTATTGAAGAGTACATCATTACCTATTTATGCGGTTGCAACAAAATCCGGATTTACAGATGCCTCTTATTATTGTAAAATTTTCAAAAAATTTTTAGGTGTTAGTCCACTAAAATTTAGAAATAGTTTTTAGAATTCTGTACTTCTATGAGAAATCAGTGCAGGTAGTTTTTCAAAGGACTATGATATACGTCGTTGAACGATAAAATATCCGAATAATAGAAGAATTGCTAGGGCAGTCCAAATGGTCTTCGTCACAATTTCACTTAGGTTTAGTGACCTTTCTTCTAACTTATTCGGATATTTTTGGTCTTGTTTTTCTTTATGTTGGAGTATCTATTCCTTCATTTTCTTTTAAAAAATGTATTGTGATTAATCACTAGTTAGCTTGACCACCTAAATCAATAGATTTAATTTCTAGTTTTTGTCCTCTTAATCTCGAAAGATATTATCAATTTTTTTAAGCTGACGAGATCTTATTCTTTAAATACATTCCTTTTTTAATTCCTCAGTATAAATATTCATTCATAATGCTCTAAATTACCATCTTGAGCTTCTATATATTACAAATAAAAATCGGGATTCACTAATTCGACAGTCTCACGTCATCTGAAGATTTCAATCTCATCAACTCATGAATACAAAAAAACGGCTAAAAAGCCGTTTTTTAAAGAACCTTCTATTTCCTATACATCTTCAACTGGAAAAATCTACATTTTTTCGTTGATTTAATAACCTTTCTACTAGCACTGGAAGAAAATTGGAAGACTCAGACTAACACCAATTCGTTATTTACTTCTAAAATAACATCCTCTGATTGTGAAGAATCTAATGCTGCTATGACACGCTCATCTGCTTTTGCATAGAGGTGTCCATAAGTTCCTAAAGTAATCTGAATATTGGAATGCCCCATTCTCTCTTGTATGGCTAAAGGTTGTACATTTTTTTCAATTAAAAAGGCTACATGAGAATGTCTTAAAGAATGTAACTTAATTGGTTTAATGTCAACCTCTATTGCTGCTTCTTTTAACCAACTGGCAAAAGAATAAGGCGGTGTAAACGTACCATCTAGTTGAATAACATACTCAAAATTTCCTAACAATTTCTGCAATTGTTTCCAATCATTTAATTTTTTTGAGAGTTGTTGTCCAATTCCAATTGTGCGATACGCATTATTTGTCTTAGGAGTTGAAAAATACCATTCATTCTTAGTTGAATAAACTAAAGTTCTTTCCACAGTAATTTGGTGTTTTTCTAAATTAACATTTTTCCAAGCTAAGGCAGAAAGTTCTCCTATTCTAAGACCAGTATAAAATAGTAATTCATAGACTAGTTTTCTATGCTTACTCTGTATACTATTTCGATCAAAATATTGCATAACTTTTTTAAACTCTCTAATTTCCCAAAAATCAACTTTTTGGTTTTCTATTGGTAAGTATGCAACTTCATTTACCGGATTTTTATCAATCAAGCCTTCTTTTTCAGCTCTATCTAAAACAATTTTCAAATGTCCTCGAATACGATTGATATAACTTTTTGATAAAGTAGATTTATCTTTTTGAAGTCTAGCATTTCTAGAGATTGTTTGGCTTAGTTCAAACATCCAATCCTCAATATCTTTTGTAGTAATATCTTGAATCCGTAAATGATAAAAAAAAAATAAACTGAGCATTCTCAACAGTTTGACGTTTTACTTGTTTCTCATACCATTTAACAAATCGAACACGATAGAATTCTTCAAATGTCATTTGTTTTCCAGAAAATCCAATTTGGTTAGTAATTGATTGGCTAAATCCATGAGCTAGCATATATTTGTCAAATGCTAGTTTTGCTTCCCTTTGAGTTGAAAATCCACGTTTCGTTTTTTGAATTCTTTTTCCATCCAGATCTGTTCCTAAATACACTCTGAAATACCATTTTTTTGTAGCTTTGTCTTGATAAATATTCTTTATTTTTACCATAGTAAGTACTCCTCATGAGAACGGAATATAGAAGAATAACTATTGGTATTATTGTAAATAATACTAGGAATAACATCTGGTAAATTAATAAAGGCATATCGATGCAATATCCATCCTTTAAAATTATCTGTTTCAATCCGCCACCAGTCCGCATTTTCCTCTAAAATCTTAAATCCTTCACCAGCATTTAAGCTAGCTGTTGTTTTACTATTAACATTGGATGTTTCTTTTACTTCAAGCTGAATAGAAGCATAACCTGTTGAATTTTGAATAGGTAATTCAAACGGACCTTGGTATGAATTAGGTATAGGCACTTCACTTGAACTAGTTGCTTCATCAGAGGAAGTTAATTCAAAACTACTCATAATTTCTGAACTATCATTTCTTTCAGAAAAAGCAACTTCATCAGTTGAAGAACTGTTCTCTATTTTTTGTTTAAAAAAAATCATAATTAACAGAATAAAAATTAGTAGTGTCAACGACAAGAAGATATTGATTAGTCGAGATTTCTTCATACTGATCCATCCCTCAAATCAAATTTCTAAGAATAAACAGAATAAGTAAATGCAAAGGATATGCAATATAAAATCCCCACTTAATTACAGTCGAGTTTTTCCCTCTGGTGCCATCATAAAGTGCAAGAAGTGGAATGGATAACAGCATACCTAAACGCAAGGAGATAAATGATTCTTCTTGTAAGTAAGATGGTAATAGATATAAGACAAAACCAATCACGACAAAAGCAACCATTTGCAATGAAAATCGTCCGCGAAAAAATCCAAAACCAAGAATCCATAATACACCTATATAATTCCAATCTGCATCTTTAACTAACATTAGACAAAATATAATCAATATTAATTTTTCTACTGATAGAATTTTTGGCGACTTCAAAATAGTTAATGCCAATAATCCCATAAACAAGGTCCATATGACACTTGTACCACTCCACCAATCCATATCAAAATAAAGGACATATGGAAAATGTGAAACTAATGCAAACAGAAACATTCGACCCAAGTACTTCAACTTACTCGAAGTATAAAAATATCCCTCAGCAACAAAATAACACATAATTGGAGCGACAATTCGACCTATTCCACTTAGCACAAGATACGAAGTCGAGCCACTCGAAACCCACCAATATGCAGAATGATCAATAATCATCGCTATTACAGCTATTATTTTTAACGTATTTGCATTAAATTTCAATTTATTTATTCTTGTCTCAATCAATTTATTGCCTTCTTTCAATAAAATTTTTTGAATTTTAAATAACTGATTAAAGTTCCATAATCATAGTTTTTTCGCTACGTCTTTTATTGAGAGTAGCTATTATTTTTATTCTGTTGATTGAGCTGATGCTTTTTACATATTCATCTATTTTATATGAGTAATAAAGAAAACGACCTATAGATTTTACATCCACAAGTCGTTTATTTGTCAATTTTCATTTCTAGTTTGTCTTAAAATCCAATATCTGATAACCAATCGAGTACTTCTTGTTGTGCATCAGGAACATCATTTCTAGAAATAGTAATACCATTATCAATTTCAACATCTGCATTTGGTTCTAGTTCGGCAATGATTTCTCTTGTATCAATAAATCCACTTCCGCCATGTGCGTTAAATGGTATAATTGTTTTCCCAGAAAAGTCAGTATCGTCTAGAAAACTATAAATAACACTTGGCAGATCATAAACCCAAATTGGATAACCAAATAAAATCGTGTCATAGTCTTCTAAGTTCTCAATATGATTGGCAATTTCTGGTCTAAAATTACTTTCATTTTCTGCTTCTCCCTGCGCCACTAATTCATCGTGGTCACCTGGGTATTCGTCTATGGTTGTGATTTGGAATGTATCAGAACCTGTTTCTTCTTCAATCCAATAAGCCATTTGCTGAACATTACCTAGTACTTCCTCTTCTTCTGTAACTACACGACTTGAGCCAGCAACAGCATCCGTTCCGCCCGTTTCAGGCATAGAGAAATAAACAATTAATGTGCGTTCAGGATCACGTTCACTAGCTGAAAATCCTTCACTTCCTTGGGTGTTCTGTCCTACTTCAGTATTATCATTCTCTTGTGGTTCATCTGGCGTACAAGCTACCAAAGTGAATAAAATTGGTGCTAGCAGTAGACCTTTAACTATTTTTTTCATTTCCTTACCTACTTTCAATCTTTTAATATAGTGTCATTTTATTTCAAAATACTTTTTATAAGTTTTTCGATAAAGAGAATACATATATGCCATCAAGACCCATCTTCGAATAGAAAAATCTTTTTTATAGAACACTGTCGAACCATAATTCCCTTCTTTAATCAACTCTAAAGCATAGTTCTTACTGGGAGAGTCGGGGACATATTTAGTCATTAACCTTTTTGGTATTGCAAGCCACATTTTAGTGGGAAGCTGATCATCGGAACCAATTAATTTTTCGTCTTTAAAATTATAAAATAAGTCTTCTGTTAATACTTTGGCTAGATTATAACCATTCAGTGTACTATAATAACTACTTCGACCTTGACGTAGATTAATCTCAAATACTTTGAAATTATTTTCTTTTTCATCATACTTCAAATCCAAATTAGGAAAACCTTTATAATGAATACTAGTTAAAAATTGCTTAATTTGAAGAAATAGTGCTTCATCATAATCTGGTAATATCGCCATATAATTGCCTATAGCTTCTGGAGAAGGATCTTCTAAAAGCGGTTGTCCCATAGAAATTAGTTGAACTCTTCCACCTTTATCTACATAAATGTTTACAACTCGCATGTAGCTGTCATCGCCTATAATATAATCCTGTATAATCATTTTCTCACTATAGTTAGAATACTTTATTTTTTGAAGGATAGAATGTAATTCTTGTTTGGTCTTAATTATAAAAGCCTTCTTTTTCCCTTCAAATTTTGTTGATAACCAAAGAATACTATTGGCAGGTTTCAGAACAACGGGGTAACTATCCAAAGAATTGATAATTTCTTCAATATCGATTTTATTCATTGAAACAATTTGGGTTTTGGGATATGGCAATCCATATTGTTCACATATTTCATAAAAAGTTGCTTTGTCAGAAAGTGTATTGAACAGTTTAAGATTATTACAATTAAACGTATAATCATTTTCCAATTCAGCTTTAAATTTTGAAACTAATTTTACATATACATCGCCACAAGGAATTAAAAGGTATGTTTTACTAGCATCTGTATAAATTGTTTCTTTTAATTGTTTTAAAGTATTAATAAAAATTATTTCATTTTGAAAATTTTCAACTAACTGAACTCTAACTATTTTACTGTATTTCGTAGGGGCCAACTGTTGCGAAGCATAGGCGTCACAACAAATACCATACGCTTCATGAAAAGCTCGAGCCATCCCGTAAACATTCATATCACTTCCTAGTAAAATAGGAACTAAAGAGCTAATGCTTTCCATAACAATTCCTTTCTTATTTTATTTAACATTTTCTCAATTTTATTCTTAAATTGTGAGAGATTTGTTATAGAAATTAAAGTTTTTTGAAAATCCAAAAAATTTTAATAGCGTAAAATATTTATTTTATACGAATAAATTATTATCTACTGTCTAATTCTAATTTCATTGAATATTCCATCAATGGATTGGCAATTTTTGCTAAAGTAGTTCGATCATATCTTTCAGGTCGTTTCATTGTTAAGTAGAAGATGTACTCTGGCTGCTCAGAAGGATATAATAAAACGCTCGAGTATAAATATTCATGTTGCCCTCTTAAATAACCTTCTTGTATCGGATTAGCTATTTGCGCTGTGCCAGTTTTTGCTGAAACATTATATCCTTCAAGGTTATATACCCCATACGCTGTTCCATAATCTTCACTTTCAACTACATCACGCATATACTCTAAAATTGTCTCAGCTGTTGTTTCCGAAATCGGCTGCCCTACAATCTCTGGACTGAATAGAGTCTCTTCTCCACTTTTTGAATCTACTATTTGTTTAATAAAATGTGGCTGAAGCATATTTCCATTATTAGCAAATGCGCTAAACATACGCAACATTTGAAACTGACTGACACCAATCCCTTGACCAAAAGTACTCATTACTTGATCAACTTGATTATTTTTAGGTAACGTTCCAT
This sequence comes from Enterococcus olivae, assembly GCF_053760925.1. NCBI lineage: Bacteria > Bacillati > Bacillota > Bacilli > Lactobacillales > Enterococcaceae > Enterococcus > Enterococcus olivae. The sequence goes on from NZ_JBSMVT010000008.1 coordinate 115,354, forward strand.
CAATTTCTCCTTCAACTCCAGAAAAAGTACTTTCCCCAAAGCCAAAATCTTCCAAATATGACTCCCACTGTTGATTCCCCATTTTATCGTGTAACTTAACCATGCCTACATTACTAGACCATGATAAGGCTTGTCGCATCGTCAATGTGCCCTTACTTCCAAAATCATGATCTGCTATTTCAACGTCTTCCACACGAATATTAGTTGATTCAAATTGTTCATCTGGATTAAAGTTACCAGATTCCATTGCAGCAGCAATTGTCGCTAGCTTCAAAGTAGAACCAGGTTCATAATTTTCTTCTGCAAATAAATTACGCCAAATAAAATTTTCCGAATTCATACCTTCTAATGTTTCTGGGTGAAAAGAAGGTCTTTGTGACATAGCAACTATTTCTCCGGTATTTGCTTTCATTAATATCGCACTCAGACTTTCAGGCTGAGATTCATTATGAACTTCATTAAGCAATCTTTCCATTAACATTTGGATACGACTATCGAGTGTTGTATAAATATCTACTCCATCATTTCCCTCTTCTATATTTTCTATAGTTCCAGGTATTGGATTTCCATTATTGTTTCTTTGATATTCAATTAAGCCATTTTCACCTGAGAGAAACTCATTATAAATACTCTCAATACCCAAGTTTCCTTCTAATGTATTATCCTGATTTTCACTGACAAAACCGATTAAATGTGAAGCGAAAATTCCATTAGGATATGAACGACCGATAGATTGATCAAAATAAACCCCTACAATATTTTCTTCTGCTAGTGCTTTTTCAATATTATTACGCTCTTGTATACTCAAAGTTCTTCCTTCGTTCCCAAATTCTACTTGAAACCTGGTAGTCCCATCATCGTTTAAGCCAAAAATTAGACTTTGATAGACATTTTCATACGTGAGAGATGTCAACTTACTTAGAATAGTTGAAACTTTTTCAAAATTTTCTTCTTTCAGATATAAGTCTTCTTCTCCAGACTTGTAAGTGTTTGATAACACCGCTCGAACAGAGAATGTTAAATCAGTTTCTGCAATAGTTCGTTGATTTCTATCATAAATGGTCCCTCTCTTTGCCTGAATAATTTCAGTTCCACGATATAATGATTCCAATCTCTCATCAAGTGGAACATCAGCTACTTTTCCAACAATAACTATGTAGGATATGCGAGCAACAAAAAGAAAAAAAATCCCTATACTAGTAAAAAAAAGAAGCAATCCAACTTTTTTTCTGTTTTCTGAATGGTTATTTTTAGTTTTAATCTTCAAACGTAGTTTTTTAAATTTCATTTACTTTTCCTCTCTTGCTTTAAAATCCATATAAGATAATTCGATACTAATTTTTAATTGTGAGAAGACTGTGATGGAAGCCTCAATCTTTTGAAAAAGTTTAACTATTTATAAATAAACTCAATAAAAATGTGGTATACTAACGCTCAATAATTCCTATATCTATTCAAAGGAGATATACATAAAAATGAAAAAAATTTTAATTGTAGATGATGATTTCCATTTAAGAAAATTAGTAAAAACGTATAGCGAAATTGAAGGATTTACATGTTACGAAGCAGAAAACAGTGTGGGAGCATTAGATATGGTGAAGCAAACAAACTTTAGTTTGATTGTATTAGACGTGATGATGCCTGGTGATGATGGCTTCCAAACTCTTTCAGAATTACGCAAATTTTCCGAAACCCCAGTAATCATGCTAACAGCTCGAAAAGAAGAATATGATAAACTCTTTGGATTTAATTTAGGAGTCGATGATTACGTTGCAAAACCTTTTAGTCCAAAAGAATTAATGGCAAGAATTAGAGCCGTTCTCAAAAGAAGTCAATCTAATGAAGATGAAGCGTTTATTTTTGGTAATTTAATTTTAGAAGAAAGAGCTCATTCTGTTACTTTGAATGATGAACAGCTTTCTCTCACACCGAAAGAGTTTGATTTACTCATTTATTTAGCTAAAAATAACGGGATAGTCTTAGAGAGAGAAACTATTCTAAAAAATATTTGGGGTTACGATTATTTTGGCGATACGAGAACTGTAGACACTCACATTAAATCTTTGAGAGAGAATTTAAAAGAATATCGTAACTTGATTACAACTATTTGGGGAGTGGGATATAAATTTGAATATAAAGAATAGTTTACTTTCAATAGTTAATTATTTGAAAAGCAAGTTATTAGTAAGACTCTGGTTAGCAAATATGTTTTTAGTTGCAGTCGCAATTATCTTTTTGTGGACTGTTCAGATTTTACTTTTTGAACCTAACTATACTGAAACAACAATGGAAACTCTTTACGAACGTGTCCAACAAAATGTGAAGGAATTAGAATCTATTGAAGGCTTTGATTCGTCTAGTAGCGACAACCCCGTTCTTTTTTTGAGTAAAACAATTGTTGGGATGTCTTTTCTAATTGATGAAAATGGAAACGTTACTCACGCATATAACAATGGTCAAGAAGTGAATTTAAATAATTTAGAACATGATTACTCCTGGATATTAGATTACTCTACTGATGTAATTAATGGTCAATCAATTAAGAAGGTTCAAGATTTCTCTCGGACTACTGCTATATTAATTGGTGTTCCTACTACTTTAGAAGGAAAAAAAGCTGGTGTCTTACTTTACAATACAATCACTCAAATTGATGCTTTACAATCTTTAAACCGAAAACAATTGCTTTTGTTTAGTCTTTTACTTTCAGTTGTAGCATCCATAATCGCCTTTTTCTTAGCTAGACAATTTATTAAACCCATAGATCGAATTAAAAATGCGGTTACTGATTTAACTAAAGGAGAATTAGAAGCAAGTCCAAACTTACATCGTAAAGACGAACTCGGAGTTTTATCAAACACAGTTGATGAATTAGGCAAAGAACTGCAGCGACTAGATGTCCTTAGAAAGGAAGTTATAGCCAATGTTTCACATGAGCTTCGTTCCCCTCTATCTTTGATCAAAGGATACAGCGAGATGGTTCGAGACGTGACTGGCAATGATGAGGAACAAAGAAAAAACAATATGGATGTGATTATCAATGAAACCGATCGTTTAAACCAAATGGTCGACGATATAATGGATTATTCAATGATGCAAGCAGGTTATTCCGAATTAAAATTAGAATTGTGTAACCTTTACGATCTAATTCAATCAACAGTAGAGTACGGAAGAGGTATTGCTTATCAGTACGATATACAGATTGAATATGTAAGTTTTTCAAAATCAATTAATGTTGAACTTGATACTCTTAAAATAAATCAAGTTCTCCGAAATCTTTTAAATAATGCAATCAATCATACAAAAAATGGGGAAACTATTCGCGTTTTAATCCAAAAAAAGGATACTACTATTTCTGTAACTATTGCTAATCCCGGAGAAGATATCCCACAAGAACAACTAGAACAAATTTGGGAAAGGTATCAGAGAGTTCAACATCAAGGTGGTCGACACGAAGGAACGGGTATTGGTTTAGCAATTGTAAGTACGATTTTATCTGCTCATAATATGGAATTTGGAGCTGAATCTGCAAATGGAAGGACATCTTTTTGGTTTGTTATAAATAGCTACTAATTTTAATACGCTTAATTATAAAATAAAACCTCGATCTAATAGAAAAAGATCGAGGTTTTTACTTTTTTATAACTTAAATTGCTCCAACTACCTTATGCGGAATATATGGTTCTTCTAAATAAGCAATTTGTTCTGTAGTTAATCTTAAATCGATAGATGGGAGTGCATCGATCAAATGTTCTTCTTTAGTAGCACCGATAATCGGTGCTACTACTGTTTCTTTTTGCAATAACCAAGCTAAAGATACTTGAGATCTGCTAACATCTAGTTCATGAGCTATCTTTGCAACTCTATCTACAATAAGTCTGTCTTGACTTTCAGTTTGATCATATTTAGATACAGCAACGTTATCAGTTAAAAATCTTTTTGTCGTTGCTTGCCAATCACGTGTTAATCGCCCGGCAGCTAATGGGCTATAGGGCGTTACTGCAATTTTTTGATCTTGGCAAAAAGGTAGCATCTCTCGTTCTTCTTCCCTATACAATAGATTCAAATGATTTTGCATTGAGATAAATTTGGTCCAACCATTTTGTTCAGCTACAAATTGTGCTTTAGCAAATTGCCAAGTATACATAGCAGATGCGCCAATATATCGTACCTTTCCAGATTTCACTAAATCATGAAGAGCTTCCATTGTTTCTTCAATCGGTGTTTCGTAATCCCAGCGATGAATGATATATAAATCTATATAATCCATCTGTAATCGTTCCAAACTTTTATCTATTTGATGAAAAATCTCTTTTCTAGATAACCCACCACTATTAGGAACTTTCTTCATAGGCATGAAAAGTTTCGTTGCAACAATTATTTCATCTCTATTAGCAGAATCATTTAGAACTTTTCCTAGTATTTCCTCACTGCTTCCATAAGAATAAATATTAGCGGTATCAAAAAAGTTGATACCCAACTCTAAAGCTTTATAAATGACTGGACGACTCTTTTCTTCATCTAAAGACCATTCACTAAAGCCCGTATTGGGATTACCAAAGCCCATAGATCCTAAACAAAGAGGTGAAACATCGATTCCAGTATTACCTAATTTTACATAATACAAGCATATCATTCCTTTCATATAGAATATTAAGTTGAACGATTGTTATCTATTTCCAATTTTTCTTCCTCAAATTTAGCCATATGAGTATAAAAGGACTCTACTTTATACTGAAGGTAATCTCGAGCTTCTTCTAGATCTCTAATACGATGATTAATCTCTTCCAGTTGATCAGAAAGAATTGTTTTTCTTGTTTCTAATGTTTCTCCACCTTGTTGAGAGAGTTTAGCATAATCAACTAAGCCTTCTATAGAAACTCCTGCTTTTCTTAATACTTTAACAAAATAAACCCAATTTAAGTCTTTATCAGAAAAGTCTCGGTAGCCATTTTTATCTCTAGTAACTGGAGGAAGCACTCCAATTCTTTCATAGTAACGTAAAGTTTCAGTTGTTATACCATAGCGCTCACTTACTTCTTTAATATTCATGGCACTCACTCACTTTATTATTTTGTATTTCTGACCATTCCGACCAAACGTTCTATTGCTGCAGGTTCTCTGTGATTAAAAAAACTTGATTTATTCTCGTCTAAGGTTGAAATTTTTTCTATATCATCAGCTGATAATTCAAAATCAAAAATATCAGCATTTTGTTTCATTCGATCCACATTAGCAGATTTAGGAATCGCTATAACTCCTCTTTGAATATTCCAACGTAAAATAACTTGAGCGATTGATTTATTATATTTATCTCCAATTTTTTGTAATAATTCATTATGGAATAAATCATTTTTTCCTTCTGCAAATGGCGCCCAACCTTCTGATTGCACACCTTTTTCTTTCATTACTTGTAAATCTTCTTCTCTTTGAAAGAATGGATTAATTTCAATCTGGTTTAATGCAGGTGTGACCTTATTAAATGCAATCAAATCAATTAAACGATCTGGATAAAAATTTGATACACCAATAGCACGAATTTTACCTTCTTCATATAATTCTTCCATCGCACGCCAAGAACCGTAAACGTCATTTAAAGGTTGATGAATTAAATATAAATCTAAATAATCTAAACCTAATCGCTCTAATGAAAGTTGAAAAGCTTTCTTTGTTCCTTCATAAGTTGCATCACTTATCCACAATTTTGTAGTAATAAACAATTCTTCGCGAGGAACACCGCTACGCTTAATCGCTTTCCCTACCGCTTCTTCATTTCCATAAGATGCGGCAGTATCGATTAAACGATATCCATGAGTAATTGCCTCATAAACGATTTCTTCACATTCATCCAAATCCGTCATTTGAAAAACACCAAATCCAAGTTGTGGCATTTTAACACCATTATTTAACGTTACATATTGCATATTACTTCCTCTTTTCTAATTAGTTTTTTTTATAAATTAAAATAATTGCAACAATAAAAGAAATCACAATATAAATTGCAGCAATCATCATTTGATAATGAAATTGAGTAACTATATTTTTAATATTACTGGTTAAAGAAATAATAATAGACAGACCTATGGAGCCTCCAATTTGATGAACCATATTTACAACACCTGAAGCAGCTCCCGCCTCTTCTCCAGAAGTTTGTGTAATTCCTGATGAAGTTAGGGGGCTAAGAGAAAATCCTTGACCCATGCCTATAATAACCATTGGTACAGCAATACCCATCCAATAATTAGATTGATTATTGAATAACATCAAATTAAACATACCAATAATTGTAATAAACAATCCCACTATCATTAGTTTTGAGTTCCCCCATTTTTTTGTCAATTTTGAGACTGCCATTGAAAAAACAAAGATTGAAAATGACAATGGGAAAAAAGCTAGACCAGCGATTAACGGTGAGTAACCGAAATAATTCTGTAGAAATTGAGGTGTTAAAAACCATAAACTTAACATAGAACCCATAAAAGTAAATCGAGCAATATAGGCTCCTACCCGCTCTTTGTTATGAAATAAAGATAATGGTAAAATCGGATTTAAAGTTCTAGACTCAAACCATACAAAGAAACCCATAAAAATTATCGCAATGATTAAAGCAACAAGCTGTTGACTGTCTCCCGAAATACTATAGACCAAACTAACCATTCCAATAACTGAAACGACAGAACCTATGACATCTATTTTTCCAAAAGATGAATTTTTCTCATCAATAAACTTGATGGATAAGAATAACATAAGCATACAAACGGGAACATTTATAAAAAACCCATCTCTCTAACTGAAAAGACTAGCCAATACTCCTCCAATAATCAAACCAATCGCTGACCCAATCCCTGCTGTTGCACCATATGCTGCAACAGCTTTAGTTCGAGCGTCCCCTTGATAAGCGTCCATCAAAAGAGCCAATGTCGTAGGTGCTAATATCGCAGATCCTATTCCTTGAAAAGCTCTGGATATAATTATAGTAAAAGCATCTGTTGCCAAACCGACGAATAGTGAACCCAACCCAAATATGATTAATCCTATATTGTACATTCTTTTTCTACCAAAAATATCTCCAGAACGCCCTCCTAATAGCAAAAGCCCTCCAAATGTCAAAGAATAGGCATTGGTAACCCATGACAATTCTGTAGTATTTAAATTTAACTCTTGTTGAATTTTTACAGTTCCAGTAAAAACGATTGAATTATCTAATAGTATTATAAAATAACTCAATAAAATAATTGGAAGTACAATATCCAGTTTATTCTTCTTTTTTAATTCTCGCATCTTCATTCCTCCATCTATAAAATAAACAATACACTATGGAGTGAACTACAACGCAAGCAGTTTTTATTTATCCAACCAAGTTTTCAAAGCATTCTCTGATGATACAACATCTTCATCTTCTACTGAGAAACTTTCTTCAACTGAGCTATTAGGAAGCAGTTCTTGTATTCTCTCAATGGAATTACCTTCTCCATATCCCGCATTAGATGAAAATGGATGAATTGTTTTACCATCTATTTCTTCTCCATAACTTTCTAAAAAGCTCATTATAGGATTTGATAAAGTCATAGACCAAGTTTGATAACCTAAGTAAACTTGGTTATATTGACTCATGTCAGGTATTTCGGCGCTAATTTCGGGTAAATTTCCACTTTCTCTTTCTTCATCAGCTCTATCTACTGTTTCATCATAATCTGCAGGATATGGTTCTAAGATTGTTAACTCAAGAATATCTGCTTGAGTCTCATTTTGAATCATTTTAACTAAATTTTCTGTATTCCCACTTCTAGAAAAATAAATAATGATAGAATCAGAATCATCTGTCAACAGTCTCATTGGATTTTCTTGACTGTTAGTATCTTGACCATCTGATTTTGCTCCTCTACCATATTCTCCAGTACCTACAATCTCACGTGATGAATTGGTATTTGAGGAACTTGACGTTTGCTCATTTGAATTCTGACTGATTTCACGATTACTTTCCTGATCCATACTATTCTCATCTCCATTTTCAGCGCATCCTACTAGTAGTATTCCACCTATTAAGATTAGACTAAATAGTTTCTTCAATATCATTCCTTCTTTCTTTATCGTACTTGTTTCGTCGGACGAATAATCACTTCATTCCAAGCTGTATCCGCTGGTACATCAACTATTTGTTGAATAGCCGATGCAACACGTTCCACTGATATACCAAAGTTTTCATAAAATTTTGCATTATTCTCTCTAATTTCAGGATCTGTGATTGAAGATAGTAATTCAGTGTTGATTGCACCAGGAGAGACAATCGATACGCGGATATTCGTATCATCTTGTGCCACTTCTTCTCTTAAAGACTCGCTAATTGCTCTTACAGCCCATTTGGTCGCTGAGTAGACTGCACCTCCTGCATGTGCATAATGTCCTGCAACTGAAGAAATATTGATGATATGACCAGACTTTTGTTCATTCATATAAGGAAGGACTGCTCCAATACCATAAAGTGTTCCTTTGATATTAATATCAATCATATTATCCCAATCTTGAATTCTTTGGTCCTTTAAAGGTGAATGTGGCATAATTCCAGCACTGTTGATTAAAATATCTACTTTTCCATACGTATCTACAGCTAATTTTATTAACGTTTCCACTTCTGAATTTTTAGTTACATCAGTTACACAATACAATGCTTCTCCGCCACTCATTTCAATTTCTTTCACCAATTCTTTTAAACGTTCTTCTCTTCTGGCTGCCAAAACAACGATACAGCTGGTTGCAGCCAATGATTTTGCTGCAGCTTCACCAATTCCGCTTGAAGCACCTGTAATTATTGCGACTTTTTTTTCTGACATAAAAATATTCCTCCCTCACTAATAACTATATTAAAAGTATAAACTATGAAGTGAACTACATAGCAAACCTAATGTTTAAATCAGTCTGTCGCTGATAATTAATATACAGGGCGGTCTTCTCCTTGTGTATCTGCATCAGCAATGCCTACACTATCATTTTTGAGAAATTCTGGATTTTCGATAATACGAATCACTACATCCGCCATACTTTGTCGAGAACCAGAAACACCTACATACTCTTCATTCTTGTGCGTAAGAACATATTTTACTTCATCCCGATCATTTAACCATGGTAAACGTAAAGTAGTGTAATCTAATCCTGATTCTTCGAGTAACTTATCTGAAGCAATTGCTGAAGGAAGTCCTGATGCAATCGCTTCTTGATTCCAACGGCCGTATTCTCCAGGTACTTCATCATAAATTCCGAGAACGTTGGTTGAAATTACACGCTTAATGCCTTGTTCTTTCATTGCCTCAATCACATTTTTAGTAGCTGTATTCTCTTTATCATGATCAACAAAGGCTACAAAAACCATATCCTGATCTAACATTGCGTTTTTCAAATCTGCTAAGCTATCAATATCTCCTTCAACAACTTTTACACGATCGCCAGCTAAGCTACTTAAACGACTGCTGTTACGCAAATAAAGCGTTAATTCGGTATCTGCTTGTTCCTTTAAAAGTCTCTCTATAACAATTCGTGCAATTTGTCCATTAGCACCTATAATCAATACTTTTTTCATTCTTATCATCCATTCTCGATTTTAAATTTTTAAAGCAATTGATTCACTATTTGAGTGAATTCTTCGACTTGATTATCTGTTAATCCTTGATCTTGACTAATTTGGATATGTGTCTTCAATTGCGTTGGTACATTTTTTAATGCCGCTAATACGCTAATAGTAACAAGTTCTCGTTCCAGCTTTGAAAGAGTTTCTCGAGCAAAAAGGTCTGCAAATAAATGCTCTTTTAAAAAGACATCCAAGGCTGGCGAAAATTTAGCATATGCTGGTTCCGGCCGTGGTCCAGTTAAAGACGTTCGCATCTTTTCACCGTATTCATTTTTATCAATTGAATCGGCTAGACTGTGGGAGTCAACTCCCTCTATATCTATAATTCCTTGCTGATTACGTTCTTCTAATAAATTCATCAAAGTGACGGTTCCGTTAATACTCCTTGGAAAACCTGCATATGCATAGATGTGCAGCATTACTTCTTTCCCTTCGTTTACCGTTAAACCATTATCTAAGGCTTTAGTAAGTGCTATTTTTAGCTGGTCTAAATCACCAACTGTTGCATAAAATGTGACTGTAATCAGATCGATTTGTTTAGCCCTTAATTTATCTGCCATCATTATCCCTCCGCCAAATTATTTTTTTTCAACCAATCATCAATGACATTAGCTATTTCTTGATTATTAGTATCTTGGAACAAGAAATGTGTATTTCCATTGATACCAATGTCTGGTAATCTCAAAATTTCTGCTTGTCCGCCATGTTTATTGATACATTCGACCCATTTATCAGCCATTTCAGCGCGAGCTCGCCAAGCATCAATTGGCCATTCTTCCGCTGGTTCACGCGGTACCATATCACCATAAATAATGATGATTGGAATTTCTGTTAAACGTTTAAATTTCTTATCCGATATCTCACCAGCTGAAAGAGCTCCCCAAGGACTACGCGATTCGATTGATTCCGGTAATTCTCCCTTAGGAAATTCAAATCCACTTCCTGGTTCTAAGCATACAACTCCCTGAACATTTGGACTTTCTGTAGCAATTTGCCATCCTGATCCGGCACCTTGGGAATGACTAATCAATACAGCTTTTCCAACTTTCTCGAAAACTTGCACAAATGCTTTTGCAATGACATCTTGATCGTATGGTCCAACATCTGGAGTCATCATCTGTAAGAAGTTCTTCACATTTTGTCTGCCTTTTGGAAACGCCATATCTTCGTCTACATTTGGCCAATGACCGATTCTAAAATTACTAAACCAAAGCTGATCATCTGTGATTGGATCAATTTCAGCTTTTACAATATTTTGAGCCGCACGTCCTCTACGGGGTTGGTCAACTAAATACACACTATAATTCTTTCGCAAAAAAATATTATTAAAACCTTCTCTGCCGTCTGGTGTTGTCTGCCATCCAGCAGCAGACTGACCTGCACCATGCAAAAAAATCAACGGTAATTTATTGGGATTCATTGGAACTTGATATTCTACATACGCATGATCTCCATGTCTTGTTTGTCCAGCGATACCATGTGCATCGTTAAAATCAAATTGTCCTGGTGCTATAATTGTTTTACCACCTGCAGTAAATGAGCCTTGTTCTTTGATTATTAAGGGTTCCATGTTAAAACCTCCTTAGTATATGTAATACATCCCAAAAAAAAGATGTATCGCATACCGCGATTCACTCTTCTAGCTAAAGAAGTAAGTCTGACAACTTTAATCCAATAGATTATATTGCTCATCTGTTACTGCTTCACACCATTCAGTGGTTGCTTCATCTGCCGGGATAGAAATTGCAATATGAACGAATTCGCTGTTTTTAGCAGCACCATGCCAATGCTTTCGTTCTGCTGGAATATTGACAACATCACCTGTTATTAACTTTTGCGCTGGCTTATCCCACTCTTGATACCAGCCTTCACCCGCAGTAACTAATAAAATTTGGCCGCCTTTATGATGAATATGCCAATTGTTACGACAACCTGCTTCAAAAGTAACATTCGTAATTCTAATAGGATCCGCTGTTAATGTTTCTAAATAACCTGAATAATTCATAGCTCAATATTTAATCTATTTTATCGAACGAATAACCTATTTTGAAATAAGGTCAGGTATTTTCTCTAAAAATAATCTGTTTTCAGACTGTATACTCTTGGATAAAGCTTT